>JAUIEW010000111.1 GCA_030429365.1 Phycisphaerae bacterium
AAGACGGCAAAGTTGTATTCGAAGGTGGACTCGGCGTACGGGCCCTTGGAAATTCGACTCCGGTCGATGCGGACACGATGTTCATCGTCGCGTCGAACACCAAATCGATGACCACGCTTCTACTCGCCACCCTTGTCGACGAAGGCCGGGTAACGTGGGACACCCCCGTCGTGGACGTCATGCCCGATTTCAAACTCGGCGACCCGGAAACCACCAACAAAGTGCTCATCAAACATCTCGTCTGCGCCTGCACCGGATTGCCGCGACAGGATTTCGAGTGGTTGCTGGAGTTCAAAAACCAGACGCCCAAGACCGAAATGGAATTGCTTGGCACATTTCAGCCGACCAGCGAATTCGGCGAGATGTTTCAGTATTCAAACCTGCTGGCCGCCGCTGGCGGATATGTCGCCGCGCACATGATCTCACCCGGTCAGGAATTGGGGGCGGCTTACGACGAAGCAATGAACGAGCGCGTCTTCACGCCGATCGGCATGACGTCGACAACCTTCGACTTCTCCCGTGCACAAGCTGGCAACCACGCTTCACCCCATGCCTGGGACCCCGATGGCAAACCCACCAGGATCGACATGGCCCCCAATTATTCCATCGTGCCGCTTCGACCGGCTGGCGGTGGCTGGAGCACGGTGCGGGACATGCTGAAGTATCTGCAGATGGAACTGAATAAAGGGGCGCTTCCCGATGGTTCGCGCGTCGCGTCGGAAGCCAACGTGATTGCACGCCGGGCTCCGCAGATCAACATCGGTAATGACGTCACCTATGGGATGGGTTGGCAAGTCGATCGTGAGATGGGCATCCCGGTCGTCCATCATGGCGGCAGCATGTTCGGCTATAAGTCCGACATGGTCTTCCTCCCCGACCACGATGTTGCGGCTGTCATCCTCACCAACGCCGATGAAGGCGGCGCGATGCTCGGTTCGTTTCGCCGGCGACTGCTGGAAGTCCTCTTCGATGGAAAACCCGAAGCGGAAGAGAACGTCGCGACAGCGGCTAGGAACCGAAAGGCGTCACTCGAGGCGGAACGAAAGCGACTGACGATACCAGCCAACGCCGAGGCGGCTGACAAACTTGCAAGCAAGTATTCAAATCCATCGCTCGGCGAAATCACCGTCAGGCGAGAAGGCAAGTCCGTCCTGTTCGATTTCGGTGAATGGAAGACCGAAGTCGCATCAAGAAACAACGACGACGGCTCGCTGGCCTTCGTAACGGTGGGTGCCGGATTCAACGGCGTGCCCTTCGTGATCGGAAAGATCAACAACAAACGCACGCTAACCTTCCGCGACGCCCAACATCATTACGTGTTCGCAGAGGTGAAGTGAATCTAGTGCTCACTCGGCAGCGTGCGGTTCACCGCATTCCGGGCAGCGCGGTTCGGCTGTTCCGGAGAGCAGGTAGCCGCATTCGATGCAGACAGGGGTGCCGAATTCGTTGATCTTCGTGCGGATCGCGCGGGCGGCCTTCTTCCCATAGACGGCTTGTTGCCAGAGCATGAAACAGAGCGCTAGAAAAGCAACTTGAACGGGGAAGAACCACAGGGTGCCTTGAAGCCCAAGCCGCCGCTCCCAATCGCGGGTGACGACCATCGTAATCACTTGGATCACACACATCCCCAAGAAGTACTTTCCGGTCACCGGTTGCTGAGCGGCTTTGACGACCTTGTTCCGCTGCCAGTCGTGTTCCAGCGCGGCCAATTCGGGGAAACGCTTCATCGCGATCTTGGCGTAGTATTTGAGTTTTTCGTCGGACTTGCCGCCGCCAGTCGATTTCGTCACCGTACTTGGTCCGGGATTGTTCATATGATCCGTCAGCTTTTGCGATAAACCGCAACACTCCATTTATGGCATAAGTAATTACGCGATACAACCGGCGTCACCGCAATGCAACAGCCCCGACGTTACGGCAACGATACGCAGAAGCGGTCAATTCGTCGATTAGAATAGAATCCAAGCCGATGAGATGGCCATGGCTCAAGTCGTGTAGCTCCTATGCAACGCAAATACTTCGACTGGAGAAACAGACGATGCGAATGATCGGCAGATTCCAATCGTTTTGCCTGGCGGGTGCGGTCATCGCCTTTACTACCGGTTCGTTGACATTTGCAGAAAACGCCGAGAGTTCGAACAACGATCACAAGCAATATTACGCCCCCAAGCAGGTGTGTCTCACGTTCGACAATGCGTCGCTGAATATTGGAGTGGCTGACGACGGGACATCGCTGGTGGTCTGGCCCGACGGTTCGAAGTCACCGACGCGCATTGGACCCACTGTCGAGAATCAACCAGTCGATAATCAAACTCGGCCGCGAGTCATCGTGACTGATTTCGTCGCTCAAGGTTTCGAGTATAAAGGCGACCGAGTCGGCGTGGCCATCGGTTTCGCCACGCTCGATGAAGCGAAGGGTAAGTTGGAGTATCAGTTCGCCTGGGGTTACGCGACCAAAGATCAACTGAGCGCGTCGGGCGCTTGGCATTTCAGCGATTCACTGCTGACATGCGGTGCCGACGATCCGTTTCAGTCCATGTCGGTTTCGATTTCGCACGGTGATTCGGTAACGATGTCGATCCAGCGTATGAAACGACGCGGCCAAACGCAGTCAGACAAGGCGGAAATCGAGAGCCACGTATTCGTGAACAACTGCCCTGTTGCGATGACGCCTTCGTTTGTCAAAGAGACAACGCTTCACTATGCAACCGTGCTGGTTGATACCGAAGACACGCCCGGTTTCTTGCATGTACCGAACAAGAAAGATGATTGATGCTCGACAGCAGGTGCGGCAAGCCGCACCCTACGCGCTTAACAATCGGGAGCTATCAACTTGGTGGGCACGGCCCACCCTACTTTTGCCTAACCGAACTTGATGCCTTGCGCCAGCGGGAGGTCTTTGCTCCAGTTGATCGTGTTGGTCTGGCGGCGCATGTAGGCTTTCCAGGCGTCGCTTCCGGATTCGCGGCCACCACCGGTTTCCTTCTCGCCACCGAAAGCGCCGCCGATTTCCGCGCCGCTGGTTCCGATGTTGGCGTTGGCAATACCGCAGTCGCTGCCCGCGCTGCTAAGGAACTGTTCGGCTTCCAAGAGGTTCTCGGTAAAGATCGCCGAACTCAAGCCTTGCGGCACGTCATTGTGGATCGCAATCGCTTCATCAAGCGTTTCGTATTCCATGATGTAGAGAAGCGGCGCGAAGGTTTCGTCCTGCACGATCTGCCATTCGTTCTTGGCCGTCGCGATCGCCGGCGAGACGTAGCAGCCGCCCGGATACTTATCACCTGAAAGCCGCTCGCCGCCGCAAAGGATCTTTCCGCCCTCGGCTTTGACTTTGTCGATGGCGTTCATCAAATCGTCCACCGCGCCGCCATCGATCATCGGGCCCATCAGCGTACCCTCTTCCAATGGATTGCCGATGTTGACCTGGGCGTATCCTTTGACCAAACGTTCGACGAGCGAATCCTTGATCGACTTGTGCGCGATGATGCGGCGCGTCGACGTGCAGCGCTGACCGGCTGTCCCGACCGCACCGAACAAAATCGCGGGCACGAGCAAATCCATGTTGGCATGTTGCGACGCGATGATCGCATTGTTACCGCCAAGTTCGAGAATCGTTCGACCGAGGCGTTTGTGCACGACCTCGCCGACGTGATAACCCATCCGGCAACTACCGGTGGCCGACACCAGCGGAATGCGCTTATCGTGCAGAAGCGTTTCACCGATGGTCGAACCGCGCCCGATGACGAGGCTGAAGATCGCGGGGTCGACGCCGGCATCTTTGCAAACCCGCTCGGCGATCTTGGTGCAGGCGATCGCGGTGAGCGGCGTCTTTGATGACGGCTTCCACAACGTCGAGTCGCCACAGACAGCCGCCAGCGCCGAGTTCCACGCCCAGACCGCCACCGGAAAGTTAAACGCACTGATCACACCGACGACGCCAAGCGGATGCCACTGTTCATACATCCGGTGACCGGGGCGCTCCGAGTGCATCGTCAAACCGTAAAGCTGACGCGACAAACCGACGGCAAAGTCGCAGATGTCGATCATCTCCTGCACTTCGCCTTCACCCTCGGGCCGAATCTTGCCCATCTCCATGGTGACGAGCGCGCCGAGCGCGGCTTTCTTTTCGCGAAGGGCGTTACCAAGTTGGCGCACAACTTCACCGCGCTTGGGGGCTGGCACAGTTCGCCACGACAAGAACGCCTCATGGGCTCGCGACACGATGCGCTCATACTCGTCAGCCGTCACCTGCGTCACCGACGCGATGGTCTCACCGTTGATCGGCGACATCGAATCAAGCTTGTCTCCCGAACCCATCCATTCACCACAAAAACCGCCCGGTGAAACGTCGGAAATCCCCAATTGCTTCAGCACGTCTTTCATTGGAAAACCCTTAAAAATGCGTGTGTTAGAGGCGTGTCGTCACGTCTGACCGGAGCATAGCCCGACGGGGTGGATAGTCAACCCGAGCGACGCCCGCTGACCCCGCCCCGCCGGCTTATTTCGATTGCGGTTGCGGCTTCCCCTCTGCTTAGTTCGGGTCGAACGACAGGTTGTATTCTGCCGTGAAACCGTTGGAGGTTGTGCCCACGTAGATGTCGATCGAACCGCGCGTCCAGAACCGGGCGAGTTCCTGCACGCTACCTCCATCGCCGCAGAAATTGCTCTGACCGGACTGGGCCCACAGGCGAACGTCTTCGCCATTGACCCCCTCGGCAGTGATGGCCATCCCGAGCGACGCATCGATCTGCAACACGTGGTTGGGCGTTTCGGGGTACCAGCCGTCACAGATGGAATCGTCGCTGACACCGGTGGTTGTCCCCGTGCGGGCGGCAGATACAAACCCTGACCCGACCACCACTTCCGTCGCGTTCAGATTATTGTCGCCTCCGGGCACAACGACGGCAGTGCAGCCGACCAGAACCGTCACAGCCCACCCGCCGATGAAAACGCCTGCTTTTGAGATCTTCAAAGTCCATTCCTCCTTGAATCCAAAGTAAATCCGTTATGGGAACCACCCTTGTCCCAAGTAGACCGTCATTAAATAACCCAACGCCATCGCCCACACAATGAAATGGCTTGCAGGGAAATGGCCGGCTGGGAATTGATTTGCGGGGTCTCGCGCAAATGGAAATTTAATTCATGAAAGGTTGCAGATCGGCGGGCAGGACATACGATACTCTTGTTATGATCACAGTACCCTTGTTCAAGTAAGTCCTCGGTCGGCCCGCCCCAAGGGTATTGTCCGCATCCGTTCGATGCGCGATTCAACCATCGGGCCAAGATTCCCCAAAGATCGAATTTGAAGGCAGTTTCGCAGGGTTTTCCCTTGGGTGCGATGCGCGGGATGTGCCGCGGTGCCAGTGACGAATTGAGACAGTCGTGAATACGTCGCAACCCAAATTGGAATCCACGCTCAAGAACGGACAGCGGCGCGAAGAGATTCGCAACGTTTTGGCGATGTCGATCCCCATCGTCATCACCACCTGTTCGCGCCTGGTCATGGACTTAGCCGACTACGCCATGATCACCCACCTGGACAAGGTCAACGGGTTCGGCGGTGCGGCCCAGGGCGCAATCCTGTCGTCGCAGTTGATCATGTGGACGTTCATCGTTCTTGGCCTCGGTACGGTCAGCATCGTCAACACGTTCGTGTCGCAGTCGCTGGGCCGCGGTCGAAACGCCGAAACCAGTGCGTACGCGTGGCAAGGCATTTACCTGGGCACGGCGTACAGCGTCGCGTGCCTGGGACTCTATGTCGTGTTTCCGATCGTGATCAACATGATCGGGCATAGTCAGAAAATCGCTGAATTCGAGCTGCTCTATTGCAACATCATGATTCTGTCGATCGCCCCGACCATCGCCGGCGAGGCGCTGGCAGGATTCTTTAACGGCATCCATCGCCCCAAGGTGACGATGTGGTCGGCGATCGAAGCGAACGTCTTGAATATCGCCGTCAGTTGGACGCTGATGTTCGGGCTCGGTCCGATCCCGGCAATGGGATTTGCAGGAGCCGCGTGGGGAACGGTGGTCGGTGTGTCGTACCGATTCGTTCGATTTCTGCTGGTGTTTTTGGCAAGTAAGAATCATGGGACTTATTCGTCGCGTGCGACTTGGCGGATCGATGGTGAAAAAATACGGGCGGTTGTCCGCGTTGGTTTTCCGCAGGGCTTGCAGTGGGTCAGCGAGGTCATCGTCTGGATGCTCTTCGTCAATGTGCTCATCGGCCGAATGTTTGCCGATGCCGACCTGATCGCCAGCAGTGTGGCGTGGCAGTTCATGCGCATCTCGTTTATGCCGGCGATCGGCGTGGGGATCGCGCTGTCGTCCCTCGTGGGCAAAGCCGTCGGCCAGGGAAATCCGAAGCTGGCCATGCGCTTCACGAACTTCGCGGTGATGATGCTGGTGGCGTACCTCGGAACGCTGAGCATCATTTACCTGATGTTTCGTCGCGAATTGATCGGGTGGTTTAATGATGAAGAATTGATCGTCGACATCGCGTCGCGCATCATGATCTGCGCCGTGATCTTTCAGCTGTCAGACGCCCTGGGCATCACCTACAACTCGGCGCTGCGCGGCGCGGGCGACACGTTTTGGCCGGCAATGCTCTTTGTCATCAGCCACTGGGTCATCGTCATCGGAGGCGGATGGGCGATCGCCACGCTCAAGCCCGAATGGGGCAGCATCGGACCATGGTCAGCCGCCACGTTCCTACTGATCTTCCTGAGCTTCGCGCTGTGGTGGCGGTGGCGAAGCGGTGCGTGGCAGAAGATCAACATCTTCAACAAAGATACCGAATCAGCCGAACCGGCATAGCGCGGCGCGCACTTACATCGCGTCGATTCGTGCCGTCAATATTCGTATACAAATGCCCTGCATTGCGTTAGGTTCTACGGAAGGCGCAATGCTCCTTTTCGAGCAATCCAAACACGAATCGCCAGGGCACACGACATGAGCAAAATCTACGAGGACGGGGAATACCTGGAGAACAACCCTTCTTGGCATGAGGAGGATTCGCCGTGGAAAGCCCAGCAGATCATCAAGATGGTCGAAAAGAACCGGCTGAATCCGTCGACGGTCTGCGAGATCGGGTGCGGTGCGGGCGAGATTCTCTTTCAACTGTCTGAGAAGTACGGCGATAAGCAATACTTCGGGTACGAGATTTCACCGCAGGCGTTTGAGCTGTGCCAAAGCAGGTCGGCCGACAACCTGAACTTCTATCTGAAGGATCTTCTCGAAGAAGATGAACGCTTCGATCTCGTGCTGGTGATGGACGTCATCGAACACGTGGAGGACTGCTTCGGGTTTCTGCGCAAGCTGAAAGACAAAGGCGAGCACAAGATTTTTCATATCCCCCTCGATCTATCCGTTCAAACCGTGCTCCGCGCCTCGCCGATCACCAAAGCCAGGGCGTCCGTGGGACACATCCACTATTTCTCCAAAGAGACAGCCCTCGAGACGCTGAAGGATACGGGCTATGAAATCGTGGACTACTTCTACACCTGCGGTTCGACCGAACTGCCCAATCGCGGATGGAAAGCCAACCTGATGAACATTCCCAGAAAGCTCGCCTACAAGGTCCACAAAGACCTGGCTGTAAGAGTGCTGGGCCGCTACTCGCTCCTCGTATTAGCAAAGTAGGGTCCGCTGTGCGGACCGATTCGTCGGGCACAACAACCGTCGCGCAACAACGGTCCGCACAGCGGACCCTACAAAATTCCGATCGGTTCAAATGAATAATGAAGGCAGGAAGAATCTCGGATCAAAGCCGCAGGGGAAAGTCGGGCCGGCGAAAGCGTGCGATTCGTATGTATGGCGAGCGCTTTGCTGGTAAGCGTTGTGAGCAATTGGGTGTGAAAACCGCGACACTCAACGCCGACCCAAGAGGATGACTTCTTTCCCCGCGACTAGACCCCTCCAAAAACAGTTCGCTTAGGACTCAACCGCCCACGGCGATCGCGGCTGAGCCAAGTTCAATTTCAATCCGTCGCCAAAACCAACAACCATCCCATCGACGACGTGCGGAATCCTATCCCCGCAGTATTTGCTCCAGATAATCAACATGTTTTCTTTTGGTTAAGGCTGAAGTTTTTGCGGCGAAGTATTTGAACGGGCGCAAGACTGCCAGCCTGTGAATAATCCCCGGGCAATCGCGCAACTATCTGTTAAAAAAAGAGGTTCCAATCGCAGCCGCACAATTGCATCGACATATGCGAGGCAATTACCCCGTTTGACACTTGCAGCCGGGTAAGATTAGGGCAACTTCATCGTGGGTTATTTTGCAATTCGGGACTTGATCGAAAGTCCACATGACGGAAATGCGCATGTCCACGCCTATTCGCCTCCCATATTGCAGAATGCTCTCCGCCGCGAGTGCCATGATGTTGACACTTTGCGCGTGCGATATCGATTCCGGCGCACCGTCGACGAATAATGATGGCGATCAAACCGTTGAAACGCCGGAGTGCGTGAATGATTCAAACTGCTATGACGGTTTGTTTTGCAACGGCGACGAGCAATGCATCAATGGCCAATGTCGCGAGGGTACACCGCCCTGCCCTCCCTTTGAAGACTGCGAGCTTTGCGACGAATTTTCCGATGAATGCGCATTACCGTGTACTTCAGACGACGAGTGCTTCACGGGTGTGCCTGGTTTCGAACAAGTCTGCGACGGATGCTTCTGCGTAGCGCCCAGTGACGCTACGACGAATGAAAACTAATTCTTGCCTGGCCTTCCGCGCAAAAATTGCAGACAACTCGTCCTCTCATTTGTGGTCGTAGATGTCGTCACGTTTTTCAACCCAAGTGCCTGGTCGCCCCTTTGGCGAAATGCGAAGCCTGGCGCGCCGCCCGGTCTTGAGATGATGAATGTAGATCTTCCTTTGTGTCCAGAAAGCGCCCGGGACGTCGTACGCGATGAATTCTCCGCACGGCGAAACACCCAAGAGACGCGAATAGCTGTGTCCGCTCCTTGCTGTGCCGACTACGTCACCTGCCAGCCCTTTTCTTATTGTCCACGCTCCCCAAAGGCTATTTGTGAATACGGCAACGTTGCCGATAACGCCGCAAAGTACGCTCGGTTGCTCACCGTCTGGTGGAATGCTCGTTCCCACCGCATACTGATCGACGCGATAAAATCTGGCATCGACTTGAACATAGAACCCGCCGCTGTCGTTTGGAAAGCACACGAATCGTGACAGGTTGCGCGCAGTGTTGTCGTCGTTGGGGATGTGGGTGAGTCGAAACGCGGATTTTGTATTTCCATGTTTGAGGTCAGCGATGGCCACGCGACCATCATCCAGCGCGAAAATCAATCGCCTTCCCCCCTTACTCAGGCAAAACTTCGATGATCCATCCCACATTCTTTTTGATTCGCACCGATGTTCGAACAGCAGCGTTTGATCTGCCTCGTAAACACGAATGACATCCCCAGTATCTCGTGATTCGGCGGTTGCAATTCTGCCGGATTTGAAGTCAACCCGCGCATCGTGCAGTTCAGAGTCAAGATCAATCACCGTTTGAGTCATTAATTCAGTTTTGCCCCCGAAGAGTTCCTCGCTTGAAATTTCCAAAACGACAACGTTGCCATCGCGGTCGGCACATTGCATCAACCAGTCCCGACAAGGAATCTGACCGGGCGTGCAACCGACAACAGTCATCGCCAGATTTGCAGCGAGGATCATCGAACGCGCGTGAACCGGTCTGTGTAAGAACATAGGCACCCTCGATCATCCTAGTCTGTGTGCGTCTCGAAGGCCGAACACGTTACCGCCACAGGTTCAGATACAGCGCTCGGCACCGCAGATGACAAATGGCCATAAGAAAAGGGCCGACCCGTCGTTTGACGGATCGGCCCGCATTTTGCAATCTTGCCGGTTGGCTTGGCTTAGTTCCTGCGACGTCTGATCACAAGGAACGACCCCAAGCTCAGGACGGCCAACGTTGTCGGTTCCGGCACGATGTTGAACGTGCTGTTGACCGTGGCGCGGTCGTTGGGCGAGACGACGAACGTGTGCACAATCGTCACGTCCGTGATCAGACCAACTGCCGGTCCAGCCTCTCCGGAATAATTACCGAAGTCGCCAAACGTGGCAAAGGGTGATGCGGGCGTTGACAGCGTGTACGGATCGTCGAACAACGTCCGGGCCACCGTACCGCCATTGATCTCGGCTGAGTAGATCGGGTCTGGCGACGAAGATGACATCGACGCCGCCGAACTGCCATCGGCATCGGCGATCGTCAGTGCGGAACCGCCATCGATTGTCGTCGAACCGCCGGTGAGGAAGTTCGTCGGCATTGTCACGGTCAGCACGAATGTTTGGGGTGCGGCAGTCACGTTCGTGACGGCAAAGTTGCCGGCAATGAACGGGTCGGCATCGAACGAAACGCCAGTCCAATCCATTCCCCAACCATTTCCCGTCGCACCGCCGTCATCAACATCAACAGCCGACGAGCCATCAGTCGATCCGGGCACCTGGAGCATCCACGTACCCGCTCCGTGCTGAAGCGAAATGGTCGCACCGGTAAACGGATTCAATTCGGACGCGGTTGCCAAGCTTGCGCATGACAAGAGAGCCGCGACCCCCAAGACTTGGTGAAACCTCCCCTTAGGCTTCATTCCATTCCTCCTTCGCAAATTGCGAACAAACGGCGTCTCATGCCCGCCCGCGACCTTCGCAGGTTTGAGACATAGCCTTATACTAGCGAAATGCCCGGGGCGTTTCAACCGATATCCACGGCGCGGGTGCGGCCGATGTCTGCGAAAATCGCGGCTGACGCCCCCGTCAGAGGGGTGTCGACCGGTGACTAGAGACTCGCCAACTTCTTGGACAAAGCGATTTGGCCGAGGTGGTAGTGCGAATGTTCCAGGATGCAGGTCAGGTTGCGGTGCCAGTTGCCGTATTTGGGGTCAGCGAAGTCTTGTAGGAGCTTTTCTTCGGGCATCGCTTCGACGAATTTCGCGAAGGCTTCGGCATCGCCGCGACATTTGCTTTGCAACTGCTGCCAATCGGCTTCTGAATTGATCGCGGGGCAGTCCCAACTGAACTTATCGTGGGCGTCGAGTGGGCCGCCTTGCAGGACTTTCAGCACGGCGCTGATGTAGTAGTTGATGTGATACACCTGCTCGGCGATGGTGTGAAAGTTGTTGAACGATGCGGTGGCTTGCTCGAACGTCACGCCCTCCAGCAAGCCATACAGATGCACACCGGTCATGCTTTGACCTTCGTGCATTTCGCGAAAATGCCTGGCGATTTGCTGGGGAATGTTCATGTAATTGATTGCATCTGGCTCTTTTAGGGTGGGCCGTGCCCACCGCAGTTCGGCAAATCGACGACATGGTGGGCATGGCCCACCCTACGGGTTTGATTTTGCCTTTGACGCTTTGGCTTCTTCGGCTTTTCTTGCCCGCTCGTCGCGCTGTTCAACTTTCTTGCGAACGCGCTCTCTGATCTTCGGGTCCTTGAGATCTTCGACCAGGAACTTCTCGGCGAGTTCGGGTGAATCGCCGTATTGTTTTTGCAGGCGCGCCAACTCCGCTTTCAATTCTTTAACGAGTTCCGCGTTGGCCGGATCGTCGTAAATGTTGTTGAGTTCGTGCGGGTCGTTCTTTAAGTCGTAAAGCTCCCACGCATCGATATCAAAATAGAAGTGAATCAACTTGTAGCGATCGGTGCGCACGCCATAGTGACGCTTGACCATGTGCCATGCCGGGTATTCGTAGTAATGGTAGTACGTCGACTTGCGCCAATCGCCGACCGTTTCGCCTTTGACCAGCGGCTTAAACGACCGCCCCTGAATCTCAGCCGGAATCTTCACGCCCGCAAACTCCAGCATCGTCGGCGCAATGTCGAGGTTGAGCACCATTTCATCGATGGTGTTAGCCGGCTTGATCTCCTTGGGGAATCGCGCGATCAGCGGCATGCGATACGATTCTTCATACATGAACCGCTTATCAAACCAGCCATGATCGCCGAGGTAGAATCCCTGGTCCGATGTGTAGATGACGATCGTGTTTTCGGCGAGGCCCGACTCATCGAGATAGTCGAGCAGTTTGCCGACGTTGTCATCGAGCGACGCGATACAAGCCAGGTAATCCTGCATGTAGCGGTTGTATTTCCACTTCTTCAGCGCCTCACCCGTCAGCCCCTCGGGCGGAGCGCCTTTTAGATCGTTTTCGGTGAGATCGTGCTCGATCGACATTTCCTGTTCGGTCGCGGCGAGACTGCGGGTCTTGTAGTCGTCGTCGAAGGTTTTGGGCAGGGGAAACTCCTTGCCTTCGAACATCTTTTTGTGCTTCTCATCCGGCTGCCAGTTGCGATGCGGGGCTTTGTGATGGCTGAAGACGCAGAAGGGTTTTTTCGGGTCGCGATTGCGGATCCAGTTGATGGTGTCGTCGCTGATGATGTCCGTCACGTATCCTTTGAAGGTGGACCGCTTGCCCATCTCGATAAAATCTGGATCGTGGTACTTGCCCTGGCCCGGCAAGATCTTCCAATAGTCGAATCCGATCGGGTCGCTGTGCAGGTGCCATTTACCGATCATCGCGGTCTGATAGCCAGCCGCCTTTAAGATTGAGGGCACTGTCGGCTGCGACCCGTCGAAAACATCGCGGTTGTCGAGGACGCCGTTGACGTGCGAATACTTTCCGGTGAAAACAACCGCGCGGCATGGCGCGCAGATGCTGTTGGTGCAGAATGCGTTGGTGAATTTGACGCCGTCCTTGGCGATGCGGTCGAGATTGGGCGTCTGGTTGATCTTGCTGCCATAGCAACTCATCGCGTGCGACGCGTGGTCGTCGGACATGATGAAGATGATGTTGGGTCGTGACTGTGCATCATCGGCGCGGGCGACGGTTGAAATGCAACAAGAAAAAGCAAACGCAACCAGCGCGAAACGCGAAATAATCTTCATGATATAAATGCCTCTGCAACGTGTATCGTGGCGGATGGAATCGATAAGTTCTCAACGTCGAATCAATTGAACCGCAAAAGGCGAAACAGTGCAATCTCGGCGAACCCGAATGTCATTTGAATCCTTAAAACATACACGTTTCGTCGTTTCGATGGCGATCCTGTGCACCGCCGCCATGTCCGCATCAGCCGCCCCGCCTTCGGGCAACGTCACGTCCAACGCCTTCACCCACGCGTTCGACGCGCTCTGGCAGGACATGGATCGCAACTACAGCTACTTCGCACTCAAACCCGACGTCGACTGGAACCAGATCCGCGCGACGTATCTGCCCAAGTGTGCGGAAGCAAAATCCACCGACGAGTTCGTCACGATCCTCTGCGAATGTTTGGCCAACCTCAAAGACATGCACATCTGGGTCGATGGACCGGTCGGCCGATCCGGCACCTATTCGATCCCCTGGCGGCGCAACTGGAATTCGATGGTCGTGCGGCAGGAGTTGACGCAGGTCGTCGAGTGCGGCGAATTCGCCATCGTCGGCAAAACGCGCACCGATGGATTCGGGTACGTCGGCATCGTCGATCAGGGCAAAGCCAACCTCCTTAACGTTGGTGCGACCGTCGAAGCCATGCAGCGCATCGCCGATGTCCCTGCGTTCATCGTCGATCTGCGCCCCGGTTGCTCGGGCGGGAATGAACTGCTCGGTCGCCCGATCGCCAGCGCTTTTAGCGATACCGAGCGCGTCTACGCTGCCAGCCGCTATCGCATCAAACTCGAAGGGCACGCCCTCGGTCCGGTGCAGACGCGGTCTCTCAAAGCCGGCGACAAACCGATCACTTGCCCCGTCGCGTGTTTGATTGGTCATCGATGCATGAGTAGCGGCGAGGCGCTTGTCATGATGTTCGAATGTCAGCCGCAGGTCACGACGATTGGCGAAGCGACGCGCGGCGCATCCGGAAATCCGAAACCATTTTATCTGCCCGGTGTCGATGTCGCCGTCTGGTACTCGCGGTGGGTGGCGCTGACAGCCGACCAGCAACCGTTTGAAGGCAAAGGCATCGCCCCCGACATACTGATCGAAGCGCCGGCAGACGCGTACGCCAAGACCGACCCGACATGGCAGCGGGCGCTTGAGTTTCTGCGGGAAAAAGTCAAATGAGTGAAACGCGCGGAAACGCTTCAGAACAACCCCTGCGAATCGGCGCGCTCGTCTCCGGCGGCGGCAGGACCGTGCTGAACATCGCCGAGCATATTCGCACCGATGCGCTCAACGCCGCGATCAGCGTCGTGATCAGTTCCAGAAAAAACGCGCCGGCCATCGAACGCTGCCGCGCGCTGACTCTCGATGTCGAAGTCGTCCCGCGATCCGGTCAATCGCAGGAGGCATTCGACAAACAAATCGGCGACATTCTCAAGGCTCGCGGCTGCGACCTTGTCTGCATGTGCGGGTTCTATTCGTTGTGGACGATCCCGCCGGAATTTGCGGGCCGCGTGGTGAACATCCATCCGGCGCTCTTGCCGTCATATGGCGGGAAGGGATTTTATGGCGACCATGTGCATCGGGCCGTACTGCATGCCGGCGAGAAGGTCAGCGGATGCACCGTTCATTATGCCGACAACGAGTACGATCACGGGCCCATTCTCTTGCAGGAGTCGGTGGCGGTGGCCGAGACCGACGACGTCGACACGCTTGCGTCGAAGGTTTTCGAAACAGAATGCGTCGCCTATCCCAAAGCCATTGCGATGCTTACCGATGGTCGCGCACCGCTTCCGCATCCCGATCTCGCGGCGATGGCCCATTCAAATCCGGCACGCACCGATTGAAGAATTCCAGCACGCGCTCGCGCCCACCGGGAATCTCGCCGGTGACGGCTTCGGTGTGGTCGCTGCCTTCGATCACCCATAATTCCTTCGGGTCCGAAGCGTGATCGTGCCGGTCGATGGTTTGCTGCGCTTCGACGATGTGGTCGTCGGTCCCGCAGATGAAGAGTTTCGGAATCGCTGGGAGCTTGCCCACCGAGTCGATCGCCGAATGATCGTCGCTGATGAGGTAGCGCGCGATCAAACCCGACACGCTCCACAACCACCACACGCGCCGCGTGACGAACCGCGCCTCGCGCCGATACGACGAAAACGGTCCGTCGAACACCGCGCCTGCGATTGGAAACTGAGCGCGGGCGATCGCCACGATGGAAGCCGACGCGCCGAGCGATTGACCGAAAACGCACACGCGG
>JAUIEW010000112.1 GCA_030429365.1 Phycisphaerae bacterium
TGGCGGTCTAAAAGATTGAAGCTGTACGAGGCGCTGCGCGACACCGGTCGGAGGAAGATGGGGTTGCGCTGAATTCCGCCGGTGCAATGATTGCACGAAGGCCGCGCCGCGTTTTTTGGAGATGTCGATTTGTCGAACAAGAATCACGATTCAAACCCGGCTCCGCGTTCGGTTGAAACCCAGGAACCGATCGCAATCATCGGGATGGCCTGCCTGTTTCCGCGAGCGGCTGGCGTTAAGAACTACTGGCGATTGATCCGCGGTTTGGAAGACGCGGTGACCGATGTTCCGGACACGCATTGGCCGATCGATTCCTACTTCGACGCCGACCCCAAAGCGCCGGACATGACGTACTGCAAGCGCGGTTCGTTCCTTTCTGCCGTCGATTTCGATCCGACCGAATTCGGTATTCCGCCGAGCATTCTCGAAGCGACCGATACGGCGCAACTGCTTGGTCTCGTCACCGCAAAAGCCGCCCTCGAAGATTCCGGTTATCTCGATCGCGAAGGTCACGACCACGCGCGAACGAGTGTGATCATGGGCGTGACCGGTACGCTCGAGCTCGTGATTCCGCTGGGCGCGCGACTGGGGCATCCGCATTGGCGAAAAGCGCTGAAGGACGCGGGCGTTGACGATGCGGTCGCAGATGACGTCGTCAAACGCATTTCAAATAGCTACGTCGGTTGGCAGGAGAATTCGTTCCCCGGATTGCTCGGTAACGTGGTGGCCGGTCGTATCGCCAATCGTTTGGATCTGCACGGAACCAACTGCGTCGTCGATGCGGCGTGTGCCAGTTCGCTCAGTGCGCTTCATCTCGGCGCGATGGAGTTGATTTCCGGTAAGAGCGACATGGTCGTTACCGGCGGCATCGATTCGCTCAACGACATTTTCATGTTCATGTGCTTCAGCAAGACGCAGGCCCTTTCGCCGACGGGCAACGCTCGTCCGTTTGATCGCAATGCCGATGGCACGGTGATCGGCGAAGGTTCGGGCGTGTTGGTGATGAAGCGTCTGTCCGATGCCGAACGCGACGGCGACACGATTCACGCGGTGCTCAAAGGAATCGGCACGTCGAGCGACGGACGTTCGCAAAGCATTTACGCGCCGCGCGCATCGGGACAAGCCCGCGCACTTCGCGATGCCTACACCCGCGCCAACGTCAAACCGAGCGAAGTCGGACTCGTCGAAGCCCACGGGACTGGCACGAAAGTTGGCGACGCGGTCGAATTCGAGGCGCTCAAGACGGTCTATCTTGAGTCGGCGAGCGAAAACGAAACAGGTGCGCCATGGTGTGCGGTCGGTTCGGTCAAGTCGCAGATCGGTCACACGAAAGCGGCGGCTGGGGCGGCCAGCATGGTCAAAGCCGTCATCGCCTTGCGCAATCGCGTGCTTCCCGGAACGATCAAAGTTGAATCGCCCAATCCAAAGATGACGGAGAGCGACAGCCCGTTTTATATCAACACGCAGACGCGCCCATGGTTGACCCAGGAAGGTAAACCGCGTCGGGCGGCGGTCAGTTCGTTCGGGTTCGGTGGCAGCAACTTCCACGCAGTGCTTGAAGAATATCCGAAAACGTCGCGCCAGCCCGCATGGGACGGGTCGGTTGAAATTCTCGCGTTGTCGGCCAACGACAAGGCGTCGCTTCAAAACAGTGTTGAAACATGGCGGGCGCGATTTGCCGAAGGGGTCAAACCCGCCGCCTTTTCGCGCGAAGCGGCTGAATTGCGCAAGACCTTCGATACGAATCACGCCCATCGACTGGTGATCGTCATCGACGATCTCGCCAAAGCCAAAGACTTGCTAGCCGACGTGAAGGCGAAACTGCAGTCGCCCAACAGTCCGAGTGCGTGGAACCGATCGACGGCGTACTACGCCTCCGGTGCGGCGCAGGGCAAGTTGGCGTTCGTCTTCCCGGGGCAGGGCAGTCAATACGTTGGCATGGGGCAGGATCTGGCCTGCGTCTTCCCCGAGGCGTTGGACGCGTTTTCCAAACAGCCCAAGGGGATGGAGCGTTCGGTTGGGACCTACATCTGTCCGCCGCCAAGTTTCGATTCGGCCAAGCTCGATCAGGCGACGGACACGCTTCGTCAAACCGACATCGCGCAACCCGCGCTGGCTGTCACCGAGCTGGCGTATCTCGAAGTGCTCGAGCGTTTTGGCGTTCGGGCCGATACCGTCGCGGGACATAGTTTCGGCGAACTGACGGCGCTGAGGGCGGCTGGTCGTATCGATGATGACACGTTGTGTCACCTCGCACGTCAGCGCGGCAAGCTCATGCGCGAAGGCGATGGCGATCGCGGTACGATGCTCGCGGTCCACGCGTCGGCCAAAGCGGTGGCCGAACTGATCAATGATCAAAAAATCGACGCGGTGCTTGCCAACTGCAACGGACCACAGCAGGTTGTCTTGTCGGGTACGACGGCTGGCATCGAAGCCGCTTCAAAGGCCTGTCGCCAGCATGGGTGGCGGGTTTCGAAGCTCGACGTGTCGGCTGCTTTCCATAGCCAACTGATGCGCGACGCGGCGATCAAATTCCGCAGGCTTCTCGACGGCGTCGAGTTTCACAACGGTTCGATCGAAGTTTTCGCCAATCGTTCGGGCGGGGTGTATCCGGAATCGAAAAGCGCCGCGCTCGATGTCCTCGCGGGTCAGCTTGATGCGACGGTTCGTTTCGAAGAGCAGATTGAAGCGATGTACGCCAGTGGTGTGCGGACGTTCCTCGAAGTGGGGCCGAAACGCGTGCTGTGCGGGCTGATCAAGTCGATCCTTGGCGACCGTAGCCATAAGACTGTTGCGCTGGATGATTCGGGTTCGAGAAAGGATGGCATTCTCGACCTCGGTTGTGCACTCGCGCAGCTTGCCGCCCTTGGATACGCGGTCGATCTGACCCATTGGGAAGAAGAACCGAAAGTCCAACGTCAGCCGAAGATGGCGATTCCGATTCATGGCGTGAACTACCGCGCCCCTTACAAGGAATTGCCGCCGGTTGCGCCAGTTGCCAAAGTCGCGCCGAGTCAGCCAGCAATACCAACTCCGCAGGCCGCACCGCAACCTGCTCAATCGAACAACGTCAAACCGTCCATGCCCGTTGCAGCGCCGCAGTCGACTGGCGTTCGTACCGCAAACACGGAAAGAAAATCAATGTCACAAAATCAAAACTCGCCCGCGCCGGCTGGCCATGCTGCGTCACCGCAACATCTCGCCGATGTGTTCCGCGTGGTCGAAGAAGGCATTCGGGCGATGCAGTCCTTGCAGCAGCAGACCGCATCGGCGCACCAGCGATTCCTCGAAGGGCAGGAAGAAGCCCAGCGAAGTTTCCAGAAGGTCATTCAAAGTCAACAGCAGATGTTCGCGCAGATCGGTAGCGGCGGTGTGGTTATGCCTTCCGCTCCCGTTCAACCGATCGCTGCACCGACGCCGCAGAGAGCGGCTGCACCTGTTGCGACAACCCCCGCGCCCCAGCCCGCTGCGCCTGCGTCCGTTGTCGCACCAAAGTCTCAACCAGTCGCAGCGCCGGTTGCGGAACTGTCTCGCGCAGTTGCTGACTTCAAGCAGCCAGCCGAACAGCCCGCGGTTGCATCGACCAGCGCCAACGATGAAGTGGCGTCGACGCTTCTCGAAGTGGTCTCAGAGTTGACCGGTTATCCGACCGATATGATCGACGTCGGCATGGATTTGGAAGCCGACCTGGGCATCGATTCGATCAAACGCGTGGAAATCCTCGCGTCGGTTCAGGAACGCCTCCCCAATCTTTCGACGATCGACTCGTCCGAGTTGGGAAGCCTGCGCACGTTGCAGGATATTCTTTCGGGCATGGGGGTGTCAGCCGACGGTGGGACGAACGCGCCCGCAGTAACTTCGCCCGCACCGCAAGCAACCGCAGAAACGTCGGCTGCATCGTCGCAACTTCGCGGTGTGCTGCTCGATGTGGTCGCGGAGTTGACCGGTTATCCGGTGGAGATGCTCGATGTCACCATGGACCTCGAAGCCGACCTGGGGATCGACTCAATCAAGCGCGTTGAGATTCTGGCGGCTGTCCAGGAACGTCAGCCGGACCTCGCCGCGATTGATTCGTCGGAACTCGGCAGCCTGCGCACGCTGGAAGATATCCTTAAGCAGTTCGGCGCAGATGTCGCCGCGGCTGGAGCGCCCGCAACAGAAACCGCGCAAGCCCCGCCAGCTATTGCCGACAACAGCGCCGTGCAAGGCGTGTTGCTGGATGTCGTCAGTCAACTGACCGGTTATCCAGTCGAGATGCTCGATATGGATATGGATCTCGAAGCCGACCTCGGTATCGATTCGATCAAGCGCGTCGAGATTTTAGCCGGCGTGCAGGAACGCGATCCATCGCTGCAGAGCGTTGACTCGTCCGAACTCGGTTCGATGCGAACGCTGCGCGACATCATCACCCAATTGAACGGTAACGAATCAGCCCCGGTGGCGACTGCCGCGCCGGTTGCTGTCGAAATTACGTCAACACAAGAAGCGACTGACGAATCAGTCGAAGTCGCTCGGCAGGTTTTGGTTTCAACTCCATTGGCGCCCGCCGTCGAGGTGCCAATTTCTATCGCACCGGGTTACGAGATGTGGATCGTCGATGACGGTACGCCGTTGGCCAAAGCCATCGCCGAAAAACTTACGGCGCAGGGAATCGCCGCCCGGGTCGTCGGGTCGTCCGATCCGATCGACGGTGAAGCGTGTGCACCGGTTGGCGGTGTGATCCATCTGCTCGCTCCATCCGAATACAACGAGTCGAGCCTGATCACGCCCGTGACCGAGCAGGTTAAAGATGCTTTCCGGATGACGAAGGAGCTAGCCGCAGACATCCAAGCCGCGGCTAAGAATGGTGGGGCGATCCTCGCCACCGTTTCGCGAATGGATGGTCACTTTGGATTGAGCGATTCGAAGTTCGATCCGAATCAGGGCGGGTTGGCTGGCTTGGCGAAGACGTGCGCCATCGAGTGGCCAGCAGTGCATTGCCGCGCGTTGGACGTCGATGCCGCGATGGGCGAGTCGCTAGAAGTGGCGGATCGAATCATTCTGGAAATCGGTGCGGCTGGTCCCATCGAAGTCGGCGTGCGAAATGAAGGCCGCTTCGGATTGACGCTCGAAGATCGAAAAGCCGTACGCAAACAGATGCCGCTTGCCAAAGGCGACGTTGTCGTCGTCAGCGGTGGGGCGCGTGGTGTCACCGGTGAGACGGCTGTCGCACTGGCGGCCGCCTCGAAAGCGCACTTCGTTCTGCTGGGTCGGTCGGCGGCGCCATTCGCCGAACCGGATTGGGCCAAAGGGCTTGCGGACGAAGGCCAACTCAAACGCGCCGTGCTGCAAAACGAATTCGCTGCATCCAAAAAGCCAAGCCCGTCGGAACTCGAAGCCGCCTATCGTCGTCATGCGGCCAACCGCGAAATCAATGCCACACAAGACCGCATCAAAGCGGCTGGTGGAACCGTCGAGTATCGCTCGGTGAACGTCTGCGACAATGAGCAGGTTGCCGGCGTTCTAAATGACGTGCGTAAGAATCACGGGCCCATCCGCGGTTTGATCCACGGCGCCGGCGTGATCGAAGACGCCTTCATCGCCGACAAAGATCCGATCGCGTTCGATCGCGTGTTTGATACGAAAGTGCAAGGGTTAAATGCGCTGCTGAGTGCGGCTGGCGATGATCCCCGCGCCATCGTGTTGTTCTCGTCGGTCAGTGGGCGGTTTGGCCGACAGGGTCAAGTCGATTACGCGATGGCCAACGAAGTGCTGAACAAACTCGCGTCGGTTGAATCGCGTCGCCGCAGCGGCTGCAAGGTCGTCGCGATGAACTGGGGCCCGTGGGACGGCGGGATGGTCACGCCGACGCTGCGTCGCCAGTTTGAACGCGAAGGCGTGTTTCTCATTCCGCTCCAAGCCGGGGCGAAGTGTCTCGTCGATGAAATTTGCTGCGACGATCCGTCGGCTACCGAGGTCTTGATCGGCGGCGGATTCGATCAGGCTCAGGCGCCGTCGAATCAGTCCGCATCCGCGAACCATCAACCGCAGGCGACGAACGTTGCACTTGAACGGCGCGTCAGCGTTTCGGATCACCCGTTCCTCAAGTCGCATATGCTATCGGGTAAGTCGGTGCTGCCGATGGCGATGATCGTCGAATGGCTCGGTCACAGCGCCCTGCACGCCAACCCCGGATTGCAACTGAAGGGATTGAGCGAACTTCGCGTGTTCAAAGGCGTGATCATCGGCGAAGAAGCCGTCAACATCGAAGTACTCGTTTCCAAACCGGAGGCCAAGGGCTCTGATCTGCTGGTGACGACCGAACTTCGCAGTCAGTCGGCGGGCGGTGAGTCAATCCTGCACGCACGCGGAACCGCGCACCTCGGTGATCGTCGCGACAGCGCACCTTCGATCGACGAACCCAAGACTTTAACAAGCGAATCGTTCCCGCTTTCGGCCAGTGAAGTTTACGATGACGTGCTGTTTCACGGACCTGACTTCCGCGCGATCGAATCGTTTGAAGGAACCGGGCCCGACGGCATGGTTGCAAACGTCAAGTCGGCGCCGCGTCCCGCTGAGTGGATCGACGCGCCGCTTCGAGGCACCTGGCTGACCGATCCGCTGGTGCTCGATGGCGTGCTGCAACTTGGCATCGTCTGGCAGCATGCAAAGACCGGCAATCTGTCGCTGCCCGGTTACATCGCCAATTACCGTCAATACGCCGATCGTTTCCCGCAAGGTAAGGTACGCTGCGCATTGCACGTCCATCAGGCGTCGCCCAGCCGCATCGTCGCAGACGCCATCCTTCGCGATGATGCCGGCAAACTGATCGCCAAACTTGAAGGTTGCACTTGGACGACCAACGCCCAGTTGGCGGACGCTTTCGGAAAGGTGTCAAGCCGCTCAGCTCAGGCGTAACGAATGTCCGCAGCATCCGAACAATCCGCGTTCAAGGAAACGCCCATTGCCATCGTGGGCCTGGGGGGATTGTTCCCGCAGGCGCCGACGCTCGATGCGTTCCTCGATGTCATCTTGAACCGAATCGATACCTCGCGCGAAGTCTCACCCCATCGCTGGGCTGCAGACCCTTCGCGTATCTGCTCTGCCCAGTTGGTTGAAGATCGACCGTTCCATTCGCGCGGATGCTACATCGATGATTTTGTTTTTGATCCGACCGGATTAGAGCTATCAGCCGACCTCCTAAACGCGCTCGATCCGACTTTTCAGTTCATGCTCCACGCCAGTCGCGCGGCGTTTGGTGACGCCAGGACCGATGCACTCGATCGCAAACGCATCGGCGCAGTGCTTGCCGCGATTGCGCTACCGACTGATTCAACGTCGTCGCTGACCAGAGAGACGTTGGGGCGGGCGTTTGAGCGACGGTTGCTTGGGTCTGCGCTGACCGGTAACTCGCAGATTGAAGGTCACACCCATCCGATCAACCATCGCGCAATCGGACTGCCAGCCGGCGTGGTGTGCGCGGGCCTTGGACTTGGCGGCGGCGGATTCACCTTGGATGCGGCTTGCGCGTCGAGTCTGTACGCCATCAAGTTCGCGTGCGATGAACTGCAAGCCCACCGTGCCGATGCGATGCTCGCGGGCGGGGTGAATCGACCGGATTGCCTATATACGCAGACTGGATTTACGCAGCTTCGGGCGCTGTCACGCAGTGGGCGGTGTCGTCCGTTCGACGCGTCCGCGGATGGTTTGATGGTTGGCGAAGGGGCGGGGGCGGTCCTGCTCAAGCGGCTTGACGATGCGATTCGCGATGGCGACCGAATTTACAGCGTGATTCGCGGCGTGGGTTTGTCGAATGACGTCGCGGGAAGTCTGTTAGCAGCAGATTCGGAAGGTCAGCTTCGGGCGATGCGCCAGGCTTACGAGCAGAGCGGCTGGTCTCCTGCGGACGTGGACGTGATCGAGTGTCACGGTACTGGCACTCCGCTGGGCGATGCGGTTGAGTTTGGAAGTCTCTGTGAGCTTTGGTCGCGCGACAAATGGTCGGCGGGCCAATGCGTGCTGGGTTCGGTCAAGTCGAATGTGGGGCACCTGCTGACCGGCGCCGGCATCGCGGGTTTGCTCAAGACCGTGCTCGCGATGAACGCCCGAACGCTTCCGCCATCGGCAAATTTCGAAACGCCCTCGGCGAAACTCAACCTCGAGTCGAGTCCGTTTAAAGTCATTTCCAAACCGTCGCCTTGGCAGACGCGCGATGCGAACACGCCACGGCGCGCGGCGATCAGTGCGTTTGGATTTGGCGGTATCAACGCCCACCTTCTGCTTGAAGAATTCCGCGAGGCGAACGTTCAACCCGCCCGCAAGTCGAAACCATCCAAACGCGTTTCGCAGGAATCAAAGGCGTGCATCGTCGGGATCGCCGCACAGTTTGGTGCGATCGCCGGGATTGATGAATTCGAAAACGCGATCTTCAGCGGCACGTCAGCCGTGACTGACAGGTCCGACGAACGTTGGCGCGGCGTCAGCGATGGCGCAATGGAGATGGACCGCATCAACGGCGCGTACATCGATGGGGTGAGCGTGCCGATCGGCGAGTTCAAAGTACCGCCAGCCGAGATTCGCGAATCGCTACCGCAGCAGATGTTGATGCTCAAAGTCGTCGCCGAAGCGCTTGACGATGCCGGTGTCGCGCGACGTCAATTGGGTCCGAGGTTCGGCTGCATCATTGGCATGTCGCTCGATGCCAACGCGTCGAATTACCACCTGCGTTGGGCAATTCCTGAACTTGCCCGCGGCTGGGCTGCAACTTTGGGGCTGGATTTAACGGAAGACGAATTCGACGCATGGGTTCGCAATTTGCAGGACGAAGCCAGTCCACCGCTCACGTCGGGGCGCGTCGTGGGGTCGCTGGGAGGCATGGTTGCGAGTCGCATCGCCCGCGAATTTGGAATTGGCGGTCCGAGTTTGACGATGTCAGCCGACGACAATTCCGGTTTGCGTGCACTTGAACTCGGCGCCCGCATGCTCGAGCGCGGTGAGCTCGACGGCGTGGTGGTGGGGGCTGTTGATTTGCCTTGCGACGTCCGGCGGGTCTTGGGTGATCGCGGTATTTACGCCGAACAGCACGTTGCCAATCCGCTCGATAGAAATTCAAAGGGTGCATCGCCAAGTGACGGTGCGGTGGCTGTGGTGTTGAAGCGGTTGGCTGACGCCTCCGACGATCGTTGTTATGCAAGCCTGTGCGGGTTTGGTTTCGCCGGTGGAAATGCTCCGGGCGAAATGTCGCGTGAAGTCTATGCCGAGGCGTTGGAACGTGCCTGTCGTGACAGCCATGTTGAACGCGAGACGATTGGGTTGATCGAAACGTCAGCCGCCGGTCGATTGGCATTTGAGAATGTTGAATGCGAAGCGCTTGCTTCATCTGCCAATCAGGCGGAAGCGAGTTGTGCACTGACATCGTCAGCCGCGGCGATCGGTTTCGCCCATGCGGCATCGGGATTGGCATCTGTTGCCAGCGCGGCGCTCTGTCTCTATCGGCAAGCCATCGTACCGCTGCCAAACTTCGCGGAAGCGCACGAATCGCTGACCAATACGAAGTCGTATTACGTCGCGCGCGAATGCCAACCCTGGCTGCACAATCGATCAGAAGGACCGCGACGTGCAGGCGTCAGTGGCATGTCGTTTCACGGCGAATGTGCCCATGTGATCTTGGAGGAAGCGGACGCATCACCAACGTCCGTCGCCCATCGCCAACCCGGCGAATCCGTCGCGACAATTTTCTGTCTGCGCGGCACGAGTATTGAGAACCTGTGCGAGCAGTTCGACGCACTCGGCCGATTGATCGATTCGCATTCTGCAGACATCGTTCAACTGGGCGCGCGATGGCACGAAACCACAAAAAGCAATCGCGCTGACGACAAGATCGTCACCATCGTAACGGGCGATGTGGAATCGTTGCGAGCGACGTTGCATTCGATCAAAGCGCAAATCCAAGACAATCCAACCCAGCCGATCAATGGCGAATCCGGTGCATACTACGTTCCAACGCCGATAAGCGATGGACAGCTCGCGTTCGTGTATCCGGGCAGCGGTGTGCATCAGGTCGGCATGGGCAGGCAGCATTGGTTGGATTGGCCCGGTATTGCCCAGCGACTTGACGGTAAATTCAATCAACTCGCCGACCAGTTCCTGCCGCAACGATCGATGCCGCGCCGCTTGAATTATCCCGCGGGTTGGAAGCGACAGGCGCACGCCGAACTCTCCGGCGACACGCGTTGGACGATCATGTCGCAAGTGTCGTACGGATCGCTGCTCACCGAAATTCTGCGCGATGCGGGGGTTCACCCCCATGCCGCGATCGGTTACAGCCTCGGCGAAACAACGAGCCTGGTCGCGCTCGGGGTTTGGCCCGATCGGGACGGGATGGCCGACCGATTGATGAAGTCGCCGCTATTTGCCACGGAACTCGCAGGCCCATGTTCAGCCGCGGCCCGTCATTGGAAGTTGGCCAACGGTGCGTCGGTGTCGTGGGCGGTTTGTGCACTGAACCAATCGGTTGATCGCGTTCGCAAGACGCTGGTGGATTTTGATCGCGCGTATCTGTTGATCGTCAATGGACCGAACGAGTGCGTGATTGGCGGGGAGCGCGACCAAGTTGAGAAAATCAAAGCGGCGCTCGGTTGCGAAGGCGTCGAGCTTTCCGGGGCGTCGGCGGTCCATTGCCCGGTCGTGAGTGAAGTGGTCGATGCCTATCGCGAGATGCATTTGCTCGACACAAAAGCGCCGAAGGGAATTCGCTTTTACAGTGCGGCATGGGCACGCTCGCATGACATCACGCGTCAGTCGGCTGCAGATTCGATCACCGCGCAGGCCACCGACGGATTCGACTTCGCCAAGCTGATCGAACAGGCGTATGACGACGGCGTGCGGTATTTCGTCGAGATTGGTCCGCAGGCCACGTGCACGCGGATGATCCGCAATATTTTGGGCGACCGGTCATACTTTGCGATGTCGGTCAGCGGTCAATCGGATGATGAACGAACACCGCTGATGCACACGATCGCCGCGCTCGTTGCCCATCGCGTTGTGGCGAATCTCGACGGTGTCTATCAAGGCAGTGGCGATCGTCTAGGTCAAAAGCCATCAGCCGATCGCCCGACGGTGACGATTGCAACCGGCGGGCCTGCGTTTGATCCGCCGATCCCGCCGCGAAAGCATACGCCGATCACCGAAACGCCATCGAATGAGGCAGTCCAGGCGCGTCAGCCGATGCCGCAGCCCGCGCAGATTCACGTGCATGAACCGATTGCAAAATCAAACGCTTCATCGGATTATTCCCATGCCTCGATCGAGGGTTCCATGCAAAACCAACTGATCGCCACGATGGAGGCGGCCAACCAAGCCACGTCCGATGCGCACGACACGTTCCTGCGGTTTTCGCAAAATGCGATGGCCGATCTAGCCGACGCGTTGACGATGCGGCAGGCGTTGTTGAGTCAGTTGGCAGGGACGGATGCAATCCCGACGGGGCTTACCGCATTGGATGAAGGCAACGGCATTGCAACAACGCCGTCGAATCCCATCGAAGCGCCACAGATCGTTCATCCGCCAGCCACCGAGGTACCAGTCGCATTCGATCGCGACAAGTGCATGGAGTTCGCGATCGGAAAAGTCGCCAACGTTCTCGGTCCAGACTTCGCCGAAGTCGATCAATATCCGGTACGCGTGCGGCTTCCCGACGAACCGCTCATGCTGGTGGATCGAATTCTTGAAGTCGAAGGCGTCAAGCGTTCGCTCGGAGGCGGCAGGGTGGTGACGGAAAAGGACGTCGTCGCGGGCGATTGGTATCTCGACGGCGGACGCATGCCGATTTCGATCACAGTCGAATCGGGGCAAGCCGACCTTTTCCTGTGTTCGTACCTGGGCATCGATCACGCGGTGAAGGGGACGCGGGCGTATCGCCTGCTCGACGCAACGGTGAAATTCCATCGCGGCTTGCCGGTACCCGGTGAGGTCATTCGCTACGACATTCGCATCGATCGTTTTGTGCGACAGGGTGCGACGTATCTGTTTTTCTTCTCGTTTGAAGGCACGATCGCGGGCAAACCGCTGTTGAGCATGTCCGGTGGGTGTGCGGGATTCTTCACCGAAGCCGAGATTCGCGGCTCAGGCGGAATTGTCGAGACGGCAGAGGAACGCGCCCACAAGCCAGGCATTCCGCTCGACGGTCTCGATCAGTTGGTGCCATGCAGTGACATCGAATCTTACGATGAGCAACAGGTCGACGCCCTTCGTGCGGGTAACTTAGCCGCGTGCTTTGGTCAGGAATTCGCATCGCTGCCACTTACCGAACCGATTCGATTGCCTTCGGGCAAAATGCGTCTCGTGCACCGCGTCACCGAGTTGAATGTCGGCGGCGGTCGATTCGGCAAGGGTTTGATCCGAGCAGAAGCCGACGTCCATCCCGACGACTGGTTCCTCACGTGTCACTTTGTCGACGACATGGTGATGCCCGGAACGCTGATGTACGACTGTTGCGTGCAGACGCTGCGGATCTTTTTGATGCGGATCGGCTGGGTGGCTGAACATGACACGGTTTGTTACGAACCGGTATTGGGCGTGTCGAGTGCGCTGCGGTGTCGCGGTCCGGTGACGCGCGCGACGAAGGTGGTGACCTACGAACTGCACGTTAAGGAAATGGGATATGGTCCCGAACCTTACGTGATCGCCGACGCCTTGATGTATGGCGATGGCGAAAAGATCGTCCGCTTCATCGACATGTCGCTCAAGATGACGGGCACAACCAAAGCGCAGTTGGACGAACTGTGGAACGCATCGGACAACCGCGTTGTGCAGGATGGGGGCAGTCCTACAAATCAGATCACAGTTGCGCCCATCGGTGAGATCGCCGCATCGCCCAATCCCAAACCGGCGATTTACGATTACGATCGCATTCTCGCGTTCTCCGTTGGCAACCCATCCGAAGCGTTTGGCGAACCTTATCGCGTGTTCGACCAGGAGCGCCGCATCGCCCGACTGCCCGGACCGCCGTTTCAATTTCTCGATCGCGCGACCGAAGTTCATGCCAAACCTTGGGAGTTGAATTCGGAAGGTTGGATCGAATGCCAATACGACGTACCGCCCGACGCGTGGTACTTCGCCGCGAATCGCCAACGCAGCATGCCATTCGCCGTCTTGTTAGAAATCGCATTGCAGCCGTGCGGTTGGTTGGCGGCATACAAAGGCTCGGCGCTTTCGAGTCAGCAGGATCTCAAGTTCCGCAACCTCGACGGTGACGCGATGCTGTATCGCGAAGTCTTCCCCGATGCAGGCACGCTGACCGTGCGGGTGCGGATGACGCAGGTTTCAAAAGCCGGCGGCATGCTCATTCAGAAGTTCGACATGCAGGTTTGGCAGGGCACGCAGATTGTCTACGACGGCAACACCGCGTTCGGATTCTTCACCAAAGAAGCGCTCGCCCGCCAGGTGGGCATTAACGATCCCGAGAGCAAATGCTACGTTCCGGGCGACGCCGAATGCGCCCGGGCGAAACCGATCAACTGGGAGTTCTGCGCCCCCGATACACCCGCAGAAGCCGAAAAGATCGCACCCGGTGACGTTCAACCCGGTGGGGCGATGCTTCCGAGTCGGGCATTTCGGATGATCGACCGGGTGGAACTGTTTGTGCCCGATGGCGGTTCGAATGGGCTCGGTTTCATCCGCGGAACAAAGGACGTCGATCCTGCCGAGTGGTTCTTTGCGGCCCACTTCTATCAGGATCCGGTATGTCCGGGATCGTTGGGGCTTGAATCGATGCTCCAATTGTTGAAAATCGTAGCGATCGAGCGATTCGGGTCGGAGTTCGTATCGAGGTGTCATTTTACGCCAAATGTAGTTGGCGCGCGGCACACCTGGTCGTATCGTGGTCAGATTATCCCAGCGAATCGCCGTGTCGAAGTCTGCGCCAATGTGACTTCGATTGATCTTGGCGATGATACTGGCGGCGTGTCAAACTCAGTGCCCACGATCCGGGCCAACGGCTGGCTGAGTGTTGATGGAATCACCATTTACGAAATGGGCGAATTTGGCATATCATTAATGCCAGACAGTTCGAAGTAATCAGTACCGAGCACTCATTTTGTTCATGCAATACAACAAGGTTAAGATTGCTTCCATTGGGTACGAACTCGCGCCCAACGTTGTCACGTCGGCGG
This sequence comes from Phycisphaerae bacterium, assembly GCA_030429365.1. GTDB lineage: Bacteria > Planctomycetota > Phycisphaerae > UBA1845 > UBA1845 > UBA1845. The sequence goes on from JAUIEW010000112.1 coordinate 14,151, forward strand.
AAATCGAGGAGCAATTGTCTCCGCTGTACGACACCTTCAATCTGCGCCGTGGACAATTGGAACGCCTCACCGGTGTCACGGAGCGGCGCTTCTGGGAAGCGGGGCAGCCCATCTGGGTACCCGCAGCAAAAGCCGGTCAAAAAGCCCTCGAGTCCGGCGGAATCTCACCGGCTGATATCGGCATGTTCGTCTATGCAGGGGTCTGTCGTGATAACCTCGAACCCGCAACTGCCTGTGCTGCTGCCGACAATCTTGGTGTCGGGCCAAACGTCGAAGTGTTCGATGTCTCCAGCGCATGTCTCGGCGTGCTGACTGGTATCGTCCGAGTCGCCAACGCCATTGAACTGGGTCAAATCCGCGCGGGGTTGGTCGTGGCGTGCGAGTCGGCCCGCGAAATCGTGGAATTAACGATCAATCGATTGTTAGCCGACCCCGACCCAGCGACATTCAAAAAATCATTGGCGACCATGACCGGCGGGTCCGGTGCGGTTGGCGTGCTTCTGACTGAGGCGTCGATGCTCGAGCAAGGCCATCGACTGCTCGGGGGTGTGGCCCGAACTGCACCACAATTCCATGGACTTTGTCGGTGGGGGCCTGCGACCGGAGTCTCGGCCGACTCACCGATGGAGATGGAAACCGATGCGGCCGCCGTTCTCGAAAATGGCGTCAAGCTGGGGGCTGAGACATGGCGTGCATTCAAATCCCATCTGGGGTGGGAAAACGGCATGCCAGATCGCATCGTCTGCCACCAAGTCGGATCGTGGCACCGCAACGCGATATTGAAAGCCTTTGAATTCCCGTCTGATGGCGACTACGTCACTTTTTCGCACCTGGGAAATATCGGCACAGCGTCTCTTCCCATGACGGCTGCGATGGCTTCGGAACGAGGATTCTTGAAGGCGGGGCACAAAGTAGGTTTCTGCGGGATCGGCAGCGGGCTGAATTGTCTGTTTCT
>JAUIEW010000415.1 GCA_030429365.1 Phycisphaerae bacterium
TGGCTCACCGTGCCCATCAAGACCAAAGGGCGCTTCGGCGAACTGCCCATCTGCGACGTCGAAATCGACAATCAACTTCCCTGGCGACGCAAGCACTGGCAGACGTTGCAGCAGGCCTACAGCCAAGCCGCGCAGTTCAAAGAGCACGCCGCGTTCTTCGCCGATGCGTACGCGCAAGACTGGACGAGCCTCAGCGCCCTTTGCCAACACATGACGCGTTACCTGCTCGATCAATTCGGCATCGATACGAAGTGCGTCACGAGTTCAACGCTCAACCTCAAGAGTCGCCGTAGCGAAATGCTGCTCGAACTGTGCCAATCCCTTGATGCAACTGAATACGTGTCAGGTGCATTGGGGCGCGACTATCTCGACATCAAGCTTTTCGAAAATGCTGGCATTGGCGTTGCATTTCAGGATTACAAACATCCGGTCTACGCACAGATGCGCGGGCAAGCATTCGTATCGCACATGTCGGCTGTCGACCTGCTCTTCAACCATGGGCCCGAAAGTCGCGACATCCTCCTCAACCAGGCGCACGTCTCGCAGGAGTGCCCATGAGCGAATCGGTCAAACCCATCGCCATCATCCCCGCACGCGGCGGATCAAAACGCTTTCCGGGAAAGAACGTCGCCTCACTCGGCGGCAAGCCGCTGCTCGCGTGGTCGATCGAAACCGCCCGCGTCTCGGGCGTGTTCGATGAGGTCTATGTGTCGTCCGACGATGCGGCGATTTTAAATCTCGCCGAAGAGTACGGCGTCGCCCCCCATATCCGCGACAAACAGTTGTCCAACGACACCACCAGCGTCGCCGAAGTCTGTGCGATGATCGGTGCGGACTTGATGACCGAACCCAATCCAGGCAAGGTCGTGGACCCGAACCGCGTCATCGTCGCCCTGCTGCCGACAAGCCCGTTTCGCAGCCCCGCGACGATCCGCAGCGCATACGCCTTTTTTTGCGAGCAGAACGCCGACGCCCTCATGAGCGTCTCGCCATTGGAACACCCGCCCGAGTGGGCAATGACGGTCAAAGATCAGTTGCTTCAACCTTGTGATCCAAAGTCATACGACACGCCGCGCAATCAACTGCCGCAAGCCGTTCGCGGTGACGGGCTTATCATGATGGCCAAGCTCGCGTATCTTGAAACCCATCGCTCGTTTGTCGGTCCGCGCACGCTGGCGTTTTCCTCGCCGCCGGGCGAAACTGTCGACATTGACGAACCTGCGGATTTGCTTTGGGCAGAATTTCTTTTGTCGCGCCGGGAGATTTGAATCGTGAACGTACTTGTCATCGCCGCCCATCCGGACGACGAAGTGCTCGGCTGCGGCGGAACGATCGCCCGACTGTCAGCCGAAGGGAATCAGGTGCATGTCGTGATCATGGGCGAAGGCATCACCGCGCGTCACAACGATCGAAGCGATGCCAATCCCAATGCCCTAAGCTCGCTGCATGACAATGCGAGTCGTGCGGGTCAGATTCTCGGCGCGATCTCGGTCGAAGTACTCGACCTGCCCGACAACCGCTTCGACACCGTCCCCATGCTCGACATCAACAAACGCGTCGAACGCCTCGTCGAAAAACATCACCCGGACGTCATTTACACCCACCATGCCGGCGACTTGAACCTCGACCACGTCATCACGCATCGCGCGGTTTTGACTGCAACCCGGCCGATGTCGAAGTCAGCCGTCAAAACGATCTACACATTTGAAGTCGCCTCATCGAGCGAGTGGTCCTTCGGTGCGACCGGTCCCGCGTTTGCGCCGAATGTGTTTGTCGACATTGAGAAGTTCATCGATGCAAAGTGTGAGGCCATGTCTGCGTACGAATCCGAAGCCCGTGACTTTCCGCATCCGCGCTCGACACAGGCCCTTCGCGCCCAAGCCACGCGCTGGGGCGCTGCTTGCGGATGTGCGGCGGCTGAAGCGTTTCAGCTCATCCGCGACATCCGCTAAGCGCCCTGTTTTCGCGATCAGCCGCTACTCGCAGCACTCACCTTCGTACTCAACGCTGACACCCGCGACGGCTGCGTAGCACACATTGCTATACGTCTGCCCATCGCATCCGCAAACCGGATCGTAGATCGCGGGGCAGAACTGCGGCGGGTACGCACAAACACCGATGCTCTGGCAATCGCTCGGTGGTCTCTTGCAATACTCCTGTGCAACGCAATCGTTATCGCTAGCGCACTCCGTCGCGCACTGTCCGTCGTGCTCAACGTTCACGCCAGCCGCACTCGCCTCGCACGCATTGGAGTAGGTCTGCCCATCGCAACCGCACACCGGGTCGAAGACAGCAGGGCAATTCTGCGGCGGTGCTTCGCAGTAGCCCGGAGCGTTGCAGTCACCGACGGGTCGCTTGCAGTAACCCAGTCCGACCGCGCCGCATTCACCATCGGTCTGGCATTCCGGCACACACACGCCATCGTGATCGACGTTGACACCGGCCTTCAATGCCTGGCACGAGTTGCCGTAGGTCTGTCCGTCGCATCCGCAGACCGGGCTGTAGATCAAAATGCACGCCTGCGGTTTGTCGATGCACTCGCCTTCGAGCG
>JAUIEW010000113.1 GCA_030429365.1 Phycisphaerae bacterium
AAAACGGATCTGGATCGTCTTCGTCTTCATCGGCATCGCCCTGATCGGCACCGGTTCGCTGCTTTGGATCACGGGCAAGATTCCCCGGCCCAAACGCGGTTGGCGGCGGTTCGGATGGGGTCGGGCATTTGTCATCGGACTCGGCCAGGGCATCGCGATTTTGCCGGGCGTGTCACGAAGCGGCACCACGATTTCGCTGGCGATGCTCTGCGGAATTAAGAGACAGTGGGCTGGCGAGTTCAGCTTCTTTATCGCCATCCCCGCGATCTGCGGTGCGGCACTATTGCAGATCAAGGATGTGATAAACGATCCCGCCATAAGCCTGAGTGGCTTCATGACGGGACCGCTTCTGATGGGGGCTTTGGTGGCGACCGCTTCCGGGTACTTCGCCCTGCGCCTGCTCATGTCAGCCGTGCGAAACGCAAAGCTCCACTACTTCTGCTACTACTGCTGGATGCTCGGGCTCGTCGTCATCCTCGCGATGCGATAAGCCCTTCTTTCCAGCCGGCCAATCGAGCTAAAAGGCGACACAATCCGTGCCACTGCTCTGTGAGCAGCGCAAGATCACGATGGTGAACTTATCCAATCGCGGCGTTTGGCTCGACCACGCTTTACAGCACGGGCGCCGGTGTTCACCTGGATTCCCGTCTGCACGGGAATGACGGCGCTGGTCGGCTGCTGCGTCTAGCTAGGGCGCGACAAACGCCTCGTAGCGCGACTGCGTCGTGTATTCATAGTCAAGTGGTCCACCGCCAAGGAAATCCGAAGCACTGTCGCGCGTTCGCGCGAACATCTCGATCACCTTTGCATTGAAATCAAAGGTCCCTTCAACATATCGCCATTGGGCCGTGTCAATCCCGTTCGTCGACCTCTCTTCAAATCCGACCGCTGAGAAACTCCCGTCGGCGTTGATTCCCCCGGTGGCAATCACCGTATTTGATTGATCGTTATGGAAAATGATTTCGCCATCGTTGATTTCGACGGAAAACGTGCGAATAAAAGCGGGGATATCCTCACCGCCTATGTTGGTCTCACCGTCGGCGAATCTGCACGATTCTGCTGAGAGTTCCCGACCATCGCACGCAAGACACGAAAGCAGTTCAGATTCTCGATGGAGGTACGTGTCGCGCATCGGCAAATTGGCAAATGGATCGCCGACATTGTCACCCGGTGCGACAGTCGGAAAGTCCTCTTTCGCCGTGCATGATTCGGTATCGGTCAAATCGTCGTCGGCCCCTTGATCGCCACCGTCAACAGCCCCGTCGCCGCCAGAACCTTGATCATCACCGCCATCTTGACCGTTGTCCCCTCCGACGACGACCACCTGTCCGCCGCCGTCACCATCAACGATGACCACCGGCGTATCGCAGCCGACCAAAGCAAACCCAAAAAACATCAAGCAAGTTCGAACGCGAATCATGGCCCTTCCCATTTCGTCAACCGACCACAACGCAAGCGCGGGCGACCGTCGGCCCTTCGAGAATCAGTTGCAGGTACTCGGCTGGGTTCTGAAAGAAAATCGAGGAAGGCCAGGAATTTGCCCAAAAAAAGGGCCGGAGAAAGAGGGAGGCCTCCTTCTCCGGCAAACGTTCTGATGCGTTGGATTGAATGGTTGACTGTGGCTCTTGGTCCCGAACACCGTGCCAATGCGCTCAGGGCGACAAACCGTTGAACGCTAGCCAACAACCGGCTCATGCCCCAGACCGCGGTTGGCGACCGTGGTCTGCCCTGCGTGAATCCCTTCGTGAAACGCGGCCAACTTAAATACCGATTCAGCGGTCGGCAGAAACTCAGGGGCGCCTTCCGGGGTCGGCTTTTCCAAATCCGCCTCGGACATACCGTTGAGGACGCCCATCAATCGCTCGCGCGATTCGTTCAATCGCTTGCGGATTTCAGCCGGCGTGGGATAAACCGCGGCATCGCTGACCGGCTTCGATCCCATCCCAAATAGCTTCTCGGCCTCCGACGTGTCGACGGCTTTTTCCGGCGCCAACAGCCCGACGAAGAAGTCCTCGGTCAGCGCAATGTGCCCGGCGCACCACATCGCGTGGTTGGCTTCGGGGTGGGCTTGATACAGCCAATCACTTTCCGATTTGAACTTGTCGAACAACTGATTGGTAAATCCACGTGAGAACTCCAGGCTCGCTTTGATGAATGCCAATCGCGACATATCAATTGCTCCTTTCTTGAATGCAGCAGTGAATGTTTGCCATCTGTTCGTGGTCGTCCATTCTGGACTAACTGTTCCAAAATACGTCAAAAAAACTTACGCCTTGAGTGATGCGATCGCGCCAGCCGCCACCCGCTCCAACGTCTCGCGCGAAGCACCTGTTTTGCACATCAACAGCATTCCTTGAAACACACCGACGAGAAACGTCGCCAGTTGCAACGGATCGGTCTTCTTATCCAACTCGCCGGACTCGATCGCCTGCTTGATCGTCTGCCGCATGGCCCGTTCCAACCCCTTGAACCGATCGCGGATGGCTTTGAGGATCGGTGAATCTGCGCCCGTCCCTGCAAACTCAACCCCGGTGTTGACCATCAGACATCCCTTATGGTCGCCCGACGAACAGCGATCGACGGTTTTTCTAAAAAAAGTCACGAGGTTGTCCGCAGGCGATCCCGGCGCGTTCAGGATCGCGAGCATCGGCGCCGATGCCGCTTGAAAATAGGCCTCGATCGCCTCACCCAGCAGCGACTCCTTGTCGCCAAAGGTGTTGTAGAGGCTCTGCCGGCCTATCCCCATCCGCCCGGTCAGATCGTCGATCGACGTGGCCTGATAGCCCTTCTCCCAAAACACTTCGACGGCTTTCTGCAGCGCCTCGTCGCGATCAAATTCCAACGGTCTTCCCGGTACCATGCCCCACTTATCCCATATCTGGACTGAGCAGTCAAGAATAAGCAGGAAACGCACACAGGTTCGGACAATTGCGACGTCGCGGCTTAATGTTCTTGGGAATCAATCGGGGCCAGCACCTGGGCGGAACGGGCGGGCAAATAAGCCTGCACGCTTTGCAGACGAGAATGATACGTCTGAATCTGCTTGGGATAGACCTGATCGTCGGGCACACTGCCGAACCCGCCAAACGATGTCGCATCGGTATTCAGCACGACGCGGTAGTGGGTCGGGTCGGGAATGCCAAAGCGATAGTGCTCCAGCGATTGGTTCGGATGGAAGTTGAACGCGAACACCAGCGGACCCCGCCGGAAGATCAGCACCTTCTGCGCTTCATCGACGTTGAGCTGCTCAATCAAATCGCTGGCCAGCAAACCAAACGGTTCATCCAATTCCAACATCGCCTTGTCGAAAGCGGCAAGGAACTGATAGCGCAGCGCATCGTGGTCCACCAGCGACCACTGGCGGCGACAGTGCTTGAACGAATTGCCGTTGCCCTCCCGCGGGAAATCCACCCATTCGGGATGACCAAACTCGTTGCCCATGAAATTCAAATACGCCTCGCCGCCCAGCGCGAAGGTGATCAGCCGAATCATCTTGTGCAGCGCGATCCCCCGATCGATCACCGGGTTCTCACTGGCGCGATCCATGTGCCAATACATCGCCGCATCCATCAACCAAAACGCCAGCGTCTTGTCGCCCACCAACGCCTGGTCGTGACTCTCCGCATAGGCGACGTGTTTCTCCGAGCGGCGACGATTGGTCAGCGTGTGATAGATCTGCCCCATCTGCCAGTCTTCGTCGCGCGAGTGCTTGAGCAGCTTGATCCAATAATCGGGAATGCCCATCGCGAGGCGATAGTCAAACCCAAGCCCCCCTTCAGACACGGGACGCGACAACCCCACCATACCCGACACGTCTTCCGCGATCGTGATCACATCGGGATTGACGTCGTGCGCAAGTTGGTTGGCCAGCTGCAAATACGCGATCGCATCTTCATCCAAGTCATGAATCAGATAGTCGTCGTAGCTGCCAAACGCCTTGTTGCCATGATGCAGATACATCATGCTGGTCACGCCATCGAAACGAAAACCATCGAAGTGGTATTCCTCAAGCCAGAAGCGCACGTTGCTCAACAAAAACCGCTGCACTTCCCACTTGTTGTAATCAAAAAGCAGCGAGTCCCAGTCCGGGTGCTCGCCCTTCCCGCCCGAGTGAAAGTACTGATGCCCCGTCCCGTCAAACGCGTTCAACCCATCGTGCACGTTCTTGACCGAGTGACTGTGCACCAAGTCGAGCAGCACGCGCAGCCCAAGTCCGTGGGCGGTATCGATCAATCGCTTCAAGTCTTCCGGCGTGCCAAATCGCGACGACACCGCGTAGAAATTGCTGACGTGATAACCGAAGGAACCGTAGTAAGGGTGTTCCTGGATGGCCATCAGTTGAATGGCGTTGTAACCGGACCGGGCGATGCGCGGCAGAACGTCCCGCGTAAAATCCTCGAACGTCGCCACGCGCTCGTCTTCAGACGCCATCCCCACGTGCGCTTCGTAGATGCGCAGCCCGCCATCAAGTTTCGGAACCGCATGCTTCCACTCGAACGGTTCATCCGGCTGCCAGTACTGACCGGTGAAACTCGCGGTCTGAGGGTCCTGCACGCTGCGACGAATGTATGCCGGAATGCGATCGAGCGGTTCGGTATCGCTTTCGACGTGCACCTTGACCAACCCGCCGTGATTCAAACGATCGGCATACTCGCGATCCGGCAAGAAAATACTCCACACGCCATATTCCGACCGCGTCATCGGATGCGAAGTGCGATCCCAACCATTGAAGTCGCCGGTCAGAAACAATCCCGAAGCCCCCGGCGCCCACTCGCGATAGAACACGCCCGGCTGACCGTCCTGCTCGCCGCGATTGAACCCGAAAAATTCATACCCGCGGCCAAACGCTTCAAGCGAGCCCTCAGCCGCCTCGATCGCTTCGAGTTTGGTCCGATAGGTCTTGAAGCGATGGCGCAGCGCCTCGGCGTACGGTTCCAGCCACGGATCGGTATCGATCAGTCCCGTGCCATCGTCTCGCCTGGGTTTGCTGTCTTTGGACTTGGGCATTGAATCGCCTTTCTGCGCCGATCGATCCCGACCGCACGCATCGGGACGCGATTCTAAGGCACTCCACACCCAAAGGCCACTCACCCACACCACCCCGATCCCCCAGATGTCAAGGCTTCAGCGTGATTGAAGCCATCCACTTCGACCGAAGTCGTCCCGCACCAAATCGAAAACGGCGAAGATTGCGCGACCACGACCGGCCTGCAACGCACGCGCAAAGTTATCTGACGGAAGCAGACCGACCACGTCCATAAGTCCGAAATCTACCCCGGCCTCATCTATTCTGACCGGTGGCGAATCGTACGTTGATACCTGTACGGGCAGGATACCCATGGCACATACAGACGCAGCAGCTTTCAGGAGTTGAACAGGCGATGAAACCAAACACAAAAGACACAACCAAGGGCAAGCGATCAGGGCCCAAGCAGAACCGCCGACGCAAGTACATCATTAACCCCGCCTTTCAATGGAAGTACATCAGTCTCGTCGGCGGCGGTGTGTTTGTGGCCTCCTGCCTGATGAGCACGCTTCTATACAGCATGGTCTATTACCAGGCACGGGAACGACTGGTGCACCTCTCCCAGTCGCAGCCGCTTGAGAACACGTTTGGGATCATGATCTTTGCCGGGGCGTTTGCCCTGTTGATGGCGGCTGGCTTCGCTGCATGGACCATGATTCTGACCCATCGCATCGGCGGCCCCATCCACGTGATGATGAATTACTTCGCGGATCTCTCGAACAGCAAAATCCCCAAGGTGCGTCCGCTGCGAGCCAAAGACGAACTGAAGTCGTTTCATGATTCTTTCCGCAGGGCAGCCGACTCGCTGCGTTGCGACCGGGAAGCCGAAATGAAAACGGTCGGCGAGGTGTTGGAACTCGCCAACCAAGTCGACGCCTCGACGAACAACCCGAATCAGTCGATGACTGAACTCGTGTCGAAACTGCAGGACCTTCACCTGCATCTGGCCAGCTCCATCGGGGCTGATGGAAATGCCGTTGCGCCAGATGAAAACGCCTCTTCACATTACCAAAAAGAGGCAACAGTCTCGGCATAAGACTTCAGTCCTGTCAAAAAAACAAAGACTCTCGTCAGGTTCAAGAACCCGACGAGAGTCTTTTCAATTGAAAGCGTCGCAGTATCGTTTCGCCGCTTGCATTAACTGCGGCAGAGTTTCCTACTTGATCAGCGCCACTTGCTGCGACCCACCGATCTGCTCGAAAACGGCATCCAGCTGGTCACTGTATTCGTCAATCGTGCCCTCGGCATGGAAATGCGTCCCGCCGGTCGTCGACGCAATGTCGTTCATCAGATTCATATCCGAATCGATGCCAACGCTCACGGTGAAGATCTGAATGCCGGCAGCCGCCGCGGATTGCGCCATCTCGCGTGCATAAAGAGCTCCGCCTGCAGGGTCGTAACTGGTGCAGGTTTCGCAACCGATGTTGGCCATCCCATCCGTCAGCAGGACCATCACTTTGCGCGACGCTGGGTTGGCGTTGGCACCGGTCAGCGTTTCAATGCCGCGAAGAATACCTCCGCCGATGTTGGTCGACTGCGTGTAGTGGGCGGCTTGCATCTCACTCAAACGGTTGCTCACCTTTTCGTAATCGTTGGTCAGATCGATTTCATGGACTGCCCTCGTCGCATAAATCTCAAGCGACAACCGATCGTTGCTGTGCAGGTTTTCGATCGTGTAAGTCAGATGGCCCACCGCATCTTTCACCGCTTGCATCGGATAATGCGGCGTGTCTGCAAGCTCTGGGGTCTGCTCGTGCGAAGCGCGGTTGTTCAACAGATAATCCACGAACGTCTTGAGCCCGAATTGATAACGCATATCGCCATTGGCTTTGGCCATGCTGGAGCGGGATGATTGGACGTAGTTCTTGATGTAGTCCTTCCAGATCCCTGCAGACTCATTCAGCGAGCGGTCACCGAATTTCTCAACCCAGACGATCTCGTCGCTGGCGATCGATTCATTCCCATTTCCGCCCGATCCACCGGCGCTTTCCCAGCGCCCGCCGCTCATGCCGCTGTTCCAATTGGCCAACCCCAGCGCGACGGCCACCCGATTGGTGTACGCAGTTGAATTCTTATCCTGATCCCCCGACATGATCACGTCGATTTCGTCGTCGTTGTAACCCTGGTCGTAGAGATAGTTCTCGAGCACTGCGTTGGATGAATTCGATCGATAACCGAGCTTGATCAGCCCGGGATCGCTGTTGGGATCGTAGTCGGACGGCGTCTCTTGCTTGCCATATCCAAGCCGCTTGAACAACCCCCATGCGGGTCCGGCCCGCTGGGCAAGTTCCTCATCCGAAAGCGTCGCTGCATCATCTGCCCAAAGCGTGTTGACGTCATCGATACCGCCTGGCAGATCACTCCATACCTCATGAAGATTGATGTCGGTGCGCTTGTAATTCTGGAATCGACTGTCGTAGCTGTGCGACCCGGAAAGTTCCGCGACCACCGCGATATCGCGCGGCAACAACATGGCGATCGCTTCGGCGGTCACGTCCTGCGACTGCTTGCCAAAGATGCGGGCGAAGAACAGATTCAACGATCCATTTGACGAACCTTCCGTCTTTCGCACGACCACATGCGCCGCATCAGGAAAGACATTTGTGGGCACAAAATCAAACTGTCCGGTTTGTTTGTTGAGGATGGCTCGGCCGAACGTGATGTCGCTGTCTTCAATCGTGATGCGTTTGTTCAGGACGCTATTCTCAGCCGTCACCGCCATTGCGGCTTCGCGCCCCTGCGTCAACACATCGCCTGAAGCATAGTCGCCAAGTCGGCTGGCTGCTGCGAGCGCGGCGGCGTCGGCGGCGCGTTGAAGATCGGTCTTGGTGTTGTAGATCAACCCGACGTCGATCGTCAGGGCGGCGAATCCAATGATCACCGGAATGGCAATTGCCACCATCACCGCCGTAGCCCCTCGGCGACGATGCGCATTGCTTGCAAATTTACGTGGTTCTGTCATCTCTCTCTCCACGGTTCCCACGAGTGGACTCCATCAATCCACCCCGCAGACGCACGCTCCATGTCCGCCTGCAACCTCAACCGATTCGTAGACGCCAAACGGTTCGCGGTCAAAATACACTGCGACAAGCTGCGAGTCGGCTTGAAACGTTCGGCCCTATATATTGTCGGCAACCCCAAATGGGTCTGATAAAGACATGAACCAAGCGTCAAAATGAGCGATTGGCCGGTACGTTTGGCTGATAACTGAAGTGAATACTATTTCGGATAAATTGGCCTGATGCGCCAAGCCCCCGCCATTATCACGCATCATCGCGCCGGATTGGCGACGAGTTTTTGATACAGATTTGCAATGTCGTCAACCATCTTCTGCACGTCGAATCGCTCCACGCAGTGTGCTCGCGCCGCTTCCCCCATCGACACACGAAGTGCTGTATCGTTGCACAACTGCGCGACGCGTCCACCCAGTTTCGCGCAATCGCCAAGCGGCACCAGCCAACCGGTCACGCCGTCGTCGATCGCTTCGGGCGCGCCATCGTTGTCGAAACTGACGCACGGCACGTTCATCAGCGACGCCTGCACCAGCACGCGCGGCAATCCCTCCCACATCGACGCATGCACGAGGACATCCATCCCATTCATCAAACGGGCGACTTCATCGGGTGAAACCAGCCCCGTAAACACAACGTGATCGCTCAAGCCAAGTCGGGCCAACTCTGCCTCATATTCACCGCGATGGGCGCCGTCGCCGATCCAGACAAACTGCACGTTGGGACACATCCGAACGATCGCGGGCATCGCCTTTAAGATGTGTTCGTATCCCTTATTTTCAAACAACCGCGCCACGGTCCCGACGACAACAGCGCCATCAGCCATCCCCCAGCGCTTTCGAACTTCGGATCGAGTCGATGCGTTCGGTTCGAAGAGCTTCGTTTCAATGCCCGATCGAATCGTCGTGAAGCGATCGCGCGGGGCAATCTTAGCCGCTACGGATTGCTCGGTCATCGCATCGGCGACGCTGATGATCGCGTCGGTCCAACGGGCAGCACGGCGTTCGAGAAACGCGAAGGCGCGCTGCGTCATGTTCGATTGTGTGCGGTTGAAACTCATGCCGTGAATGGTGTGGACGACCTTCGCCCCGCCCGCCTTGTGGGCGGCGTAGCGCGCGACAATGCCGGCTTTGCTGCTGTGTGTGTGGATGATGTCGAACTTTTCGCGTTTGAAAATCGCAGCCAACTCAGCAGCGCACTTGTAATCGAGCAGCGGCTTGACACTTCGGCGCATCGAGTCGAGCTTGATCGTGTGTGTACACGACGCTTCTGCCTGCGGCCAAAGCGAACCTTCCGGGCCGGTCTCCGGTCCCGCGATCAGCGTCACGTCATGCCCGCCATCGCGCAGACCGGCGCACGTCAGCACCGTGTTTTCCTGCGCGCCGCCGATGATCAGCCGAGTGATGACGTGGGCAATCTTCATCCGCTTATCCCAGAGTCCGGCGCTTCGCCATCACCCATCACGTCGATGGAATATCGCGCGATCGGAAAACCAACAAACCCGCCGTCCACAACACAGCACCCGCAACAGTCAATACCAGGACCGATCCCCACTGCACCGCGTGGGCTTCGACGATTTTCAACGGACCGTAGTACCGAAAGAAACTGCTGTATGAAACGATTTCAAGCGCCGGCCAAAACGCGGACAGAACGTTAACGGTAAACGCATACAGGACAACGCCAAAGCAAATCGCCAGCGCCACGTGTCGTCGGCTACACATCGCCGAAACGCCAAGCGCCATCCCGCAGAGAAACACGTACACAAAGAAAAACTGAGCCGCCACCAGCGCGAGATCATCCATGCGGATGTCGCTTTGACCTGTCAGCCACCGGCCAATCAGCACGCCTCCCCAAAGCGACACACAGAGCACCGGCCCGCACGCGATCAGCGCCGTCGACACCGAAATGTAAATGCTCGAGCGCGAAATCGGCAAACTCGCGAGCAAATCAATCGTCCCGCGATCGATCTCACCGACGAGCGACGCGCTGCCGATCGAAAATACAAGTGCAATCACGACGGCCAGCACCACCGGATGCGTGAACACGAACGTCGCCATCCCGTTGGTCTCAAACGCCCCGGTCATTTCCGCCCCCATCAGCGAACTGATCAGCGACTTGATCCAAGGGACATTCATCCAGACTTTCGACTGCTCCATCGGCAGCGAGTCGATCGCAAACAGAAACACGATCACAAACAACACCACCAGAAAACACCCACCGATGATGAACATCCGATGATCGCGCAGCGTCTTTAGAAACAGGGGCACATTCATACGCCGCTAGTCCCCCTGCTCTCGATAGTAAGTCGCGAACAGATCTTCCAGACTCGGCTGACTGATCGACACATCATCGAGTTGCAACGTTGCTAGCCATGCAATCAACGCATCGACCGGTCCCGCCCATGTTCCGGTGATAGCCCCATCGTTCTTCGCGTGAACCGTCAAACCTTCTGGCGTTGAAAACGGTTCGGGCAGTCGGTTGCGATGCTTCAAAACGACCCGCCGAAGCGCTCGCTTCCGCAGCGACTCCGTCGTACCGGCCTCCACAATCCTGCCGCTGCGAACGATCGCCACCTGATCGCACAGTTGCTCCACTTCGCTCAGCGTATGGCTGGAAAACAGCACGGTGCGTCCGTCAGCCGTCGCGTCGCGCAACTCGTCGTACAGCGCCTGCTGCATCAAAGGATCGAGTCCGCTGGTCGGTTCGTCGAGAATCAAGAGTTCCGGCTTGTGCATCAGCGCCTGGATGATCGCGAGTTTCTGCCGCATGCCTTTGGAGTAACTGCGAATCTTTCGCTCTGCGGCCAATTCAAATCGCTCGCACAGACGCGACGCTTCCGCCCATCCACCGCCCCCGCGCGCCCGGTCCACGAACTTCAACAGTCCATGCCCGGTCATCCCGCCATACAACCGAGCATCACCCGACAAATAGGCAAGTCGCTTTCGAATCGCCGTCGACTCGCCCCACGCATCCAAGCCAAACACGCGGGCACTTCCACCGCTCGCCCGCAAAAGTCCAATCAAGATGCGCAGCGTCGTGGATTTTCCCGCGCCGTTGGGCCCAAGAAATCCAAACCGCGAACCAGCCGGCACGGTAAGCGACACGTCCCGCAGCGCCACAACATCGCGATAGCTCTTGGCCAGATTGTGGATCTCGACGACATTCATGAGCCGCATTGTATGCTAAGAATGCTGGTTGGGCGAAGGATCAGGCGGTGGTTGCAAAAGCTTCGGCGGGTACTGCACCCATTGCAGGCTCAAGCCTTCTGCCGGCGCAGTCGGACCGGCATTACGCCGATCCTTGCTTTCCAGAATCTCAGGAAGTTTATAGACGGGCCCATGTCCGCGCCCGATCTCCACGAGTGTGCCGGCCATGTTGCGCACCTGGTGATAAAGAAAACCTTTCCCTACCACGTCGATGCGAATTTCGTCGAAATGCCGATGCACATCGCAGCGCAGGACCGTGCGGACCATCGTCTCGCGTTCACAGCCGGCGCCGGCCATCGCGCTGAAATCCATCGTACCCAGGAAATGAAACGCGGCGGCGTGCATCCGATCGACATCGAGTTCATGCCAACAGTGGTACGTATATCGCTGACTTTGTCGATCGACGGGTCGGCGCGAGTTGTTGTAAATCCGGTAGCGGTAACACTTGCTTGTCGCCGACGAAATCGCATCAAACTCCGGATGCACATCGCTCACGTCGAGCAGGCTCATGTCTTCGGGCAGTCTTCCGCCAATGGCGTGACGCAGTTTGTCACTCGGGATCGTGCACGTCGTGTGAACGTTGGCCACCTGCCCGCGCGCATGAACGCCCGAATCAGTCCGCCCGCTGCCGCGAATTGAAAACGGATGACGCAGCACGCGTTGAGCCGCCGATTCCAGCTCACCCTGCACCGTGCGCAGACCCGGCTGCCGCTGCCAACCGTGAAAGTCGGTGCCATCATAAGCCACCACCATTTTCAGATTCCGCTCCATGGTCGCATCATAAACAACAAGCAACTAACAAGCGACCGAATAGAACCGCAAGCCCACCGCGCATAAAAAAATGGCCACATGTCGTGGCCATTCCGGAGGAACATAAACAATATCGAATGTGCCACTGCTCTGTGAGCAGTGAAGGAATCAGCCGACCTTAGTCTCAGGCGGCCAACTCCTCAGCCAGCGACGAACCAAAACGCTGACGCAGACGTTGCAGAATATCTTTGTGGATCTGGCTGACGCGCGACTCGGAAAGATTCAAAACGGTACCAATCTCAGCCATCGTCAGTTCTTCGTAATAGTAGAGCACGAGAATCAAACGTTCTTCGCGGGCGAGTCCCTTGCTGATGTGTTCGGTGAGCAGTTGACGCGAGGTGCTGAGTGCGGGGTCGACGCTGTGCGTGTCGCGAACATCCCATGAGCGCGACGGGCCACGGGTGCGAGCGCCGTCTTCTGATTCCATGGCGCTGAAGTGGACTTCCTTGCCCAACTGCGAAAGACGCGACAGGTCTTCATAGCGCTGAACATCGACGCCCATGCGATCGGCGATTTCGTTGGCCGTTGGCGGACGACAGTTTTCAGTGTCGAGCATTTCCTTGGCTTTCATGCGACGCTTTTCAAACGTACGCACCGTACGACTCTGCGGGTCGAGGCTGCGGAGCCAGTCCATCACGGCTCCGGAAATGCGCTGCTGACAAAACGTTTCGAACTTGGCTTTGTGGCGGGGGTCATATGCTTCAACGGCTTCGATCAATCCGTCAAACGCGGCACTGCAAATTTCATCGTATGTGATCTGAGCGGGCAAGCGTCTGGACAACCGAGCTGCGTGGGCGTGAACCAAATGGGCATAGTTGACGACCAGATTGTTTCGGTCCGCGACTTTGCGGGTCTTCAAAAATCGCTTCCAAACCTTATCGACCGGTGAGGCTGTCTGTTGCTTGCGCGCCATCTGCAATGCTCCTTGTCGAAGAACTAAGACTTGCGGGTTCTTTTTTGGGTTTTCGCTTCCTTGTTCACCCTGCCGAAGTAAATGGCTTGTGACTTCTTTCCAATCCTTCTGGCAGAACCTTCCCTTAGTCGGTTTGGGCTATCTGATTAGACTAGTTAAAATGGGAAGAATTCCATCTTGTCACATCGGTTAATCTGCAGCAGAAATCGACCGATCAGGGCTGATAAACAGCCCATCCCCCCGATTTCAACACTGCCACGAGACCGCAATTTCTCCCTAAAGATTTTTTTCAAAGTGGCTGGGGCCGGCCGAAAATGGCGACTTCGCGCAATAATTGCGCGGATTTGATGGGATGATTGCCCGGTTCAACGGGCGGATTCGCGGCGAATTCGCGCCGATCTGAGGCTAATCGGACTTTACTTCTTCAGGACGACGCGACGCCATCGCGCTGAACAATGCGGTATTTGGAACTGACCAAGCCGGACGGAAAGGCTTTCGTCTCCAGATGCCTTAGAGAGATGTCCTGCGGAACCGCGCCAAACAGCGGTAAGCCTTCACCGATCAAAACAGGGACACGGGTCACCAGCATGTCCGCGATCAGCCCTTCGCGAAGAAACGACTGAATGACTTTGCCGCCATCCACGTAGGCACGTTTCCACCCCTCGCCGTCCAACTGCTCCATCAGAATCTTGGGAGCGGCATCGGACAGCCGGACCTTCCCGCGGAGATGATCCGGCAAATCTGACTGTTTCAGGGATCGACTCAGGACGATCACAGGTTTGGTGTAAGGCCATTCGCCCAAAGACAGCACTTTCTCAAACGTGCCTCTTCCCATGATGAGCCCCTCTACGGAGGCCAACATTGCGTCGAAACCGTGGTCTTCCCCGTCTGTGTCGAACTTCATCAGCCAGTCGAGATCACCGTCGGATCGGGCGATGAAGCCGTCCAAGCTGGCCGCAATGAATACGTGTCCTGTTGTCATGCACCGACCGTACCGCGAGCTGCGCCTTGTGTCGAGGCTTCAACATCAAAGCCATCCACACAGGCATTGCCCGTCATTTGAATTCAAGAAAGTGATTTACTGCGGGCCCACGAGGTTGTCGTGGAATTTCTTGTAGTCGTTTTCATCGAGCGAAGAATCGCGGTTGATGTCGATAAACGCGCAGAATTCCTCCAGCCCCGGCTCAGCAAAGCTGGTCAGGCAAATCTGGAAGCGGGCGAAGTCCGCGAGATCGACATCGCCATCGATGTCCATGTCGCCGGGCCAAGGCATTGCACCGGTCAATTGCTCGACGAGCATGTTTGTATCCGCACCATCGATGAAACTGTCGCCGTCGAGATCAAGCGATTCGCATCCATTGGTCGACACCATCTGGCCGTCGGGCTGGGCGCAAAGTTGAAGCTCGCGGTAATCGCGAAGGTCAATGTCGCAGTCGCCATCCGCGTCGGCTGACCGGGCGATGGGAGCGTCGACGACCTTGATGGACTCAACTTCCGGCGCGATGGAGCCAGTGACTTGTGGCCCTTGCAGAATTTCACCCGTGATACCAACCGACCAAAGTCGCTGCGGAATCTGAATTGCGTATTCAAAGCCAACCGAGCCAACATCAAGGCCGGTGACTGTCCAGGATCCCAGGCGAGTCGGCGCGCCAATCCCTGAAGTGGTCGGCGACAAGATCGTGAAGAATGCTCGATCAAAGTCGCCCGTATCGGGCATGTTGTCCAAACCGGAACTCAACGGACTCCACCCGACAAAGTCCGGCGCGAGTGTGAAATCGTCATTGAACCAGACAATGTCGCTCGTGTCCGCACTCAGGAAAAAGGCAAAACTCCCCATCGTCGTGTTCGCGGCTGGCGGATCAGTAACTTCGACCCAAATCTCCAATTCAAGCGTTTCACCAACGTTGATCACCGAATCGGCTTCAGATGGGGCAAGTCGTAATTCGAAATGGGCGGCAGGATCAGCCAACGCGTTTGGTGCGCAAGCTGCCAAAACCAACGCAATCAAGGGCGAAAGGAGTCGAAGACGATGTCGATCCCCCAAAACGCTCTGTCCAGACTGATGGCGCTCAAAATGTGC
>JAUIEW010000416.1 GCA_030429365.1 Phycisphaerae bacterium
CACTGTTCACGCAGGCCTCCAGCCGCGCTCGAACAATCGCGTGTACTCGGACACTTGACTGCTGCCTCCCTGCGCTACCGCTCCGGTCGTTGCCGTACAAGTGCCGGTAACGCGAAGCGTTCGCGCGCGTGGAGAGATTCTTCCTGCTTCTGGAGAGATCGGTCGCTGGCTGAAAGCGGACACTGGTACACTCGGCGTTAGTTTCCGCTTTCGACCCATACCTGCCTGTCGACGGCACCTAATTTTCGACGTATCTCTGCATCATAAGAACAAGCTCGTTCTCCAATTCGGGTGCATCAAGGAGGTCCGGCTCGGATGCCGCAATGTTGTCAATCACGGCATGGGTCGCATGAATCATCAAGCGCGCCATCAGTTGCCAGTCATTGGAGCGAATGGCGCCTTTGAACCTCCCAAAGATTTGAACTGAGGCGGCTAGGAATTCATCGTGGAGTTGCGCGGCTTGATCTGCCGTTACGCTTGCGGGTACATCTCGCATCAGGACTGAGTTGAGCTTAGGATTCAACTTGGTGGCCTCGATCCTTGCGTGGATTGTTTTGCGCAACACTGTCTCCAGATCGTCTTCGAGATCAATCTGTCGAGATTCTTCGAACAACGCCCAACGCTGTTCGTTCCATCGCCGCTGAAGCGCCGCAAAGATCGCGTCCTTATTTGGAAAGTACTCATAGATCGTGCCCACGCTCACCCCGGTGCGTTCGGCGATTCGATCTGTGGTAGCTCTTTCGTAACCTTGAGCAATCAAAACCTGAGCCGCGCCATCAAGTACGGCGTTCCAGGTGCGCCTCGCCCTCGCCTGAGTAGGCTGCTTTCGCGGTGAAAACCTACGCTTTGTTGCCATCGAAATAGCCTGCTTGGAAACCGAGTACCGAAACCGAGGAATTCCTCAGATAATACCGCTATTCGAGTCAACTTGGGAAAGAATGGTCAGGAAGCCAAACCAGAAACTGCCGGGTCTGCCAGGAACGATTGGATTGCCATTGATAGGGGATCTGCCAAGGCTACTCCCCGATCCTCTGCCATACATTCAACGGCTTCATTCGCGATACGGAAACGTGTTCTACGCATGCTTTGCATTGAATCGGAAGAGCGTTTTCGTCCTGGGACCGGAGGCCACTGAACAGGTACTCGTGACGAAGGCTGGTTCGTTTTCAAATACGTTGGGGTATGCAGATCAAAGCCAGTATTTGGGCGAGGAAGGCATTCTATTCAGGGATGGCACGTCGCATACGGAGCTTCGCCGAGCAATAAATCCTGCATTCGCTCCAGACCAACTAACGCGTTATGTCGCTGTGATGGACTACGGGGTACAGGAACAGATTGGCTATTGGCGAAAAGAAACGCCGTCACTATTGGACGACATCAATGTGCTTACATTGCGCATCGCCGCTCGCACGATAGTCGGCGTGCAGATCGAAGACGAAGCCAAAGAAATCAACGAGCACATCGTCAATATGCTCCGCTCCATGACAAGTATTGCTCCACCAATACCAGGAAGTCGAAAGTGGCGCGGATTGAAAAGTCGAGCGTGGGTGCAAGCGTTCTTTCGTCAGCAGATCAATCAACGCAGAAATGAGCCAGGCGATGACGTGTTTTCCTGCTTGTGCAGCACAGAGCTTGGATTGGACGCAGATGCAATCGTGGATAACATGGTTGGGATACTCGCGGCTTCTTACGAAACCACAGCAAGCGCCATAGCCATGATGACTTACGCACTCGCTTCCAAGCCGATGTGGCAAGACCGATTGCGAGATGAGCTAAGCTGTTTGTTGGAGCCAGGCGGTATGACCGTCGAAGCGATTCGAAATTGTGAACAAACAAGCTGGGTGTTCAAGGAGTCGTTAAGGCTGTACTCGCCACTTTCCTATTTTCCCCGCCGGACAGTGGAAGATGTCGAGGTGGAGGGTTACTCGATTCCTGCAAATACAGCGATCACGGTTGCTCCACGATTTACCCACCATATGTCCTCGATCTACCCGCAACCGGATACGTTTGACCCAGGAAGGTTCTCACCGGAGCGAAGGGAAGATCGGGTTCATAGCCTCGCGTGGATGCCGTTTGGTAAGGGGGCGCACACGTGTGCAGGAATGCATTTTGCGCAGATCGAAGTTGCCGTGTTCTTCGCCAGACTACTTGAGCAGTTCTCAGTCGAACTTACCAACGAACGTGTACGACTCAATTTCGTGCCGGTCCTGAAACCGAATCAAAGCATCCCAATGCGCCTTGTATCGCAATAGAGTTGAATGGCAGGTTGTGGCCGATTGCGAGCCTACAGGCCCTGCTGTTGAATGTCCGCTTTCTATGTTGCTTCGATAGTAGATCGATGATCGGCTTCGAAGTAGCGAGGCTTGGCCAGGGGCCACCTTTCACGCTGGCCTCCAGTCGCGCTCGAACAACCGCGTGCACCGGACATTTGACTGCTGCCTCCCTGCGCTGCCGCTCCGGTCGTTGCCGTCAAATGCCCGTGACGCGGGACGTTAGGCAGCACGAGGCACCCAGCCAGCTCCATGACATCCGACGAGACCAAGGT
>JAUIEW010000114.1 GCA_030429365.1 Phycisphaerae bacterium
CCCCGACCTCGAACCCAAGCTGCTCGAAGTTTTGAAGCTGCTGGATCGCAAGAAAGAGAAAATCCAGGAAGGCATCAAGCAGTGCGTGGCCAAGAACATCAAGGTGATGGCGCAGATGGGCGTCCGCTTCGAAGATCACGTTCGCCGTCGCTTCCCCGATTTCCCGTTGGCTGGCGGTGTCCGTCGATGGGATGCGTACCTGCCCGAGCTAAGTCAGCCGCTCCTCAAGTTGATGGAAAACCACGGTTAGATGAGCTTTCTCGACGACATTTTTGAATCCATTGACAAGCTTTCCGTATTTCCGCTTGTGTCAGAAGTGACTGATGGTGGCATCAAGCATTCAATGGGGTTCAATCTTCAGGATCAGATTCAGCAAGCCCGTCGATTTCTTCGAAAAGCTGGAATAACGCAACAAAGCCGTTGCGCACTCATCGGGGCGAACAGCGCGAAGTGGGTGGCGATGGACTTGGCCATTATTGCAGAGGGAGCAATTGTCGTTCCCCTTTATGATCGCCAGGCTCCCGCGGAGCATGTGGCAATCATGCGCGATTGCAGCCCCGCGCTGATTGTTTGCGGCAATGAAAAAATTCGTGATGACCTAAAGGAAAACTGGCCGGGGGCTCCGCCAATCTGCCTTCTCGATGAAGTTTGTAACGACGAGAATTCGGGCGACAATTGGCAAGATCCTCCTGCCATCGCTGACGACCATCCGGTGGCCATTATCTACACATCGGGCACGTCTGGAGTCTCAAAAGGCGTAACCCTGACCTGCGGCAACCTCAATTTCATGCTTGCACGCACTGTTGAGAGATTCGATGGGTTACTTGCGGATGTTCAGGAAAGGCAACGTTTCTTTCACTATCTTCCGTTTTGCTTTGCGGGTTCGTGGATTCTACTGCTGTCGAGTTTGATGCGAGGCAGCGCGCTATATTTATCCACGGACATTAAGAATATTCGCAACGAACTTGAGCAAGTGAATCCTCACTTCTTTATGAACGTGCCGACATTTTTGGAGCGAATAAAACGCGGAGTGGAAGATGCAGTGGACGGGAAGGGGGGATTCGGTAAGAAGCTTCTCAGCCGATCGAAAACCAGTTGGGCGAATCGACGGGCAGGAAAGCATTCCTTTGGGGACAGTTTGTGGTTGGCGTTGGCCAATCAATTCATTTTCCGGGCCGTAAGGGCAGGGATCTCGAAAGATTTGCAAGCCATCGTGTGCGGTTCTGCTCCGCTGGCTGAGGAAACGCAGCATTTTTTCGAGATGATGGGGATCAAGGTGCTTCAGGTTTACGGCCTGACAGAAACCACCGCGATTTGTACGATGGATATGGAGGACGACATCTGCCCCGGCTGGGTTGGCCACGCGATCGACGGCGTCGAGATGCGACTTGGCGAGAACGATGAAGTGCAGGTGCGCGGGCCCAACGTCTTCGCCGGGTATTGGAATCGCAAAGACGAAACCAGGTCCGCATTCGATGGCGAATGGTTTCGTACCGGTGATCAAGGCGTCATCAGTCCGAATGGCAATTGGAAGATCACCGGCCGCATCAAGGATCTGATCATCCTCAACAGCGGGCACAACATCGCCCCCGAACCGTTGGAAGCCGCGCTGCTGGATACGATTCCTGGCGCGACCCATGCGGTGCTCGTCGGCAACTCGAAGAGCTTCTTGGGCTTGTTGCTGTTTGGTTCGATCGATGAGGTGGCGGTGCCAAAGGCGTTGGAGGCGTACAACGAAACGCAGACCCAATACAAGAAGATCCACGCGTTTCATGTCTGCGAGCATGCATTGGAATCGATTGACGGGATGTTGACAGCCAACGGTAAACTGCGCCGCAGCGCCATCGCCGAGCATTTTCAAAACGAGATCAACAAGATGTACGAAAGGAAGGCGTCATGACCGCATCAGCCAAGACCGAAACGCTTTCCTGGTCATGCGAGCAGGGCATCATCGAGCTTGAACTGCACCGCGCACCAGCCAACGAGATCGGATCGCAGACGTTGGAGGATCTTGAGGCGTTTGTCGACGCGTTGGAAGAACTCAAGACCGACGCGGCTGCTTTGATCATCCACAGTTCGATCGCTGCCGGTTTCTGTGCCGGTGCAGATTTGCGCGAGCTTTACCACACGGGCAAGACGATGGATGAGCACGATCGGATCACCGGCGTGCGGCGATTTCTTAACCGCATCCATACCGTGCTCAACGCCATCGACGAGACGCCGCTCACCACCATCGCAGCCGTCCACGGCACGACTTTCGGCGGTGGATTTGAATTGGCGCTCGCGTGCGACTTGATCATCGCCGACAAGATGGCGCGATTCTGCTTTCCGGAACTGCGACTCGGATTGATTCCCGGATTCGGCGGCATCCCGCGATTGAAACGCGATCTGGGAAATGCGGTCGTCCGCGATTTGCTCCTGACCGGTCGAAGCATGAACGCCACGAAAGCCGCCCAGGTCGGACTCGTCTCGCAACTCGTCGGTGAAGGCAAGGCACTCGTCGCGGCTCGATCAACCGCCCGCCAGATTCTCAAATTCGACCGGGGCACATCAGCCGCGGCCAAGCGTTTCGTCAAACCGATCCCGCACGCCGAACTTCGCGAGGAAATCGACATATTCTGCGACCTATTTTCACGTCCTGCGGTCGATGCGGGGCTTCGCAAGTTCGTCGAAAGCGAGGACCCCTACCCGTATCTGCCCTGATCGAATAGGATGCTGCGGCAGGATTTTCAGATTCAATCAATCGCTCAATTTGGGAGAAACGGGCATTGGCAGATACGCAGCAAATCATTGACGAAATTCAGAAGCTGGCGGCAGAGCACTTCAAAGTCGCTCCCGATCATGTCGCCCCGGACGATGACTTTTTTCAGAAGTTGGGCATCGACAGTTTGCAGGCGCTCGAATTGCTCACGCGCCTCGAAAACCATTTCAACATTGAACTGCCCGACTACGAAATGCAGGGCGTCGTCGATTTCCGAACGCTCGCAGACCGCATTTCGCAACGCATGTGATGATCGACCTTGACTCATGCCAATCGTTGGCCGACGCCGTTCGCGCCGCCACCGAAACGTTCGCCAACGAAACCTGCCTGATCGAAGCCAACCGCGATCGTGAAAACGCTCGGCTGACGTATGCGGAATACCGCGCGCAGGCCGACGCGCTGGCGGCTGGCTTGCAGTCGCGTGGATTTGCGCCGGGCGATCGCGCCGCGATCATCATGACCAACCAGTCCAAATGGGTCATCAGCGGGGGGGCGGTGTTCTTCGCGGGCGGCGTGCTCGTCCCGCTGGATTACAAGCTGACCGGCGATGAACACGTTTTCCTGATCAAGCATAGCCGCGCGATCGTGCTCGTGATCGAGTACCACCTTTGGCGGGCGATCGCGTCGTCGGACGAGTTCAATTCGCTCTCCGTCAAAACCGTGCTGGTTACCGATGCGCCAAACAATGCAGACCTCTTCGGGGCGATGCGGTGGGAAGATTGCAAGAGCCAATCGCCGGTTGAACCCAAAACCCGCTCGCGCGATGACGACGCCTGCATCGTGTATTCATCGGGCACCGGCGGCGATCCGAAAGGTTGCGTCCTCACGCACGGCGTCTATCTCACCCAATGCAAAACGCTGATGCACCTCTATCGCTTTGATGTTGGCGATCGATACCTCAGCGTGCTGCCGACGAATCACGCGATCGATTTCATGGTCGGGTTCGTGGGGCCATTCGTCTGCGGCGCGACGGTTGTACACCTTCGCAGCTTGCGGCCTGAGTTCATTAAGCAGGCATTCACAAAATACAAGATCAGCTACATGGCCCTCGTGCCCATGGTGCTTAAAAATCTGCGGGCGGGCTTGCAAAACACCTTCGCCGAACTGTCGCCTGCAAAATCGGCGATGCTGAAGACGGCCATCGGTCTGAACCGGATGCTGACAAAGTCGCGTCCGAAGCTGGCCCTCAGCCGGAAGCTACTTTCCAGGGTGCATCAAGGTTTCGGCGGGAATTTGAAGGCGTTTTTCGTCGGCGGGGCGTTTACCGAACCGGCTGTCATGCAGTTCTTCTACGACCTTGGTATTCCCGTCGCCAACGGATACGGACTCACCGAAGCCGGTACGGCGATCACGCTCAATGACCTGGCACCGTTTCGGGCCGACACGGTGGGCAAGCCGCTGCCGGGCGTCGAATTGAAGATCAACGATGCCGACGAGCACGGCGTGGGCGAAGTGGTTGTTCGAAGTCAGACGCTGATGTCGCGATACCTCGATGATCCGGAGCAGACGTCGCAGGTGCTGCGCGACGGTTGGCTTCACACCGGCGACCTCGGCCGCATCGATGCAAGCGGTCATCTGCAACTCTTTGGCCGGCGCAAGAACATGATCGTGACAGCCGGCGGTAAGAACGTTTATCCCGAAGACATCGAAAACGCATTCAGTACGCTCGCCGTGCAGGAGTACTGCACGGCGAGCGTACTGAATGCGTACGCTCGCCGTGCAGGAGTACTGCGTTTTCGCGTATGGTTACCTTTGGCCCACTGGCGAAACCCGCAAGGAATCGCTGGTCATCGTGCTGCATCTGGAAAAAGGGCAATCGTTTGGCGACGCGCTGTTGCAGCAACTTCAATCGATCAACCGGCGACTTCCCGATTACAAACGCGTCAGCGAATACCTGCTTTGGCCGAACGATTTTGAGCGAACGGCGTCGATGAAGATCAAACGCAACCTGTTGGCCAAGTCGATCGCTGCCGCGACGGATGGACCAACCGGGGAGGTCGCATCGTGAGTCGCACGTTCCTGGCTGTGGTCAACCGGGCGGCTGGCGGTAAACGATGCGGTAAACAAGCCGACGCCGTCATCGCCGACCTGCGAGCCAAAGGCATCAAGATCGATGTCGCCGAAACCGAAGCCCGCGGACATGCCACCGAAATCGTCCGCGCCGAGTACGCAAAGGGCCGCACCAATTTCATGGCCGTCGGTGGGGACGGTACATCGTACGAAATCGTCAACGGATTGTTTCCCGAAGCGATCGAAGGTCCGAAACCGCGTTTGGCATTATTGCCTTTGGGAACGGGTAATTCGTTCCTTCGCGATTTTTCGAATGATGGTGCGGCATATGCGATTGAATCGCTGCTCGCGGACCGCGTTCGGGCGTGCGATGTCATGCGGATGAAGCACGATCGCGGGACGATTTACTACATCAACCTGCTGAGCATCGGGTTCGCTGCCAACGCGGCGGCTGTCACCAATCGACGATTCAAACGCTTCGGGCCAGCCGGCTACCTCGCGGGCGTCTTGGTTTGCCTGCTGAAACACGAACGGCGAAAATTCCCGCTTCGGATCAATGGTGAAAGCAAGACCGACGATCGCAAGTGCCTGTTCCTGTCGTTTAACAACAGTAAGTTCACCGGCGGTACGATGATGATCGCCCCAGACGCCGATCCGACGGATGGACAGGTGGAGTTTATTCGCTGGGGGCCAATCGGACGCCTGGGCGCGCTGGGGCAACTCAAGCGCATTTACGACGGCACGCACGTGAAGCACCCGCTGGCCGAGGTTCGCCGGGCGAGCCGGTTTGAATTTGACCTGGATGATCCGATCGACGTGATGGTGGATGGCGAAGTCATTCGAATTCGATGTGAAGCGCTGGATGTTCTAGCCGGCGCATTGGAAGTTTGCGTATGAGAAATGTCTATCTGGTGATTCGCAGCCTGATCGTCTGGGCGATGCTCGGTCCGATCTTTTTCTTCAGCGTGATCATCTTGATCACGCTCGCCAAGATCGTCGGCCCGCCGCGTACCGATTGGTTCGTGCGGTTCTTTTCACGATTGCTCCTGCTGGGAACGGGGGCAAGCTATCGCGTCTACGATGTGGCCAAGTACGACCCCAAGCGGACGTACATCATCGTCACCAACCACGTCAACATCCTCGATCCGTTCGTGATCTACCTCGCAACCAGAAAGTTCGCGTGCGGGATGGAATTGGAATCGCACTTCAAGATTCCGATGTATGGCTTATTCATGAAGGTCTATGGCAATGTACCGGTCGCGGTCGACAAGAACACGGCGAACGTGCGCAAAGTCTTTCGGCTCACCAAGGAAACGCTCGATCGCGGCATCAACCTGATGGTCCTGCCCGAAGGAACCCGCACGCGCAACGGCAAAGTCGGCGAATTTAACGACGGTATCTTCGTGATGGCCCAGAAATTCAAGTACCCGATCCTGCCGATGAGCCTCGTCGGTGCGTTTCAACTCAAGCGCAAGGGCGACTGGATGATCCGCCCGTCGCGCATCTGCGTCCATGTCCACGACCCGATCGAAATGGACAACGTCAAGCGCGAAGACATCCCCGCGATCCGCGACAAGGTAAGAGAAATCGTAGCCGGTCCAGTCCACGCCGAACTGATCGCCCACCCGATCGACCCACCGCCGGATCCGGAATTCTTGTAAGTGCAATCGGCCGATTGAAGTTATCGTTTTGGAGCGATCGTCCAATCGCCAATCGCTTTGGACGAGTCGGAGGTGGCGACCTCTGAATAGTAGACCAACAACTCTCGATCGAATCCCGCTGCAACATCGACAAAAAGCTTCCAGGTCATGCGCGAAGTCTTAAGCTTGTATTGAAATTCTGGAAACGCCGCGTAGCCGGTGCCGGGAATTGCGTCAATGTATGTGGGGACCAATTCGTCAAGCGACGCCGGTGGGCGATCGTTTACACTGGTGAAATCCTTGATCGCAAGGATGAGTCTGTCACCAACCTCGACAACCTTTTTAAACTCAGCGCGTCTAAGTTCGCCGCCTATCGACCGCGCTGGCAAGGAAGCAAGCAAGCTTCCCAATGCTACAATAGTGACTGTCGAAGTTGCCAATCGCAGCCACCGAAATGGCAAGAACCATCCCAACTGCAATAGAATCATCAGCAATAAACCAGCAATAAGAACCGCGCAAAGCGTGTTCTTTGGGGTTGCTGATCCGTCGGGCTTTACCGACCACCAGTCTGCCACAATGCAAGCAACGCCATAGCCGATGATAAGAGCAACCATCAACAACCAGCGAGACACGACATTTCGTTGGCTGGTTGCTGTGGCGTGAACGACATTCGGCGCCCGGTGCGATTGCTGCATGTTTACTTTACCGTCAGCAGTAGAATAACCGTATCGCTGACTTCAATCGGAGGAGCGTCACGGGACATCGTCAGACGGAATCGGTATTCGCCTACGACGGATGGGACGGCCGCACCTATTTCGGAAAAGTTTCGCAACTTGGAAGCCGTCGCCTGCGTCTCAATTGTGAAAGGCTATTGCGCAGGGGAGCTTCACGTCACACCGAGTCAGGCGCACTCAATATCAGCAATATTCCATTGTTCATTGCAGTTGGCGCATTCGCCAACAAGCGTGAACCACGTAAAGATATCCTGCAACCGGTCGGCGACGTCAGCGAAATAGTCGCTGAACATGTCATCGGCATACTCGAATCTAGCAAGTACGCGGAACTCCGTAGAACCGCAGGAGGAGCAGCCGGAAATTGCTGCCTCGCCTTCGCCACTGACACTGTAGCAACCGTGGCCGAGTTCAACGTCATAGCCGTGCTGTTCTGCATCGAACGCCGTTTCCATTCTTGAGCATTCAGCGCACTCCAGTTTGATTGGACCTACGAACACAGCGTCCTCTTTTTCTTCGTCACGCCGCCACGCATGTCCATGCACGGTAAAGACCGGGTTGCCGCAGTTGCACTGCAATTTGAAAATCGCATTCAGCTCTTCGCCATGTCCATCAAACCCTGACATTGGATGGTTGCTGGCGCTAATAGCAAACCCTCCGATACATCGAGGCGGATTTTCACGTAGGAAAACTAGCCGATCCTGATTTGTCTTCAGTTTATTTGGCGATTCCAATTTGCATAATTCCTTATGCCAAAGAAACGGACGGATCACATTCCCAACGGTCGGAAGCTATTCTGTCAATGTCAGAATGACCGTATCGCTGACTTCGATCGGCGGATGGTCACTCGACACCGTCAACCGGAATCGGTATTCGCCCGCGACGGATGGGGCGGCGATGACGAATTGCGAATTCAATTGATCCGGGTCGAACACCGTGACCGTTCCACTGCCGGGCGGGCTTGCGGTGACGGTCCAGGCGATGTCGAGCGCGGAGGGGTCGACGCCCGTTGCATTGATCGAACCGGCTAGATCGTTGCCGTTGCTGAAGTAGCTGCCAGTGCTGGCGGTGGCGGATGCCAGCGTGCCCGCATCGACTTCAACGTTGAGCGGTGTTTGAACGGCTTCGATGAAGATGGCCGCATCGGCAAGATCGACATCCCCGTCGTCATCGAGGTTGGCCGGGTCGCACCCGCCCAAGATGCCGCCGCTCGGTCCGGTGAGGCAGTCGGCGATCGCGGGGAAGTCGAGCGCGTTCACTTCGCAGTCGCCGTTCAGATCGCCAACCGTTGCCGCGAGACAGGTCTGCATGATCGCCTGTCCAATCTCCGTACCTGCGTCGTTTCGCAAGGTCGCGGTGAACACCAACCGGTTGTCGGTCAGGAATGATTGATCGTTGTCGAACTCCGAAATGAATGCATCGTCATCGTCCAAACCGTTGCCATTGAGGTCCACGCGATCCCCCTCGCGAACGATGACGTCGGTTCCATTTAACACGACCACCGCGTCGCGATTGGTGTCGGCAAGGTCGGTAGTCCCCCCGACGACATACTGACCCAGGTTGTTGCCGGCTTGCATGAAGAAGGTTTCGGTAAATGGCGGCGTGTCGTCGAAGTGCTCGCTCGAAGCGGGGATTACCGGATCATCGGTCAGTGCCAGCAGCGATCCATTGCGAACGACGAAGTCGCGGCCGTCACTGTTCCCTCCACGGGCGAACCAATCGCCATTGGATTCCATTCGCGCTTCGCGAAGCCCGGTGAATCCGCTTCCAACTGGGATCACGAGTGGGGGGATCGGGTAGCCTTCCTGAATCACCACGTTGCCGTTAACCACCACCACGCCATCGGTCGCGGTGTCGCCTTCGAGATCGCCGAAGATCAAGTAATTGAGTCCATCGTAACTGTGATAGAACCCGTCGAATTCGAAAAAGTCCCAACCTTGCGTGCCGCCCGCGGCTTGACCGGCTGGGATGGTGGTCTGCTCGCGAACAAGCACCGAACTGCCGCGAATCAGCAGCGTGTCGCTGTCGGAAGGAAGCCCATCACAGTTGATCGCTCGAAAGCACACGGTGCCATCGGAGAGAATGTGGGCGTCGAGCATTGAGTCGGCAAAGGTCACGCCGGCAAGTCCGGGGACGGCATCGCCTTCGTTGACGACCACGTGAAACGCACCGTCCCACCGCATGATGAACTCGTCGTTACCGGCATTGTTGTCGGTGTTAACGCCGAAGACGATCTCGCCGTCGTCATCGAGTCCAACCTGATGATCGACGTTGGTCACGATTTCGCCCGGCGCCCAGGTCGCCGCGTCGCCGTCGATGATGACCACCTCTGTGTTTCCGCCTGCATCACCCAGCAAGACCATCTGGCCGTCATCGAAGAAATCGGCGTTGGCTTTCATGCCCCAGTAAAGGCCATTCGGGCTTCGATAAGGTCGCCAAAACTTGATGAACTCCTCGCCCGGCTGACCGGGAACCTGTGCGGTCGCGTGCCCAGGAACAGTCGAGTGAATCACTTCGATCGTCGCGGCGTGTGACTGTGGGGACGTCACCGCAACGGCAATGATTGAGGCGACAAGAAGCAGAAGCGATCGCAACGGTGATTTCTTGATCGATAGATTGTGCGCGCAGAGCATTGGTGCATTCCTCAAAGGTCAGTGCGGTGGGGCGACATGGTTCGGGCCCGCTGGCTTCTAGTCTACCAACCGGGCAATTGCGAAACAATCAATCGCCGCGCAGACCTCTGCGGCGGTGTACAACGGTGGATTGGAGCGAGCTCAACCGACGAAACTGCGGTCGATCAGACTTCAATTCGCAAGGGCATGCCACGGTCATCGATGCACTTGTACGAGACCTGATCGTTGGTAAACGTTGGATCGGGCAGAATCGATATCGTCTTGTTCGTCTTGGTTTCAAGATGGTGTAAGAATGAACGTTGCTCGTTGAGCACCAACGCACACACATCCGGTGCAACTGAAACGGAAACCTGCGCGACGTCGTTGCGATGTGTCAACAACTGCAAGATGCGCAACACCTCAAGCGACATCGACTCGGCCGTCTTGACCAGTCCGCTTCCGGAACAGTGGCGACAATCGACGAAGACGCTGCGCTTGATTGATGGCCCTTGGCGCTGACGGGTCATTTCGATCAGACCGAACTTGCTCATGCGCAGGATGCGTGCTCGTTCTTTGTGCGACTTGAGCGCGTCGCGGAGGGCTTTTTCGACTGCACGTTTGTGTCGATCCTGACGCATATCGATAAAGTCGCAAACCACCAAGCCGCCCAGATCGCGCAGACGCAATTGGCGGGCGATTTCTTCCGCAGCTTCCAAGTTGATGCGATAGGCCGTTTCTTCCGCGTCATTTTGATCGCGATACTTGCCGCTGTTGACGTCGATCGCAACCATCGCCTCGGTTGAATCGATGACGATCGATCCGCCTGAGGGCAGAGGCACGTGGCGCGAATAGATGCGCTGGATTTCCTGCTCGATGCCGTAGTGGTGGAAGATCGGCTCGTGTTTTTGATAGGCGACCACTGCGCCCTGCGTGCGGGGCATGGCGATACGGAGGAAGTCCTTCGCTTTCATCGCCACCTTGGGATCATCGACGACGATGCGATTGAATTCGCTCGAATAGACATCGCGAATCGTGCGGATGACCAGGTCGGATTCTTGATAAAGTTCGCAGGGTGTCGCCTGCGACTTGATACGCTTTTGCACTGTCTTCCATAAACGGTTGAGATAGTTCAGGTCGCTTTGCAGTTCGCGTTTGTTGCGATTCAAGCCAGCCGTCCGAAGAATGAACCCCATGCCATCCGGCATTGATAGCTGGCCCAGCAGGTCGCGCATCGCCTTGCGGTCGGCATCATCTTCGATTCGGCGCGACACGCCGAGCTTGCTCATGCCCGGCATCATCACGACAAAGCGGCCGGGAATCGACAAATACGTCGTCAGCGTCGGTCCCTTGGTGCCCACGCCTTCCTTCGCGACCTGCACGATGACTTCATCACCGCGGCGGAAACACTTTTGAATCGGCGGGCGATCGCGACGCGGTACTTTCTTGCCAACGTCTTCGGTCGCGTCGGCTTTGTTGGGGAAGTACTTGGGCAGCACGTCGGAGATATGGAGAAATCCATTCTTCGCCAGACCGAAGTCGACAAAAGCGGCTTGGATGCTGGACTCGACGTTGGTGATCTTGCCCTTATAGATGTTGCCTACGTGCGACGCGGAGCTTTGGCGTTCGATATAAATCTCTTCCAGCCGGCCCGCATGCAAAATCGCAATGCGACACTCCGCGCCGGCAGTGGAGTTGATAATCATCTCCCGGCCTTCACTTTGCAGCTTTTCTTTCGGGCTGTCGTCGGTGATGACCGAAATGTCTTCGGAAATCTCAACGGTCTTCGCGTCGTTGATTTCCGGCGAATCGGCTGGTGTTTCCGCCGCTACTTTCTTTGTCGATTTTCCTTGGCCACGTCGACGGCGTCGATTCCGCGTGGATGTGCTCTTTCGAGGTTGTTCCGCGGGACCGGCATCACCCTGTGCCGGTGCATCCGATTCTTCCGCTTGGGTATCCTTGCTCCTTGCGGATTCAGCAGGTGTCACCGTCTCGGCTTTGACGGTAGTGTCCTTTGAATCATGTGAAGCCGCCTCCGCCTTCGTATCAGCATTTGACTCTGATTTGGAACGCGACTTCGAGCGGCGTGCCCGGCGAACGGGGCGACGCTTCAGGACGATTCGCGCCGAACGTTCCTCATCGGTTTCGCCACTGTGATCAGCCGCCTCTTCTGGAGTACCGGGCTGCTCCGGTTCACTCTTCGGTTCCGGCTTCTTCGCGTCAGGCGATTCCGTTTGGGACGCTTCGGCTTTGGGCGAAGCGGTTGCGGTGGTCTTCTTGCGTTTGGCCTTGCCGCCGCGTGATCTGCGACTTTTTGCTTTGGGAGGTTTGGTCTCACCGCTATCGGTCGGTATTGCATCCGCTCCCGCAGGCGTCGCACGATTCTTCACGGGTTCGGTCGCCGGGCTGCCAGATTCTGCTGAAGGCGCGTCGCCAGTTGGAGCCGGGACGGGCCGCACGATGCCGGCGCCAAAGGGTTCCTTGGCTTTCGGTTGAGCAGTTGTCCCAGCAGACGTTGCTGAGGCGGCCGGACTGGACGCGCTCTTGGCCGATGACGAAGAGCCCGATTCCGCTGACGGCGAAGGCTTCTTCCGCAGCGGCGAACTTTTGCGGGTCATCCCGTCCATCGAAGAATCAGAACTGGCGGTTGAAGGCTTGCGCGGTTTCGATCGCTTCAGTGTCCTGGTCTTGAGAGCAGGCGCTTCTGCTTTTTTTTCAGACTTTGTCGATGCGTCTGCGCTTGTCGAAGCCGCAGTGGATGCGGAGGTATCGCTCGCGACTTTGGCTTCCGCGGAGACTGGCTCGTCGAGGAGCGTCTCAGGCGAACCGGAATCGCTTTTCGTCGCTGATGACGAACTTTGACTTACCGCCTTGGTTCTCTTGACGCGCCGGCGGCGCGTGGGCTTTGTCGCCGTAGACGTCGTGGTTTTTTTCTTCCGCTTGGTGGTCGCACGCTTTCGGGGCGACTTTTTGGTTTTGGCGGTTAAGGCGTTGCCTTCTGCTTTTTCGGATTGCTGAACCATTGAATTTTCACGCGACGGACCCGGTGATTGATCACGTCTGCATCCATGCCAAGGGCCTGGCACACCTCTGCGGGTGTGGTCAGACCTCCATCAGATTGGGTTACCATGATCGACATTCGAATGCTGTTTCCCACAGCACTCAGCTCGTCGACAAAGGGTCTGATGTCCACCACCTTGACGCGACCGTCACGGTGGCGCACGCGTGAAACTTCAAAAACTGGAGACGACAGAAATGATTCAATGCGCTGAGTGAGCGGCGTCGTGTCTGATGCACTGGCATCCAAGCCCGATACATCAACTTCATACGTCACGCTACACGGACGGCACGGTTGGGACGGATCAGCGGAAATCGCCGCATGAGCACGGATGCCACTGGGCATCTGTTCGTTGAGCCGATCCACCAGTTCATCCGTGTCGAACGGACGAGAGAGATCAAGCTGCAAACGCTCTGCTTCGGAACGTTGACCAACCGGTCTGGGGAAGGGCAGGGTTAACCGGGCGCGCGGGTTAAAACCTTCAGAGAAACTCACCGGCAATTCAGCTCGGGCACAGGCCTTGCCAAACATGCGCACCAAATCGTTGTGCGCCAAATACCGGATGTCGCCATCGACCGAAAAATCGATGAGGTATCGAACTCGCCGCGCGTCCTGCTTTGATCCTTCCAAAAAACACCCTGCCAACAATACGTCCCAAACATCCCAACTTCTGAATTCTTTCTGCCGGTCTCAAGCACGCGCTCAGACCGCCTTTACAATTATCTTCTAATCCAGGTGCTTCTCGATCTTTCCCAATGGACTAGATCGGATCATCTGGAAGTAGTTTTCTAGTCTGGGCACGCAAGTAATTGACCACTTGCCGCTCAGTCTCAAATGAAAGCGCTCGTTTCGCCACACGCTCCATTTGTTTTATCTTACACATCCGAAGGAGTTTTTTCACCTCCGGGATGTCGTGGGGGCCCATTGAGAACTGCCTGAGGCCCAAACCAGCTAGCAGCATAGTATATAACGGCTGCCCAGCCATCTCGCCGCACAAGCTACACGAAACCCCGGCCTTTCGGCAAGTCTTGATCACCTCGTGGATGACCCTCAGGACGGCAGGGTGGGCCGACGAGTAGAATCGCGAGACGCGCTCATTACCACGATCAACCGCCAGCAGATACTGCACCAGATCGTTCGTCCCAATGCTGACAAAGCCGACTTCTCGCACAAAATCGCGGCACTGGATTGCGGCGGCTGGGGTCTCCACCATGATCCCGACTTCGATGTCGTGATTAAATGGAATTCCTTCGTCTTCGAGGTCTTCCATCGCGTCGTGAAGGACCATTTTGGCCTGACGAAACTCCATCAGGCTGATAATCAGCGGGAACATCAAGCGGACTTCGCCCTCGGTCGCCGCCCGCAGAACCGCCCGAAGCTGGATTTTGAACATGTCCAACCGCTGCAGACTATAACGAATTGAGCGGAGCCCGAGCATTGGGTTCGGTTCACGATCGACCGACTTCTCCTGCGTGTATTTGTCAGCACCGAGGTCAAATGTGCGGATTGTCACGGGGCGCCCGCTCATGGCCCGTATGACTTCGCGGTATGCCTCGTATTGCTGATCTTCTGAAGGGTCACCTTTGTCCTGAAGGTATAGGAATTCAGTGCGGTACAGTCCGATCCCATCGCCGCCTTCGTCAAGGCAGTGCTGGGCCTCCTGCGGGAATTCGACGTTGGCGAGCAACTTGAATTCAACGCCATCGTGTGATTCGGCTGGCAGATCGCGCAGGCCTGTTAGCTCCTGGCGTATCTTTCGATAGCGTTTCTGCTGGTCGCGATACTGCATGAGCGTCGCGGCATCGGGCGCGATGATGACCAGATCATTCACACCGTCCACGATGATCATGTCGCCACCGCTAACGTGCGACGACAAATCGGTCACACCTACAACCGAGGGCAACCCCATCGCTCGCAAGAGAATGGACGTGTGGGACGCAGGCCCACCGACATCAGTCGCCACACCGACGACTTTGCTCGCACTCAAGGTCGCCGCAAACGATGGCGTGAGTTCGTGCGTAATCAAAACGACGGGCCGCGACAGGTGCGCAAGGTCCTCTCGGTTTTCGCCAAGAATGTGTCGAAGCAACCGGCGCTCGATGTCGCGAACATCGCGGACTCGTTCGGCCAGCACAGGGTCGTCCATCTTTTGAAACCGGCGCTGGAATCGCCGCATCGCCAGGCTGGTCGCGTAAGC
>JAUIEW010000115.1 GCA_030429365.1 Phycisphaerae bacterium
CATCGATGATGGCCTGCCACCGTGCGTTGGCATTGAATCCCCATCACTACGGTGCAGCGGCTGGGTTGGGCCACAACCATTTCCATCTCGGAAATTTCTCGGAAGCCCGGGCCGCGTTTCGAAAAGCCTTGGCCATCCATCCCCGAATGGAAGGCGTTCGCCAAGCCATCCGTCGTTGCCACCTCGCCGCGACAGAAAACCAGTCTTACAATCCTCGCTAGAGCAACTTTCAAAAATCAAACGAAAATACGCTTGCTGTAGATCGCCCACTCGATCAGAAGCACCGCGAGGATTGCAAGCAGCAGGTAGGGCCAAAATGGTTTGTTGACGATTTCAACCGATGCCGTCGCCTGCACATTGGTCCCAGCCAGTTTGAGCACCTTGGACGGGGCGACACTGCTCTCTGTACCGTTGAACAGGTTGACTGCGTATTGTTCGCGGCCTTCGACTGCAGGTTCAGCCGAGTAGACCCCAACCTTGCGCGTCCCGGCATAGTTGACGGTCGTGAAGTTGCCGGTTTGCACTTTGGCGACGAACCCATCCGGTCGACGGACGTTGATCTCTTCGGTGTTGTCGGGGACGGCGAACTCGATGGGATTGCCTGGCCGAACGTTGCGGACGCCCTTGAACGACAGGCTTCCTGTCATGTACTGAATGGCATTCTGCAGGAAGACCGGAAAGTGCGGTTTGAATCCCCAATCGGAATTCAAGAGTGCCTGTCCGGTGATTTCATCCTCCGCAACCAAGCTGAACGCCGATATGAGAAAGTGCATTCCATCCTGCGACAGCAGGGCCATCACCGGCGCGTCTTCGCCTTCGACCAGGGGTTCCGCCTGCGGGGGTAACGTCAGATTAAGCCATTGGTGAATCATGATCCTACCGATCCCGACGTAGCGCAGAATCGGGTGCGATTCGTCCCAGTCAAAGATGATGCCACCTTGAACCATGCGGTCGGCCGACACACCCTCGATGTTGGGGACACCACCAAAGAAGATGTAGCTACCAGGCCAAAGTCGTTCGGTCGAATGGTTGTCGAAAATGGCGAGGTCGAATTTGAGACGTCCAGCTTCTGCGATCTCGGTTTCGTCGGCCCGTTCGTATTCATCCGGCGTCATCTTCTTGACCTGAATCGGAAGCGTCGGTAGCACGCGATCGAGAAACAGGTTGCCTTCGCCCACTTCCAACACGGACACATGCCGAGGCGGCTGCACGATTGTCCATGCCGCGTTGTCTGCTGACATCGCGTCGTCAACCGTCAATCGAACTTCGACGACACCACCGCCTTCATATTCGATCGGATCGAATGCAACCGACGCCGTGCTTCCTGTCAGCGGGACAAGGTTCGACTTTCTTGTCGCTGGTTTTGGTTGGCTTGATTCATCGCTGTCCGCTTCAGTCTCATCTTCAGAGGGCGATACTTCAATACCGGGCTTCAACTCCATTGACTGCACGTCAACGTGCCTGTCATTGATATAGAGATTGGCATCACAACGAATCGTGTTCGGACCGAAATTTCGAACCAGACTGAAGACCTCCAACATTTGCGGATACTCGTAATTCCGCTTGGCCTCCATCGACAAAATCGCCACGTTGTCGTCGCGCTCCCCGATGCTGACGATCTGCATATCGTCGGTCGGCAGGCGCTTGATCGTGAGTGTTTCGGCGTCTTCGATGTTGCCGTCGGTGAGGATGACGACGCGGGCCGGCGTTGCGGAAGATTCGACGGTGATGTCTGGTTCGGATTCGCCGCCTGCGATCACGAGGTTCTGCATGTATGCTTCGGCGAGGGCGATTCCTTCGGTCAGTGTGGATGCGGCATCGGTCTGCGGAATGCTGTCCAGGCGATCCTTGAGAACAGAGCGATCGGTTTCAAACGCGCTCGCCACCGTGGCCCGATCGCTGAAGCCGATGAGCATCGCCTTCCCGCCGCTGGGCATGCTGTCGATGATGGCTTCGGCTTGCTCCTTGGCGATGTCGAGGCGTGTTCTCCCGTCTTTTTCCTCGACGCCCATCGACGCCGAATGATCGATCAGGAGGACGAGCGTATCTTCGGTTTGTCGGCTGCCTTCAAAAATCGGCTTGCCCAAGGCGAAGGCGGCCAACAGCAATACGAGCAACTGCAGCCAGAGCAACAGGTTGTTTCGGATGCGCTGAAACGGGGCGTTGACTTGCAGGTCTTCAACAGCTCGCTTCCAAAGCAGCGTGGTTGAAACCGTTCGGGGCGCTCGCCGCAGTTTCAGAAAGTACAGCAGCACCAGCGGGGGGATGGTAATCCCCGCGGCTACGGCAATTGGCATCCAACCCGAGAGAAAGTTCACTGGACGTTCTCCACGGGGATGCAATGGGCGATTGGTCGTGCTGCAGGTTGGTTTGAATGAATCCGCATCATTTGAATAGCCCGCGACGCCTGAGCACGTTCAAGACCACTTGATCAAACGGAACATCGCTGCACGTCATGGCATAGGTCATCCCACGTCGTGTGCAATAATCCTGTAGCCCGCGACAGTACGCCCGCAGATTCTGCTTATATCGATTGATCAGCGCCCGACTCATGCTGACCTCTGCTACATCTTCGTCTTCGACATCCGTCAAGCGCAATTCACCCGAAAGCTGCGGTTCGAGTTCGTCCGGCGCGAGCACCTGGATGCAATAGACGTCCGACTTTCGTCCGAGCAGCAGTCGCAGGCCCGGTTCGAATCCGCCTTTGTCAAAGAAATCGCTCAGTACGATCAAGATCCCCGGCTGGGAATGGCGCAGCGAAAACTGCTTGCACGCCGCGTGGAAATCGCTGATCCCATCGCATTCGATCGTCTGTAAGTGGTCCAAGAGTTTCGGGAGCAATCGTTTCCCGCGCATGCCAGCCAACTCACCAACCAGGCCATTGGCAAAGCTGTAAACGCTGACGCGGTCGTTGTTGGCCAGTCCGACGTAGCTTAAGGCGGCTGCGATTTGTCGGGCGTATCGCCCCTTGTCCGGATTGCCCCAGGCCATGCTCTTGGAGACATCGACCATGATGTTGACGTGGAGATCGACTTCTTCGAGAAACAGCTTGATGAACAGGCGTTCCAGGCGGGCGTAGACATTCCAATCGAGAAACCGTAGGTCGTCGCCAACGACATAGTTCCGATGATCCGCGAATTCTGCCGACTCACCGCGCCGCCGACTGCGCCGTTCGCCGCGCATCGATCCGTGAAAGATCTTCTTCGAGACCATCTCCAACCGTTCGAGTCGAACGATGAATTCGGGATCGAGCAAGTCTTCGGTTTTGGAAGCGGTCGGAGTTGCCATCAAGAATCAGTGCAAGAGTCGTGGTAGGGTGGGCCGTGCCCACCACAAATCAAATGTGTACATCGCGATGGGAATAGGCCACCTTACGCAGCTTCGGCCATCGTTGGCGTTTTCTCGAGGATCTCCCGGATCACCGAATCCACCGAGATGCCTTCCGCCTCACCTTCGAAGTTCAACAATACGCGATGACGCAGCGAAGGGATGGCCATTTTCTGCACATCGCTGAAGCTTGCGTTGTATCGACCGTCCAGCATCGCCGCGAGTTTCGCGCTCAACGTCAAAGCCTGTGCACCACGCGGACTCGCGCCCCATCGAATATACTTCTGCGTGGCGTCGATTGCATAAGGTCCGCCCGGGTGCGTCGCCATCGAAACGCGAATGGCGTAATCCTGAACATGGGGGGCCATCACAATTCGGCGGACGAGTTTCTGAGCGGCGAGAATCTCCTCGCCGGTCATGATGGCCTGCACGTCCGCTTTGTAGCCGGTGGTCGTGCGGTCGAGGATCGTCTTGAGTTCGTCTTTGGTCGAATAGTCCACCACCAACTTGAACAGGAACCGGTCGAGCTGTGCTTCCGGAAGCGGGTAGGTGCCTTCCTGCTCGATTGGGTTTTGGGTGGCCAACACGAGAAACGGTTCGTCCAGACGGTAGTGCGTATTCCCGACGGTAATCGAATGTTCCTGCATCGCCTCAAGCATCGCTGACTGTGTCTTGGGCGTGGCGCGGTTGATTTCGTCGGCGAGGATAATCTGCGAAAAGAGCGGGCCCTTCTGGAACTCGAACTGTCGGCGGCCGGTGTCCGGGTCTTCGGTGATGATGTTGGTACCGATGATATCTGCGGGCATCAGGTCGGGCGTGAACTGAATGCGCGAGAAGGGCAGGTTGACCGCTTCGGAAAGTGTGCGAACGAGGTAGGTCTTGCCCAATCCGGGAACGCCCTCCAACAGCACATGCCCACCGACGAACAGGCATGTCAGCACGCCTTCGACGATGTCGTTGTGGCCCACAATGGCTTTGCCGATTTCGTTGCGGACGGCTTGAAACTTTTCTCGAAATGCCTGCGTGGCTTTTTCCACTGCTGGGTCAATCGTCGTGGCCATTGGCTGCGTCTCCCGTCGAATTCAAACCGCTCTTGCCTGTATGAGTCTATACACCAAACCCCTGCGGAAGTAACTACGATAATCTCACCGTAGTCTATCGCAGATGGGTTGGATTTGTACAATTTGAGAGAGAGGCGGGTTTGTGCCGAGGGCGTCAGACTGGCGATCCATCGATCGCTGTCAGGTGCGAGTGGATGGTTGGAACAATGGGCAACTGTTCGCCCGGGTTATCCGACAAGTTCTTGCAAACGCGCTGCCAACCTGTCGCGTAATGCGTGCCCGGCGACTCGAAACACAGCTAGAATTTGACCGCCCCCGGACCGGCAGGCGCCAAATCTTCGTTGATCGTCTTCTTGCTTCTGACTTCGACTTCCATCCGTTTGTTGATCACGACATTGCCACCGTTATGCGGTCCGACGAGTTCCGGGCCGACCGGCTTAACCATGTCACGAAGGAATGTCCCGCGGGTCGCTGCTTGATCCTGTGCATAACGAACGATCGCAACGATACCTTCGCCCTTTTGCTTGGCTGGTTTGGGGATCTTGTAGATGCGACCATCAAGGAACCCGAAGTGCTCTTTGAAGTATGGGCTTTCCTCGTTGAGGTTTTCGTCACCGTTGGGCTGGTTGGCAGCAGCGCAGCGATAGGTCATGCGGAACGGCTTTTCATTTCTCGGCCAACCGACAATGGCTGCAGGGCAGCGAAACGCCTTTTCATCTTCGCCCATGTGCGTCGGCATCAAGACGTTGGGAAGTGACTGGTCCCATACCGTCTTTGACGGGACTTCCGGATAGCCGCGCCTCGGGTTGTAGAACGGGTCGATGTCTTCATCGGAGATCGATTCGTCGCCAAATCCGTCCGCACCGACGCCATTGGTCATTGGCGAAATCACTTCAGGCACATGGCCGTTGTTTTCGGTCCAATAGTTCCAAAGGGCAGATGCGATCTGCTTCTGCTGGCTTGCGCACACCACCTGCTTAGCCTGGTCCCTTGCCCGCTTCAACGATGGGAGCAGGATGGAGATAAGCAGGGCGATGATGCTGACCACCACCAACAACTCAACCAGTGTGAACCCGCGTTTGTTCGTTTTCGAATTCATAACAACCTCGATTGCTCGCGTCCTTGCGACAAAAGGTCCACCGGGCGAGGTGATTGCCCCGCCCGGAAGACTTTCCAAATCGTGGGTTAGTTCCTGTACTTACGACGGCCGAGAATTCCCGCACAACCGGCGAGGATCAAAACCAGGCTGGTCGGTTCGGGAACCGGAGCCGACTGGGCAATCAGCACCACGTCCCATCCGGATGAATCAAGGAACACCGGATCGGCCGGATTGTTGATGCCAAATCCTGCACCTTCAAAGTAAACGAAGCTCTGGGAGAGCGGATCGATCGCAGTGGCTGCGATGTGATCGAGATAGGCTCCCAGGTCTCCGCCGAAATCGGTCAGGTCGAGACCGCCATTGCCCGGTGCGCTGAAATCGTCGTTCGCGTTACCGTTGACGATCGTTGACGTACCTGAACCGATGGCGTCATTGAAGCTGTTGCCGACCTGTGACGTATCAACCGCCGACCAGATCGTCGAACCGAGGCCTTCACCGGCGAGCGTCGGAAAGTTGCCGTTGATGTCGCGTTCGATCTTCCAGCCACGAAGTTCGCCCATGAACTGAGCGGTGCCCAACTCGTCGGCTGACGATGAGTTTTCTGAAAGCGTGTCCTGCCAGATTTCATATCCGAGGCTTTCCACGCGGGTCACGCCACCGAGCGTTCCCGAATTGCCAAGAAATGCGGTGGCGGTTCCTGTGCGATCGTCGATCGAGGGGTTGATTGCAGCGCCCGGAGTTCCGGAGATCGACGTTCCGGCCAAGGTGTTGACGGTAACCAGTTGGTCCGGTTCGGCTGGTCCGAGTCCGGCGTTGTTGCCGTTGACGTCAAAACTGTTGAGCGAAACGGATCCGGCACCAAACGTCAGGTCCAGGTTGCTCGTCGAGCCGGGGATTTCAACTGCGGATTGACCGGGGACCGGAACGAGGCTGCGACTGCCATTGCCCAAGTCGCCATCGAGATCGAGCAGCGGTCCGCCCAGGTAGTCAACGCTGAGGAACGGCGTCGCAGGACCACCAAAGTTGATCGATCCACGACGGAACATAAAGCTCAGCGAGCCGTACTGGTTCGGCGTCTGAAGGAAAGTCGATCCTGGTGCGGTCGCAATTGCTGCTGCACTCGGGGTGCCACCCAAACGCTGTCCATCCACAAAGAAATTGCTGCTTCCAAAGGAGGTCGTGGTGACGGTGCGTGCCGCGCCGGGTGATGTTCCCGCGCCGACACCGGTCACCAGTTGAAACTGATCAGCCAATGCAGCACCTGCCGACAACATGACGGCGCCTGCTGCAACAACAAGATTTAGATTTCGATTCATCATTTGAAACTCAAGCCTTCTTCTAAAAGAGAAATCGTTAAGTAAACGTTACGATCACT
Source organism: Phycisphaerae bacterium (assembly GCA_030429365.1). Taxonomy (GTDB): domain Bacteria; phylum Planctomycetota; class Phycisphaerae; order UBA1845; family UBA1845; genus UBA1845. The sequence goes on from JAUIEW010000115.1 coordinate 6,863, forward strand.
CCCTCTCCTTTCCCCTCACTTTCGCTTATTTTCCGTCTGCAACTCAGGCGCCCGGTCCCGTCAGAATCATCTCAAACGAGGCGTAATCATCCGAGTCGATGTCGGCGTCGTCATCAAAGTCAAACGCCGCACATTCAACCGCCATCGGTGTGGACATGCATCGCTGCAAGCCGGCATAGTCCGAAAGATCGGTTGTTTTTTCCTGCTGCGCGACGATCACGATGTCGTACCCGATCGAATCCAGGTACACCGGATCACCGCTGTTGTTGATCCCAAATCCAATCGATTCCATGTAAACAAATCCATCAGAGAACGGACTGACATTCGGGATGACCACGTTGTCAAAATAAGAACCCAAATCGGTCGGTGCGGTTCCACCATTGTTCGGTGCGTCGAACATGTCGGCTGGCCAACCCGCGTTGATCGTTGCCATTCCGCCGGCAAGACCGTTGGCTGTCACGAACGTCTCGCCAAGCCCGTTTGTTCCCACCATGGGCCAGGGCGTCTGTCCGACCCCGGATCCGGTCATGGTCGGAAATTCGCCGGTGACCGGGTCGCGTTTCACATACCATCCCGAAAAGTTGCCGAGGAATTGAAACGTTCCCAATTCGTTTGCGCTGGCAGAGTTTTCGAGCAGTGTGTCCTGCCAGAATTCGTATCCCAGATCTTCAATGCGCCAGATGTTGCTAGCGCCGTTGAGTGCGACATGCTCCGTGACAAAACCGAAGCGCGTGTCAATCATCGGATTGATTGGTCCCGTTTGGGTGGTGTCGGGCTCGGTGCCGGCCAAGACATTGACTGAGTTACCGACCTTCCACGAAACGCCCGGACCGCCTTCACTCGTGGAAGTTGAATCGAGGCCGAGAAGTTCGATCGCTCCAAGATCCGTATCAATGGCGAGGTCAATCGTGCTCGTCGTCCCCGGCATGACAACGGCATCTTCACCAGACACCGGGATCAGACTGCGCGAAGCGTCACCCGCATCGCCATCGAGATCGAGCAGCGGGCCACCGAGATAATCGATTCCCATGTCCGGAAGTTGTCCAAGACCCAGCGGAACGGTCGAGCGCTTGAAGACAAAACTCAACGCGCCGAATTCATTGGGATCGAGAAGGGGCTGGCCTGTACCGATGAACGTGATCATCGGGCCTTGCGTTCCGACCCCGGCCAAGCGATCGTCATCATAAAACGTGCCGTTTTGGCTATTGCCGCCGCCAGCCACTGGAACAACCGTGCGTCCCGGACCCGGCCAGCGACCTTCGTCAACGCCCGTCATAAACTCAAAGGGCGTCGCGTGAGCCGCTGAGACGTAAACGGCCAAACAGCACAAAGCGCCAATTCCATTGGATGTACGCATCTGAATCCATCCTCGAGAAAAACCCATCACTTTCATGCTCAAGATCTCGCCAAGCAATGAGGCAGATCCCATGCACACAACCCAGCCAATAGGTCAGTTTCACTTAGGAAACGCAACAACCTGCGCTTCACAGCTGGGTGTCAGGATTGAGCCAAAGCCAACCATGAATCGGGCATTGTCAGAGCACGGACTTTGCGAACGGTTCGCTTCCATTCGCAGAACGTGCGCGCACCAATTCAGGCTTTGGTCTTCGAGTCAGGATAGGGGTGGGGCACGGGGGCCCGAATAAGACGGAAGAAATGTCTGCGATATCAGGGCGATGAGTTCATCAACCCGAGTGAGGGGCGATCTTGTGTTGCATCCGAATTGGGTCGAGCGTCGCCGCAGGAGGCGGATCGGCAAGAGCAAACCGAGAACATGGTTCAACGCCCAGCGAACGGTTGCTCGCCAACGAACCAGTCCGGCCAAGATAACGAATCCGATATGCGCGCCATCGGTGCTCAATTCGCCGCCGAGGGCGCGATCAATGACGCCGACATGCATCAGGCCAATGATCAAGATGATGCAGACGATGCTCCGCCAATCGGTACTCATACGAAGGCAAGGAACATCGATGATTTTAAGGACGAAGAATGCTGCGGATGCCGAGAGCCCCGCCAACCGGATCATCGGTCCAAGCAATTCGGCGAAGTTGCGGGCGCTTGCGGTTGTCGAGATGAGTTCAGGGATCGCGAGGCCATGGAGCACCAGCATCAGGATCCACATGGTCCGGGGGCTGGCAATGACAGACGCCGCGCGCCGCCAGATCGCCCGAGAATCCGTGTTCGACTGTTGGCCTAATGAATTGGCAGAAACAAAAGCCATTGCGCCATTCTGCTGCGGTTGGGGATATGACCCACCGCAATCCTCAACATTGAGACATCAATGTTCGCCACGCCGTCCTGGCTATCGGCAAAACCATAGGTTTTTTAACCAAAGGCCGCCGATTTGAAAACATCCTATCAGACAAAATTGCTTGCGACACCAAAATTTGGCCAGATTCCCAAGAATGTCCAATCGCCCATTCTTTGAAAACCATGGCCAGCCGGTATACAGCAGGCAAAACTCGTGCCAAACGGGTAGACGGCAGCCATCTCGTTGTGATTCGAATCCCTACGTGCCGACGTTTTGCAATTTCTCCGGCATCAAGTCTGAAGATACACGTCCCAACGCGGTGAACATGTACTTTGCCGCCTCGACAATGGCGTCGGATTCGTCCGGTGACAGGTCCAATTCACCCATCCGCAGCTTGTAGTCCAGCCATTTCTGACGCTGATCGCCTCCGTAGGGATCCAGCGTCCGTACACCGCGGTCGGTCAGATCATAGGCCCGCCGAATGTTGCGGGAAATGAACTTCGAACCGTTGTTGCTGCCTTCCAAAACGTAATGCATTCCCAGAAGGGCGATTGGGTTGGTCCGGGCCAACACTTCGACGTGACTGACGAACGTCTCGGTTGAGGGGGTTGGGGCGTGCGAGCCTGGCTTGGCTCCGAAGAATTCCAGGTCATCAACCAAATCACCCTCGCGGAAGTTTTCCTCGATGACCACTTGGGTTAATTCGGGACGCTGGGCTGATGCCGAACGAATCTGGTTTTCAAGGCAGGAATACACGCGGTGCAGTTCTTCAAGGTATCGAACGTATTGGTCGCGCGTCAGCCGTCCAGCGAAAAACGCCTGCTGGAACTCGTGATTTTCGGCGTCATCATGCTGCTTGGCGGTCGCGACGCGAAGTCGATCCATGATTCCGACATCACCGGCCCCGTTGCTTTCATTTGCATTCTTAGTCGGATGTTCCACGTTCGGTCCTTTCCATGAGAAACGCATTTCGCGCATCTTGATTGTCTACATGACTTCATAAAGGGCTATGAGCCCCAGGATGTACACCCATTGGCCATCATTGCCACATACCCGACGACCAGCCAAAGCATTCCCTTGACCGTGAAGAATACAAAACCCGCCAATCCAAGTCGCTTCATCAGCGACGGGGCAGGGCGAGGGGCTTGGGGGAGCGAAGTGGCCTCGTCAAATGCCCCATTCACCGCGTCGCTTCGCGGAGAATCGCCCCGCTTCGCGTATATGGCGTCAGCCGGCAATTCCTCAGAAATGGCTGTATTATCGGTCTGCACGCCGTTTCACTCCTCGCGGGTCAATGAAAGTTGGATGATACAAAGAAAGTTTTGTTCGTCAAACAATTGGTGCAAGCCAAATTCCTGTCCCGGCGAGCGATGCTGCCTACGAAAAGATTGTTGAGAAAAATTGCAGGCAAGTGCAATGAGAACGGGCGGGGGAGAAATAGATCGGTGTCGGCGGATCTGAGTTTGCCCGGCCAGGATTCGCCCAGCAGGGTCGCTTCGGTTGTTGGTTCGTTCGCAAGTACGCGCCAGCCTCCGGACGGCCCTGCTTCTTTTTTGGGACGGCTCAGCGACTGAGGGGCATAGGCTTCAGACGGCAAGTGACTTGGGCGCAGAGCCGGGCACAATTGATATTCCATCTCTCCAGAGTTTTCATTCTCATTTGATTTGTGGGTTTTCCTGACGCATCGCTGCGAATTTTTGCAATGATCCGGTGGTGTCTTGCATGTAATGGTTGGAGATCGTGATGAGGGTCTTGGTTGCGGTCGGCGGCCTCTGGTCCTGGAGACTTGCTGTTGCCCAATACGACTGACGCCAACACGTTTCTGGAACTCGTCGCGCCCGTGCGCGATTCACTGTATCGGTTTTCGCTGCGCAATGTTTGGCAGCAGGACCAAGCCGGTGATGCGCTTCAGGAAGCAGTGATGACGGCGTGGCGACAGTTTGATCAATTCGAACGGGGAACAAACTTTAAGGCCTGGATGTTCAAGATTCTGTTGAACACGCTTTATCGCGTAAACCGTAAATCGCATCGCGCCAAGGCTGCAAGTATTGATGCAGGGGCGCTTGATGCCGGTGGATACATTGAAAAAGAAGAGGCATGGGCCAGCATCCTTGTCGAACCCGAACGGGTCAAGGAGGCGTTGGACGATCGCATCGTCAAGGCGCTCGAATCGCTCGGCGACACCGAGCGCGTCTGCTTCTTGCTGAAGTTGTTGGAAGATTTTTCGTATCGCGAGATTTCAGAGCAATTGGAGATTCCGTTGGGCACCGTCATGTCGCATGTGTACCGCGCTCGCATGAAGCTGCGCGAACGACTGACCGAAATTGCAATGGAAACAGGAATTATCAAGTAGCCGGGTTCACAGCATCGTCGGGCTACGAGGCGCTTTCGACGGAAGGCGAATGGTCAGTATGGGAAAAATGACTTGTCAGCAATGCCGTCAGTGGTGGAGTCCATACATGGATTCCGAACTGGACGCTAGCAAGACATTTGAAGTGAGTGAGCATCTGCGATTGTGTGAATCGTGTCGCGTGCGGTTCGAGCGCGAATCGGCGATGGATGGCTGGGTTCGTGAATCGCTCAGCAATGTACGCGTGCCCGAGGGCCTATGGAATCAGATTGAAGACGAAATCAAAGGCTCATCGGTTAGAGCCAGTTCGAAACCTGCGAACAATCGCCCCATATCGATACTCCGATGGCTTAGGCCATTGGCGATCGCGGCGGTGGTCGCCATTGTGGCGACGGCTGGTTGGTACTTTCGCGATCACCTTCCTGCGGTTCACGTGGTTGATATAGGTTCGAGTCGCGAAGTAGCAGGTGTTTCGGTTGCAAACTTGCTCGAAGAGGCCACGCCTAACTTCAGGAAGTTCGACGAAGCGGGGCAGGTGAATGATGGCGGTGCGGTCGAGACGGTTGCGTCGCGTTCTGCGAACGTTCAGCGCGAACTCATCGAGATGTCGCGGCGCGTTCTTGGCGCCGAAGTGACGTACGAAAGCAATTCGCCCCATCCACATCCTTTGGATTTTGTCGCGGTGTATGAACGGACCGATGATGCGGGTAAGCCATTCATTGAATTGCATCTGAACTGCTGTGGCCGACCGACGCTGCTGGCGTTGGCGCTCACGGATTCGCACACGGGAATCTTGGAGCTAGACGAAGCAACAACCAAGAAGAACTTGACGTTCAAAATCGACGGACAATTGCAGGTCCCGGTTCAGGTTCGTTCTGAATCGATCGACGGCGTGATGGTGGCGGCCGCGACGGCACGACACTACCTTGATGCCATTTTTTCAGGACTTAAAGTGTCTAAAGTCTAGATGAGAATCACGCTCCAATTGGCGTTCATCGCGGAATGAATGGTGTGTTGGACGCCGGAAATTCTCCACGTATCCGAAGAATTCACAAGGTCTGCCAGCCGGCGATTGGTTGATCGTTACCAACTTTCAACTGATTTGACTGCTGGGAACTCACTTCTTTCTTGTCACCCCGCAACACGTGATTAGACTATGCCCGCCGAGCAGGAATCGGAAACTCAACTCATATTCTCGTATGGGCCGGTACGTTGATCTGCGCCGACGCGGCGCCATAACGATTGCAGTCGCGGGCCACCAGCACCTTGGGCGAATGTCCAGCATTTTGAACACGGGCTAGTCAAATTCAGACGTCTAGTGAAGGAGCATGAAGCGGATGGGATTTAGATTGAATCGACGAGCTATTCGAACATGGGCCCGCATGGTGCCGTTGGGATTGCTGGCAATCGGATGTACGCCGACAGCGCCTCCGGGAGATGGCGATGGCGACGGTGACGGCGATGGAGATCCGCAGCCGATGTTCGTGCTGTGCGAATCGCCCGGTGGCGAAGATGCCGACATCGACTTTTCAGGATTCGGCGAAACCAAGGTGACCTTCAGCACGTTAGGGCACGGCCGGCACCTGGTCTACTTCGACGGCGTGCGACTGATCTTTCAGTTCGATCAACCCATCCCGTTCTGCGCCGTGATTCCCGACAACATCAAGCTCTGGGACATGGATAGCAGTGATGAAATTCCGCTGACCGAGGACCAGCTGACCCGCGAGAACATCGACGCCAATGGTGAGCCAACGGACATCGGCGAAGATGTTGCGGCCAGTCTGATCCTGATCGACTTGCCCGGTAACTTGGAGATCGGCAAGGACTACGAGTTGACGTTCGAAGACGAGACGTTGGGTCTTGACGGCGACTTCCAGCAGAATCCCGATTCGCCCGAACGTTCCAACGGTAAGTTGCCGAGTGGTGATGACACGCCCGGTACCGATTTCAAACAGATCTTCCGCACGATTTCCGTTGGCGACTATCTGACCGAGGCACGGGGGATTGCGGGTCTCGCCTTCGACGGTCAAGGCCGTCTGTTCGGTGCGTCGGATTCGGGAGTCTATGGGCCGTTTACGCAGGCGAAGATGGTCACAGACGGCGATCAACTCGCACCCAACCTCAACTCCCTCGCGAGCAAGTCGATTACGGTGGACAACGACGGTATGGTGATCGTCAAGGATCAGATTTCAGACAACGAAGTGTACGCGATTGATCCGGGTACCGGTGTGCCCACGATGATCGCAGTGCCCGACGTCGAAAGTCAGCCGGACGATGTCGTCATCGCTCCGCCCGGATACCACAGCATTCAACGAAGCGCCGTCGAAGAAGGGGACATCGTTTATTCGTCGACCGGCAACATCGTGGTCGCCGACCGCCGCGCCGGTGCGGGCAACAAGGGGGCGCTTAATCTCGTAGACCGGGCGGGCTCAATCAGCGACGCATATACATCATTGTTTACGCCGAAGTTTGATGGCAACCAGGAGGAAGCCCAAACGATTTATGGCTTGTACAAACCGGAGGACAATACCGGTTATGAGATACATCGCATCCTTCCCGATGGCACGGTGGACCACAGCGTCTTTACGAATCCCGGTTCGCTGACTTCGCTTGAAGGGACCGCCGCTGTGCGCTTGCAGAACATCCACGGGCGTGAAGAGTATTTGATCGTCGGAACGGTCGATCTCGCCCAAGCGGACCTTCGCCAGAACCTTCCGGACTTCGACGGTCGCTGCGTGATGATCTACAACGAGACGGAGAGTCGCCTGCAGGTTCTCTTTCCGCTGCCGGTCGATACGTTCTCGTTCACGTTTGATTCGTTCTCCGACGCGGCCATCACCTCAGATCACGATACGACTTACATCTCATTGCCGAGCGATCAGCGGGTCGTGAGCATGACCGGTTTCGCCAACGCCGGAAAGGTCGACGGTACGCCGCAGTGCGATCCATCATTCGACGACAATCTGACGATCGCCGAAGGCACCGCGCGGGTGTTTAGGAGCACGCTAGGCAACGGCCGCTTCCTGATGCACGGATCGCCGACCGTTCTGCAATTCGATATCGACCAAGCCGTTCCGCACTGTTCGGTCAATGCCGACAATATCACGTTGGTCAAACAGGAAACCGGTGAAGATGTTTCGCTCGCCGGTCAGCGCATGCGTCGATGGTTGTTCTCTGATCCATCCAACGGCGTCACGCTGGGGAGTCGCGTCATCATCGACCTGCCGATGGATCTGGAAATCGGCACGGTTTATGAGATTCATCTCAACGGTGACGCGATGGGATTGGACGGCGAATTCCTCACCGAAGTAAACGAAGTCAAACGCAACGGCAATCTGCCGAGCGGCGACGGCACGGCTGGCGGCGATTTCGTGCAGATGTTCCAGTTGATCGAGGGTGATTGGTTCCTCACGGAAACGGGTGGAGCGCGTGGCGTGAGCTTGACGGCTGGCGAATCGCTTTGGGCGTCGACGGACGTGGCGATCATGGGCCCATTCACCCAACCGACC
>JAUIEW010000116.1 GCA_030429365.1 Phycisphaerae bacterium
CGCCGGGCGACTCCGGTATTTATGTCCTTGAATGTGCGAATGGTTCCAAGCTCCACCGTTGCGGACTTCGCAATGGGGACATGATTGATCGCATTGACGGCAAGCGGGTCCGGTCGTTTCGCGAATTGAACCAGTTTGAATCGGATGCCAAAGGCAAATTCACGCTGGAACTCCGCAACGGAAAGAAGATCACCGTTCGCAAGTAGTCCGCAGTTCCCGGACATGTGCCGTTCAGACCGTTTTCGTATCGCATTTCACGAGAATTCCCGCAACCTTCAGGCAAGTTATCCGTATGCGCCAATTGAGGGCGTGGTGCGCCGTAGGAGCGTGCGGACGACGCCCTTGCCCATCGACCCTATTATCAGCATTGCCGATCACCACCGAGCCGCGTTGTTTGAAATACTGCTTCAAGTCTATATGGTTTGGGCTTTGATCGGTCGGCTTGGCGGTCGATCTAACATTTGGATTCAACCGCGTTTGCGAAGGTTCGGGCGATCGCGGAGTTCGGTAGCCGTTTGGGATTACGGATGGATTCGGGTCAGCAATTCGTCATCAATACAATCTATGTCGCGGGAGACGATGACGTTCGACCCTCGGGCTCGCTGCGCGCGGTGGCGCTGATCACGGTGCTCGTGTCGTTCGCATGGTTGTACGTCACGTGGGGGCCGATGTATCGCTGGACCCAGAAGACGCTGATGTTTGGCGAGTTGCATATCGCCACAAGCATGACAAATCTGCAAGCTCCCGAACCTGCCCCTGCTTCAACCAAATCGAACGATGCCGCAAAATCAAAGAAGCCCAAGACGCGCGAGGAACGTGCCAAGATGCGGGCGGAGAATCGCGCGAAGCGGAGGCGCGAACAAGCCGAACGCAAGGAACTCCTGGCCCAACGACAGCAGGCGGCGCGGGATGCGCAAGTGGTGCTCGCGGCTGCGGCAGGTGGTTGGTTGGTCGTGGCCACGCTGGCAGGTTTCTTCCTCACGATCGCCGGATGCTCGGGACTCAGTTCCAAGGGGTGGCTAAGGCGCGTCAGCAAGTACGTTCTTCCCGCAAGCATCATCGCTTGCGGTGTGATCGGGTGGTACGTTCAGAAAAAGTACTCGTGGTACGAGACATTGCTCCCACCGTGGGTCAAGCCGGTGACCATCGGCGTCGGGCTGGTGGCGTTTGGTTCGATCGGTTTCATGCTGAATCGCCACGGGCGGGGCATGCATTCGCTCGCGGGGCTTGGGGTGATTATCTCCGCACTACTCAGCATGGCCGCCATCTGGATTGCGGTCCGCTGGGGACAAATGCCCGCAGAACAAGTCAACGCGATGCTCTACACGAAGATATTTGTTGTACAATCCGCCTACGGCTGGTTGCTGCTGTTGGCCATCCGATTTACGTGACTTTTTCGAGACTGCCATGGGGCAAGACTCCCAACAAAACGAACCCGGTGCTGGTTCATCCGGTGCCGATCAAACCCGGCCGCTATCGGTCCTGCGGGCGATGATCGATTCGATTGATCACGATGTGCTTCAATTGCTCGCAAAGCGCAACGCCCTCGTCGGTGAGATTGCTGAATTCAAGCGCCACCATCGCCGCCGCATTCGAGACTTGGGACGCGAGCGCGAGCTGCTTACCGATCGACGCGAACGGGCGACGCCGCTTGGACTCTCCCCCGAGATGATCGAAAGCATGTTTCGATTGATCCTATGGGCCAGCCGCGACCGACAAGCGACGCTCAAAGCCGAGGTGCCCGTTGATATCGAACCGCGCACCGTCGCGATCATCGGCGGTAAGGGCGGCATGGGTAAATGCTTCGCGAATCTGTTCGGCGATCTGGGGCACGCGGTGATGATCGCCGATGTGGACACGCAGCTTTCGTCTAAAGAAGCGGCATCGGTCGCCGACGTGGTGGTGATCAGCGTGCCGATCGAGGCGACGGCTGACGTGATTCGCGAACTCGGCCCGCTTGTCAAAAAAGATGGCCTGCTGATTGACGTGTGCTCGGTAAAGACCGAACCGCTGAGCGTCATGATGGAGCACTGCGCCGCGAGTGTGATTGGAACGCACCCTCTGTTTGGTCCAAGTGTTCACTCTTTGCAAGGGCAGCGGTTGGTGATCACACCGGGGCGCGGTGATGAGTGGCTGGCGTGGCTTAAGTCGACGTTCGAAGCGCGCGGGTTGGAGTTGCTGGAGACGACGGCGGAGCGTCACGACAAGGCGATGGCGATCGTGCAGGTGCTCACGCATTTTTCGACGGAAGTGATGGGCAAGACGATGGCACAGTTGGGCGTGCCCATCGATGAAACACTGCTGTTCACGTCGCCGATCTATTTGATGGAAATGTTCATGACCGCGAGGCATTTTGCACAATCCCCGCGTTTGTACGGTTCCATACAGATGGCCAACCCGGAAACGCCGGCAGTGACGGCTGCTTATATTGAGGCGGCAGAAACGCTGCGCAAAATCGCCACCGGAAAAGACCGCGACGCGTTCAAGCAGACGTTTGATGAAGTGCGTGCATACTTTGGCGAGTTCACCGAACAGGCGATGGCCCAATCTGATTTTCTCATCGACCGAATTGTGGAACGAACATGATCATGGACGTGGCCAACTCATCAACCGGAGTCGCATCGATTGGAAAACCCAGTCGGTCGCGTTTGATCTTCGTGCGATCACTGATTGTGCTCTTCGTCACAGCGATGCTGGTGCTTTTCGTTATGTTCGTTTACGGAAGCCTGAAGACCAATGAAATCGTCGACGGGATGAAGGACTTCGAAACCGGTACAGAGTTGTCGGCGGTTATTGCCAAGTATGGCGAACCCGACCGCATCGACGAAGTGGACGGCACGTGGACGTGGGGCCGACGCCTCATCCACACGCCTGAAACGGTCAAATCGGTCGCCGCGTACAACTCCAACATTCGACCGCAGGTGTGTTCATACCTGTTGGACGCCGACAACCGCATCGTAAAAATAGAAGTGTTCGCATCGTACTGATGCGAACACTTGAAGTTGCGTCTCAGTTCGTTGCGATAGTATCCCTAACCTGTTGAGTCCTTGGGAAACAAAGCACCAAACATGGCGTCGTAGCGGTTCACCCAACTCGACCAGCCCGTCCCGTCGTGAACCTCACCACCGTGAATTTTGAAGCCCTTCTCACGTAGCGTGCCGGCAAACTTCGCTGCCTCTGCGCCAATGTCCCACGCTTCGTGCGGGTTGCGGAAGTCGTACTTGCCCCATTCCATGTAGACGACTGGTGGGGCGGCTTTGTGGTCTTCGACGAGTTGGTTGAGTGTGCCTTTGACGCCGTCGAAGATAAACGGCGATTGGGTTGCGACGTTGCCGATCATGTCGGGATTTCGAAGGGCCCAACTGATCGCCGTCACGCCGGCAAATCCGATTCCGACGCTCGCGCGGGCTTCGGGCGATTTTTCCGTGTGGTAAGTTTCGTCAATCAGGGGGATCAATTCTTTGATTAGCATGTCTGAATACGGTTCCATCGGACCGCGGTGCATATACTTGATGAACACCGCGATCGTCGGGCGGATCGATGTGCCGCAAAGGTGGTCGAGCGACTCGGCTAGCTTGCCATGTTCGCGGGCGGCTTGGCCGGCATGGATGTACGCCACCGGATAACGGGCATCGTCCGTGTCGTGACCGTATGGCACGTATACGTCAAACGCGATTTTGGTGCCGAGTATCTCGCTGTCGAGTTCCTTAGCATCGACGCGACCTTTGTGGGCGACTTCGGCGTCGGAAAGGTACTTGGGCGCTTTCCATTTCGGCATTGAGAACCAAGACATTTCGAGTGGTTCCCCGCTGAACGACATTTCCATGTCTTTGGTCAGCATTCTGCAGACAGTCTTGCGATCGTTGCGCGGATCGGTGATCTCCTCGTAGTCGCGCATGAAGAGATAGTTCAGGCGAGCGTCCGGTTCGATCTGCACGGAGCGGTAGAACAAGTCAGTGTCGGCCAATCGGGTCATCGGACTTTCCTGCCGGGCGCCAAACAAATCGCCGGCCACCGCGAGGTCCTTGCCTTCACCTTTGTAGACGAAGTGAACCCAGCCGGAGTCCTCCACGATCGGGAATTCCTTCTGGGCAGCGATGAACTTATCGACGACGGCTTGCTTGTCCTCGGCGGCATTGGCTTCAGTGAGGAACGCATGAAACTTCGATTTGCTTTGGTTTGCGGCGGAGGCGGTCTTCAATTCCAAGCCCGGTTCGGTTGGTGCATTGGGGACGATGTCGACCCGGGCGATGGCGTCGAGGCTGCGAACATAGATCGATCCGTTCGAGTAGCTCGGATGCGCCCACGCGAGATCTTCAAAGACGGGCAGGCTGGCGACTTCTTCATATTTCTCCGGTGTGGCTTTGACGATGTGCATGCTGCCTTCTTTGGTGATGATCACGAGGTGGCCATCGACAAGAATGAGAAATCCATCGCCGGGCTGGCGGGACTTCCATTTGCTCTTGCCGGTCTCGACATCGACGCACGTCAGAAAGCGGCTGCTAAATGCGTAGACGTGGCCGTCGTGATAGACCGGTACGTTGTAGCTGTTTCGGATGCTGCGATCTTCCCACGTGTGCTTGGATGATACGTTTTGTTCTTCGCGGACCAATTGCAGCAGCGACGACGATTCATCTTTGTACGCGAGGAAGAGACGATCGGCGCCGGAAGGGACGGGTGTCAGGCTCATTAACCCGCGGGCGCCATCACCGGCATGATCCTGCTGCCAGATGATATCACCGTTGGAGGCGTCCATCGCGTAGATGGATTTGTTGCACGTGGCGAGGACGCGCGTCGCTCCATTCCACGCATAGTGAATCGGTGACTGGTAGTTGCATCCGTCCGCACCTGCGCTCCAGAGTTTCTTTCCTGTATTGGGGTCGAATCCTGCGACGGCTGCTTTCTCGGAATTCATTTCAACAACGACCACGCCGTCGAGAAAGATTGGCGACGTGCCAAACCCGTAGTGCGGCTTGGAACATTCGTGGTCGTCAACGAGGTTTGTTTTCCAGACTTCTTTGCCGTTTCCCAGATCGATCGCCGCAAATGTGCCGCGCGGATCGAGGGCGAACACTTTGCCGGCTGCGATCAGCGGGGTCGAGATGGGGCCATCATGCGAGCCGTCGTGACCTTTGTAGAATTCGGCGAGTTCATACCGCCATTTTTCTTTTCCCGTTTCCGAATCGAAAGCGGCGACGACATTGTTCTTTCCGTCGGAGAACATCGTCACGGTACGTCCGTTGGCGACCGCAACGCCGGAGTATCCGCTGCCGATTTTCTGCAGCCAGCCGACTTTGAGTCCGCAATGGTCGGATTCGGTCAGCTTGGTCTTGCCGATGTATGTGCCATTGCCGTCGGACCCACGAAATCCAGCCCAGTCATGGTTCTCACCGGCAGCGGCGGTATTGACGAAGGCTGCTCCAACAAAACACGACACGAGGAGGCAGACTCCAAGCCCCTTGGCACGAGCGTTTCGAACTTCAGATAGAGCCATCGCGATCCTCCTAGATTCATGGCCTGGTCGAACATGTTTGATTTGGACGATGGGATTCACTGACCGGACAGAGATTGGGTTGGTCGTGATCCGGCCCACTACACATGGAACACCTTGGATGGGTTTCCCAAGTGTGAAGCTATGCAATGTTCAAGAAGTGGCGTATGAAAGTCAACGAAGCAGTCGCCATGTGACAACTTCAGACAATCGAGAACGATTCACGGGCGAATAAGCGGGCAAAAAAGCGGGCAAAAAAAAGGACGCCCCGTAAGGCGTCCGGTGTGAATTTGAAGTTGTACCGCTCGGCAAAACAGCCAGCTGTCGCTTATCGCTTGCGTCGCACGACGAACGGAATCGCCAACGCGAGCAACGAAAGTGTGCCGGGTTCCGGAACAGCTGTGGCCGAACCGGCGCCAAATGCTGGCGACTCAGGACCGAAGAATGATCCGCCTTCGACGGTTGGGAAGTTCGGAACCAGGACGCCAAAGTCTGTGGCTGAAACGGCGTCGATCAGCGCGATTTCATCGGTGGTCATTTCTACACCGTTGCGCGACTTTGCAAGTGAGGCATCTGACAACGCCGACTGAGACAGCGCCGACAGTGTTTCGTTGGCCAGCAATTCCTCGAACTGCGCTGCGCCGCTGAACTGGGCGAAAATGTTGTCAACGCCAAGCAGGTCAAAAATCGGATCGGTCAGCGTCGCCAGAAGATCGGCGTAGAGGTTGCCACGCAGGTTGATCGGACCAATGTCGAAGTCTTCTTCACGCGTTGATACGTCGATCGATCCATCCTGCACGATGGTCTGACGACTTGAAACGTCCAACTGCAAGTCGTAGAAACCGAACGAGTTGACAGAAGCGGTCGCGTCGAGGAAGAAGCTGCCCGTGACCGTGGTGAGCTGGTTGCCCGTGTCCGTGGTCATGACATAGTTGAGCGGGTTGTTGTTGGTGTTGAGCGAGACGTCAAGAACCTGCAAGCCTCGGCCGCCTGTGGTCACGGAGAACACCGGGGCCCCAGTGAGGGTCAGCTCAGTGGCGCCGAAGTCGAGCGTTTCGCCAGTGAAGTTACGGCTGACCACCAGATCGGCGCCGCCGCTAAGGAGATTCTCATTGCCGACAAAGTTGAAACCGGCTTCGCTGAGTCCGATCAGGACGTTGTGGAACAAGTCCGCTCGGGCCATCGATGGGGCGGCGATCACACCAAAGCAAACCATCGCGACCAGCTTCATCTTGTATTGACGCATGTTGACGACTCCCGGGATTCTACAAAACGATGTTAAATCAAGACGGCCTGATGCCTATCTAAATCGTGGATAGGGATTGCCCTGCGGTGTGCGAATCTCCCTCACCCTTACTCTAGAGCATACCCGCTTTCGGTTGTCCAAAAAAGCACCGAGCCGGAATTTTCCCGGCCACCAATGGCGGTTTGCTCAACCTTATATCGGCGGCCAAGCAGGGCTACGTGGAATACGAGTCGCGAATTACAGGGGTTCGGAGGCGGCTGATGATGGGAACGTTATCGGACAGGTTTTTAATATCCGGGGCGTTCTTCTTACCTGGTTTAACGCGATGGGGGTCTCGTTGACGGGGCGATGGGCTCAGGTTACGGTTACCGCCTAAATGACGGTTTCAGATACTAATCCTGCGCATTTGCGACAAACCTCCTCAATTCACAAGACTTGATCGGAATGGAGAGACGTTCAATGAAATCGAACATGATTCGATTGTTCGCCGTGACCCTATTGTCCGCAACCATGGCAAGTACGGCATTGGCTGGCGATCCCGAGCAGCGCAGTTACGACGGCATTACGCCGGTGACCACTGACTCAGGATTGAAGTATTACGACATCAAGATGGGCGATGGCCCGACACCCAAGCCAGGCTCGTCGGTCAAAGTGCACTACAGCGGATGGCTCAAGGACGGGAAATTGTTTGACAGTTCCGTCAAGCGAAACACGCCGTTTACATTCAACACGTCGCATGGCGTGATCAAAGGCTGGCTTGAGGGAATTTCGACGATGAAAGTTGGCGGCATTCGCCGGCTTGAGATTCCCAGCGCCCTGGCTTACGGAGAGCGCGGTGCGGGTGCGGTCATTCCACCGAATTCCGATCTCATTTTTGAAATCGAATTCCTGTCGATTGAAAAAGAACCGGAAGCAGCGAAGCCTGTCGCTACCGCCCCCAAGGGTTCGCCCAACGATCCCAAGCAGCGGTCAATCGAAGGCATCACCCCGGTGACGACCGATTCGGGGCTGAAATACTACGACATCAAAGTGGGTGACGGCGAAGAGCCGGAATCCGGTGCCAAGGTCAGCGTTCACTACAGCGGTTGGGATACGAGCGGCAAACTGTTCGACAGTTCGGTCAAACGTGGTTCGCCGTTTTCATTCAACACGGACCGCGGCGTGATCAAAGGCTGGATCGAAGGCGTGAAGGGCATGAAGGTCGGCGGGATCCGTCGTTTGGAAATTCCGGCTAACCTGGCATACGGCAAGAACGATCTGATCTTTGAAGTTGAAATGCTCGGAATTGATGCGCCGGCTGCGGGAAACGCAAATGCCGCTGGAAAGGGCGAGGCAAAGAAAGACGACACGCCGGATCCCGTTCCCAGTTCGATCGAGGGATTGACGCCGGTGACGACCGAATCGGGATTGAAGTATTACGTTTTGAAAAAAGGCGACGGTGAGATCCCGCGCTCGGGTGCAGAAGTCACCGCCCATTACAGTGGATGGTTGACCGACGGCACGCTCTTCGACAGTTCGGTCAAGCGTGGCCAGCCGTTTACGTTTCGCACCAATGGCGGGGTCATCGAAGGTTGGCTGGAAGCCGCCAGCACCATGAAGGTTGGCGAAAAGCGTCGCCTCGAAATTCCTCCCGACCTTGGATATGGCGAGCGTCAGTCCGGCAAGATCCCGGCCAACTCGACCCTCATCTTCGAGATGGAGTTGCTCTCGATCAAGAAGAACGGTCCCGAGCAGATGTCGATCGAAGGGAAGAATGAGGTTAATACTGACTCGGGCCTGAAGTATTGGACGATCAAAGAAGGTACCGGCGAACCGGCTGGCACCAAAGGCCGTGTCAAAATGCACGGGACGGCGTGGCTCGAAAACGGTCGCCTGATCGGATCGACCCGGGAAAGGGGTTTGGCGTTGACCAGTCCGGTGTCGAGCCTGTTGAAGGGATGGGGCGAAGCAGCGGCTGAGATGAAGAAGGGTGAAATTCGTCGCCTGGAACTTCCGCCCGACCTGGCTTACGGCGAACAGGGCAATTCGATGGTGCCGCCGAATTCAACGTTGATCCTCGAAGTGGAGATGGAGGACATTCTTCCATACATCGAGCAGGCTTCGACGAATGGCCTTGAAGTCGTCACGCTCGACTCCGGTACGAAGTATTGGGATCTGAAAGTGGGTGACGGTGCGGAGGTCAAGTCCGACTCCGAATGCGTTGTGCAATATACCGGTTGGCTCGTCGACGGAACGATGTTCGACACGAGCACCGAGAAGGAATCGCCATACTCATTCAACATGTCGCGCGGCGTCATCGAAGGTTGGAAAGAAGGCCTGGTCGGGATGAAGGTTGGCGGCAAGCGTCGCCTGCGTATTCCGCCTGAGCGGGCTTATGGCAATCGCGCCCGCGGTCGTATCATCCCGGCCAACTCGACGCTGATCTTTGAGATCGAGTTGCTCGAGATTAAGGGCCAGTAGCAATCGGCTGCCCTGGTTGCTGTGGACGAAGCACGAAGCCAATTGTCGAGTCATGACTCGGTGTCAGATGGTGGCACTCGGCAGATGGATTCATCGCAACAAACATCGGCGATCCGCACTTGGACATGCGTCATCTTCGCGATGATCCTGCCCTTCTGCGGATCGCTGTTTTATTTCGTGATCCTCAAGGAATCGAAAGTTGCCCAGGGACTTTACGCTTCGGTCAAAGTCTTCACCGTTGTTTGGCCCCTTGTCGCCATTTATTGGATCAAGGTTCGCCGCAACCACGCCTCGGATCGGCCAACCGGGCGTCATGTCAAAGCGCTGCCATTGGGTGCACTCAGCGGTGTTGTGATTGGCGGTTTGATCATCGCGCTGTTCAACATCACCCCGGCGCGAGACTACGTGATGCAGATGGCTCCGCGATTGCGCGAGCGGTTGGAATTCTTCGGCATCCACTCGTTCGGTACGTACATGGCCTGGTGCGTTTTTCTGGCTGGCCTGCATTCGCTGATCGAAGAGTTCTTCTGGCGATGGTTTGTGTTCGAGACTTTGCTGACGGTGACTTCGCAGCCCGTCGCCTATGGTCTTGCGGCGTTTAGTTTTGCGCTGCACCATTACGTGCTTTGCTGGCAGTATGTGTCGCCGGTTGGCGCGATTGTTTTTGGAACGGGTGTCGGTGTCGGCGGACTCATCTGGTGCTGGATGGTGAGTCGGCAGCGCACGCTTGCTGGAGCATGGTTGTCGCACGCGCTGGTCGATGCGGCGATTTTTGTCGTCGGGTACCAGATGCTGTTTGCATGATCGAATGGGTTGGAGCGCCGATACATGGGGACTGATCGTCCGGCCATCACGCTGATCATTGGATGTACCGGCTGCGGTAAAGGCGCGGTGGGGCGCGCCCTTGCCGAGCGGATCGGCGCCGAGATCATCAGCATAGACTCGATGAAGATCTATCGAATGATGGACATCGGGACAGCCAAGCCGTCAGCAGCCGCACAGCGCGCGGTTCCCCATCACCTCGTTGATATCCTCGATCCGTGGGATGACTACTCCGTCGCGCAGTTCGTGGCCGATGCCGATCGCGCCATCGCTGACATCGCCAGCCGCGGTAAGCCCGTATTGTGCGTTGGCGGAACGGCGCTTTACGTCAAAGCATTGAGCGAAGGATTGTTTGAAGGTCCGTCCGCCGATCCGGAAATTCGCCAACGCCTAGGCGATGAGGCGGAAGGGGAGGGTAATCAGGTACTCCACGATCGCCTTAAAGGCATCGACCCTGAAGCGGCTGATCGCATTCACGTCAACGACTTGCGGCGGATTGTCCGGGCGCTCGAGGTCTTCGAGATCACTGGGCAACCGATCACAAGTCTTCAAACACAGTGGGATCAGCAGCGCACCATCTACGATTGCACGTTCATCGGGCTTACCCGCGACAAAGAAGAGCAAAGCCGCCGAATCAACGCCCGCGCGCACAAAATGATGGACCTCGGATTGCTCGACGAGGTCAAGAGTCTGATGGAACTGGATCAACCGCTCTCCGCAACCGCGCGGAAAGCCGTCGGGTACGCCGAGTTGATTGAATACTTCGAGGAAAAGGTTTCCCTTGAACAAGCGGTCGAAAAGATCAAAATCAACAGCCGCCAACTGGCCAAGGGGCAGCGCACCTGGTTCAAGCGCAATCGCGATGTCCGTTGGTTTGAACTGGATGAGGCGTCGGTCGTAGAAGAAGTCGTCGATACAATCTATCGCGCGCAAGGGATGCCATGGTCGAACTGACCGAGATGACCAACTGGGCAGTGGACCTCATCGGGGTTCGCAAACGCTACCGCGGTGGCGTCGATGCGCTGCGCGGCGTGAACATCCAGGTTGGCCAGGGCGAAATCTTCGGCCTGCTCGGTCCCAACGGCGCGGGCAAAACCACCCTCGTCAAAATCATGATGACGGTCATCCGCCCGACGCATGCATTGGGGACGATCCTGGGTCGGCCCATCGGTAACAGTCGCAAGCTTGCCCGCATCGGATACCTTCCCGAAAGCCATCGATTTCCGTCGTATCTGACTGGTGCACAGTTGCTCGACTATTACGCAGCCCTAGCCCGGGTGCCCAGAAAAATCCGCAAGATGCGAAGCGGTGAACTGCTCGAACGGATGG
Source organism: Phycisphaerae bacterium (assembly GCA_030429365.1). GTDB lineage: Bacteria > Planctomycetota > Phycisphaerae > UBA1845 > UBA1845 > UBA1845. The sequence goes on from JAUIEW010000116.1 coordinate 11,349, forward strand.
GCATGGACAAGTGGGCCAACACCTCGATCAGCAAATATTCGAAGGGCATGATGCAGCGGTTGGGGTTGGCTCAGGCGCTGATGAACGATCCCGATTTGATCGTCCTCGATGAACCGACCGATGGCGTCGATCCGATGGGGCGGCGCGACATCCGCGAACTGCTGCTCGATTTCAAGAAACAGGGCAAAACCGTTCTGATCAACTCACACCTGCTCGGTGAACTCGAAATGGTCTGCGATCGGGTCAGCATTCTGGTCGACGGACTGGTCGCGCGGCAGGGGACGCTCAAGGAATTGACCGAGCAGTCGAAAGAATACCGCGTCATGGTTGGTGGCGATCTGTCCTCGATGGATGCGGAAATTCGCGGGCTCGGCGGCAAAATCACGACCGGTGGGGTGATGCTGCGCGGGCATGATTCCGAGCAGGTCAATGCGCTCATCGATCTCTTGCGACAGAACGGGCGGCTGATCGAGTCGGTCGAAAAGCGGCGATTCAGTTTGGAAGATGTTTTCGTCAAAGCGATGGCCAGCGCATCCTCCGCGCCGCGCGAGTCGGTCCCCCAGGCAAAGAAGGTGAATCCATGATGCAGATGTGGGCGATCATCGTGGATTCGTTTCGCGAGGCCAAAGCCAAGAAGCTTTTCTGGGCGCTGCTTGCGATATCCACATTGGTGGCTGCCGCCATGGCGTGCATCGGTTTTGACGAGAACGGCTGGTCGTTTTTCTTCGGCGCGATCAAGAAGGCTGATCCGGTCTTTCAATCCGGTACCGATGCTGCTGCCAGTCTGATTGGCGCGATCGTGTCGAATGTACTTGTCGGAACATACATCGGCTGGGTCGGTATCGTGATTTGCCTGATCGGGACCGTGGGCATGTTCCCGAGTTTGATTGAATCTGGCGCAGTCGATGTCGTCGTCAGCAAACCACTTCCCCGAAGCCTGCTCTTTTTTGCACGCTACATCGGAAGCCTCGCGTTCGTATTGGTTCAGTCTGCATATTTCGTTCTGCTCACGTTGCTTGTGCTGCGCTGGCAGGTGGATCGATGGCTTTGGGGTTACCTTTGGGCGATTCCGCTGCTGGTCTTGAGCTTCAGCTACATCTATTGCGTGTGCGTGTTAGCCGCCGTCTGGACGCGGCGGACGCTTGCATCACTCGTCTATGGTTTATTGTTTTGGGTGCTTGTTTTTGGATTGGCAGGATTAGAAGGTTTCGTCGGTACCGATTCAAAGGCCCAAGGCGGAGATGTTGTTTTGGACTTCGCTGAACGCGGATCGGTTGGAAAGGTCAGCTACGTCATTCATCAGATCAGTCCGAAGCCCGGCGACATTCCCGTTATCTTAGGGCGGCAGATCGGCGCGTTGAGTTCCAAAGATATGGCCATGGCCATCACAGCCGGTGACGCCGATTTGTTCTCCTCTGAGGACATTCAAAAACTGGAGTTGGAGCAGCGCCGCTTCGATTCAATCTCTCCGGCGAAGTCAATCGGTAGTTCGCTCGCGTTCGAAGCAGTCGTGTTGCTTCTTGCCTGTGTCATCTTCTCACGCCGGGATTTCTAGGCGTACGATTCTCCTTCCAGATTCCGCGGGAGGCGTAGTTCTTGCCTGAAAACAAGCGAATTCTGCTCACCATCACCGACCTCGACGTGGGGGGCGTGCCGCTGCATCTGCATCGGTTGGCCAGGTTTCTTGCGGCGCACGGTTGGCATGTCGATGTGGTCAGTTTGAGCGCCGGTGGCGCCGTGGCCGATTCGCTCAAAGGCGAAGGGATTGCGGTTCATCATTGCGGCGCCACGCATGCATTCGACTGGCGGGTGTTCGAGCGACTTGCGCAGTGGGTTGATGCGCTTCATCCCGACATCGTGCACTCATTTCTCTTTCACGCCAACCTGGCGAGTCGGCTGGCTTGTTTGCTTGCCGGCTTTCCGAAGCGCCGATTGATTTGCGAAATCCAAACCGTCGAGATTGAACGGCGCTGGCATCTTTGGGTTGATCGGTACTTGCACCGACTGAGTTGCCTGACCGTTTGCAATTCTGAATCGGTTCGCACGCACTTGCACGAGCGCGCCGGGATTCCGAAGGAACGACTTGCGGTGATTGAAGGTGGTGTGGATGTCGATGCGATTGCGCAAGCCCAACCGCTTGACGCCGATCAATGGCGAACGAATGCGGATGAGCCGTTGTTGCTGTGGGTGGGGCGGATGGATCCGATCAAAGGCCTCAACACACTCGTCGATGCCGTGGCGAAAGTTGCAAGCCGTCGCCCGGTCAAGTTGCTATTGGTCGGCGATGGGCCGGAGCGCGGCCGCATCCAAAAACGGGTCGTCGATCTGTCGCTTCAAGGCCACGTGCACTTTCTGGGCATGCGCCGCGATGTCTATCGGTTGATTCAAACGGCTGACCTGTTTGTGTTTCCATCGCGCACGGAAGGGATGCCCAACGCGCTGCTGGAAGCGATGGCCGGTCGACTTCCAATCGTTGCGACCGACGTTCCCGGGTGCCACGACCTTGTCACTGACGGCAAGACGGGGCGGCTGGTCAAAGTTGACGATCCGGGCGCGTTGGCAGAAGCGATTGAGTCGGCTTTAGATGATTCGGAAACCACCAATTCAATGAGTGCCAATGCATGGCACTTCGTCTCCGCATCCCACAGTGTCACAAAGTGTCACCAAACCTATGAAGCCCTCTACGAACGAGTGCGTGGGCACTCCTGAGGCTTATTATAAAACGTTAGGAAAGTATTAGGGTGTGAGTTGCTGACGTGGAGTGTTGGCTCCAATATGCGCGCGTTTAACCATCATCTGGTGTTTTTCTCTTGCGTCCACACATGATCTGGTTAGCATTGTGGCGCGCAAACTTTTGTCAATTTTGCGTTTGCATAAAGTGGTTCGCTGGGGTACCTTTTCCCACAGTTGGCCTTGTTTGTGGTGATCGCAACCACAAACCTCCTGTTCAGGGCACGATGTTTGGCGAAGCCCATCCAAGGACAGGCCGACCTGGGATTTTCGAGGAACCCCATGGCGTTTATTGATGCCTTTGAGCGCACCCTTGATTCAAAGAACCGCACGCAGATCCCGGCTGACTTTCGCAACGTCATGGATCCCGCGGTTCACGGTGAGACATTTTACCTCTGTCCGGGTGAGCGGCCCAACACTTTATCGCTGCTCCCCGAAAAGTATTTCAAAGAGCTGTCGGAGCACCTGCGAACGGATCTTTTGGACGGCGAGGAAGCCGAGTCCTACGAAATCCTGTTCTATTCGATGAGCAAGAAGCTCGACATGGATAAGCAGGGGCGGGTGGTGCTCCCCGACCGTCAGTTGGCGATGGTCAATATTGGCAAGGAAATCACTTTTGCGGGCGTGAACAAGCGGATCGACATTTGGGCCACTGAAGAGTATCGCGCCTATATCAAAGACGAATTCAGTGCCAATTGGCGACGACTCAAGCAGTTTGCCCGATCGGCTCGGTCGAAGCGGGCTCGGACGCCGGAGGAATAAGGCGTCTCACAAGTAGAGCATAACCCTGCATCGCTGGATTGGGTGTGGGCTTGTCAAGGATGACAAAATGCTGGGCGATTGTCCGGGCGCCCTTCCGG
>JAUIEW010000117.1 GCA_030429365.1 Phycisphaerae bacterium
AACTGACGAGAGTTCTACGACAGGCACGCGATGACCAATCAACACGATGAGACACTTACCGCGATCACAAACGCACGATTGCTGGCTATCTTGCGAACGACCGATCAGCAGCGGGCTGACGATGCTGCCAGCGCCGTCATCGATGGCGGATTCAAACTGGTGGAATTCACCATGAATACGCCAGGGGCGCTCGATCTGATCCGCAAATTCGCCAAGGATTCGAGCATCATTGTCGGAGCCGGTACGGTGCTATCGCCCGAGCACGTCAGGCAAGCCGTCGATGCCGGAGCACGATTCATCGTCTCACCGCACACCGACCCTGCCGTCATCACCGCATCGCGCGAGTGCGGAGTCGTCAGCGTACCAGGGGCCTATTCGCCTTCCGAGATGATGCAGGCCCACCATGCCGGCGCCGATATCATCAAGCTCTTTCCCGCGCCGGCTGACATTGCCCAATACGTCCGGCAACTTGTCGGACCGCTACCGCACCTTCGAATTCTGCCAACCGCCGGAGTGACGCCTGCGAACTTCCAAGCCGTGCTCGCTGCCGGTGCGTTTGGCGTGGGATTCGTCAGTTCGCTGTTTACGCCCGAAGACATCGCCGCAAAAAACTTCGACGCAATCAGGCAACGGGCCGCGTCGATCGTTGCAGTGCATCAACAATCGCCCGGCTGACCTCGCCCGGCTTGTCGCTGGCAACGATGGCGGTACAGACCGCGACACAATCGGCACCGGCATCGAACACATCGCCAGCGTTGTCGGCGTTGATGCCACCAATGCCGACTTTCGGAAGCGAGGTCAATTCGGCAACCTGTCGCATGCATTGCGGACCAGCCACATCGCTGTCGGGTTTCAGCGGCGTCGCGAACATCGGACCGACAGCGACATAGTCCGGACGCTGCGCCATTGCCACCCGCGCCTGTTCGACCGAATGGGTGCTGATTCCAACGAGCAATTCTGCGCCTGCAATCTGCCGAACCGTGTCAATGCTCAGGTCGTCCTGTCCGACATGCACGCCGTCGGCTCCGCTCGCGATGGCGATGTCGCAGCGATCGTTGATGATCGAAATCGCGCCCGCGTCACGGCAACATTGGACGAACACCCCCGCGCGATCGAGCAGCTCTGCATCGCCCAGACCCTTTTCGCGCAATTGAAAATAGCACCGCCCCACCGACTCTGAGACGCTCTTGATCACGGCGCTCAACGGTTGCTTGCAAAGCGATTCGGTGATCAGCACATAGAGATGCACATCTCCAAACGCTTCACGAGCCCGCATGTGCAAACCCAGTTCCTTCTCAAGTTCATAGCCACTGTAGCGCAGTTGCTCGACGCGGCGGGCTGTCGTTTCGTCGAACGTTTTGGCGTATTCTTCAATCACCCGCAGCGCCTCGCTCAGACGCTTGCCCGCTGCCTGCACGACCGATTCGGCATCGCCCCGTCGATATTCGCTTTCGGTCTCGTTGGACGTTCCAACATCGCCGGGTGTATCGCGCGCGATCATCAGCGCATCGGTAATCCCAGACGTCACCGCACTGGTCAGTTCATGCCGCACAACTTTGAGGCGCTTGGCCAGCGATTCGTGATCGAGCATGAAGCGTGCGTGGTCTTCCATGACGCGAAGGGCTTCGCGGGCTCGGTTGAAGTTTGCGTCGATGATGCGGGCAACTTTGGGGTTCATCTTCTGGCCTTCGTCACTTTGATATTTTGATGTTGGTTGACTCATCAGGACTGCGGTTACACCCGCATCGCGCCAATCCGAATTCTCTGCGAAAATTCCGGGTCTGATAATACCACACTTGCGGTTCAATCGGTGAAACGAGGCCATATTCACCGGGCCATACGCCCGAAAATGCGGGCCCGCCGGCGATATTATCGCCCCAAATCCACCCCCCTCCCGCGTCCCGGACCGACAGCCCGCGCGCAAAAGAAAAGTACCCATCCAAGGCAACCGAGAAACCATTGAGCGTCGGTGTCTGTCCGAAAAAACACCCGCTCATTGGGGTCGAGATCGAGATGACGTCATGGTTCAGACGAGGGATGCAGCTACTTGGCGGCGCCGTTGCAAAGTTGCGACGGGCAAGCCGACCCGCGCGCAAGAATGAGACCATGAAAGAGTTCCCGCTGACATTCGAGATCGTCCAGCACGGCGAAGAAACTTCGCGCGAGGTGGCCAACCTTGACGAACTGATCGCCCTGCGAAGCGAATTGGAATTGCTCGTATTGAGTCGCGCCGGGCAAAGCCGTCTTGCCTGCATCGCGCTTTCCAATGCCGCCTCCTTCGCCGACCCCGAGCGGCCGACCGAGTTCCACGGCATTCTGGTCGACGCATTGCACCCTCGGGTGGCGAAGACCATCGAACAGATTGATCGCGATTTTCCGGATGTCATAGGCCAGGTCTGTCGCGACGTGATCGAAACAGAAGCCGCCTCCTTTCACAAGGATGTTGCGGCGCTTCTCGTCACGAGCAAGTCGTCACGGGCCAAAGAACTATCAAAAACATACGCACTCTCGGTGGGCCTTACGCCACCGGATTCAAACGAGATCGCCGAACCTCTCGACGAAAGCGAGAACACCATGACCGAAGAATCGAACGTCCCCAATCCCGCAGACAAAAGCGAAGTCGAAGCCGGTTTGCCGACCGACACGGTTGAAGAGCAGTCGGCCCAGCCCCTCGCGCAGAATGCCCCGAAAGACTCTGGGACGACGGAAGACTTCGAGATGAGCGATGCCGACGGATTCGATGATGTCGACGACGCGCTCAATGCGATGGAAGCGGACCTTCAGGAATTGCAGGCGCTGGCTGGCAGTGATCTCGACGGGGCGCCGGATACCGCTGCAGACATCCAAGCCGCAACCGATGAGATGTTCGATCAGGAACAAGCCGCGGAGCCCGAAAGCGTCGTCGCGGCCGCGGATGAGTCATTTGTGTCGGACATGCAGGTCGAACCGACCTTTGAGGATGCGACCGACGACTTGCAGGATGTCGAAGCCGCGGATGTGGTGGAACCGGCTGATTCAATCGAGGCGATCGATGCCACGGCCAGCGCGTCAGCCAACAGCGACGCCATCGAGGAGATGATCGGTCAAGACGAAACTGCGGCGGCTGACGTGGAAGCGAATGAGGTTGCTGCGTTTGAAACCGCAGACGCGACCGCACCGCCCGCGCCCCAAACCGAATCAAGGACGACAAGTGCGCCGGCTCCTTCGGCGGATGCCGATGCCGACGATGATCTCGACGAAGCCGCCCTAGCGGCATCACTCGTGGCGTTCAACGAAGCCATCGCGGAAATCGGCGAGGACAACCCGACCGCGCATCCGGCTATTCAACAACCGTCAGCAAGTGATGCACCGCTTGCGCCGCAAACGCAGGCCGCTGAAACCACGCAAATGAAGCCGTCGGCGTATCAACCTTCGACGACATCGCGCCGCCAGGTAGCGCCGCGCAGTTCGTCGCAGCGTTCGCGGACGAGCGATGTGGAAATGTCGATCGGAAACTTCGCCGATTTTCTGCTGAACGAAGTCAATGGCATGTGGTCCGAAGCGCGGCAGGGGCTCGACGAAATCTGCACGGTGCGCGATGAGATCATGGCCATCCGCGCCGAAGTCAGCCGCATCCACGAGGAAATCCGAACGATGCGCAATTCGGTGATGACCGCGCGGCAGGATATTCGCGGCGTCCAGTCGCAAATCCAGAACCAACGCGACGACGCCAACCGAGCCCGTCAACGCGCCGACAGCGCCGCACTAGACGCCCAAGCCGCATGCGACCGGGCAGCAGCAGCCGCCAGAGAAGCAGAATCAATGGCCGCCCTATGCCAACCAAGGTAATCGCAAACGTAGGGTGCGGTTCACCGCACCTGCTAACAATCGCAAAAGGTAGGGTGCGTCCCGGACGCACCTGCTAATCCACATACGACTCACCCTGCATGGATCGAACCAAGCATGCCTCCACATGCCGGTTGATCTGATGCGCGCAATCCGTCACGTGTTCAGGACCATTCAATTCCCACGAACTGAGTGACAGCATCTTTCGTCCATCCCATCCGAATAATACGACACGACCCGACCACCAACGGGACCGGGCGTGCTTGATGTCGGTCATCTTGATGTACTCGTTCGCCGCCCCTGGGCGGTTAAGACTCAGCCCATTTCGATCGATGATCAGCTCTCCGCACTTGCCCATGTTGATTTTGATGATGATCAAGACAGCCACCACACAATTTGCGATCATCCAAAACCACAAGAAAGGCGATCCCCAATTCCAATGGCGTGCAGCAATACTAAGCACGAGCATCGTCGTTGCCCCAAAGGCAATCATTAGAAATCTTAGAACGGTGCATGATGGACGCACTTTCAAGAACGTCGTCTCGCCGTGATAAGCCAGCCCACACTCCGGACAAACATAATCCTCCGGAAGGCCTTCGAGTGAGTAGCTGCATCGTGGGCATTGGTTCATGAAATGATGCCAAGCAAACGTAGGGTGCGGTTTACCGCACCTGCTAACTAATCAACCACCGTATGGGCGCGCTCAACGCGCCACCGATTCGCGAACACGTGACGATTGATCTGGTAGGCACACTCCTTGCAATTGTGCCTTCCCTCCAGTTTCCACGGTGGAATCGATAACAGCTTGCGACCATCCCGCCCAAGCACCAACAAGCCGCCATTCCACCAACTGCACTTGGCTTCCCTGACGTCTGAAATACGGATGAACTCTTGCTGCAAACCGGGCGGCGTCAATCGGATGCCGTCGCGATCGATCGCCAACTCACCCTTGCGGCTTCGCCTGGCTTTGAGCAAGTAGATGATTATGGACGCAGACACGACGACCATCCACGCAATCATCAAATGCTCGCCGAACGGCCAACGTCGCACACCCGGATAAAGCATGATCCACGATGTTAACCCGGCACCAAGAACAAGATGCCGCCACGACATCCACATGTGTCGGGTCGGCATAAAAACAGTATCGCCGTGATACCCCAACCCACACTCCGGACAGACGTGATCTTCCGGCAAGCCTTCGAGCGAATAGCTGCATCTTGGGCATTGGTTCATGATTGGAGCCGGACAATAAACTTCTACGGAGTACGCGATTGGTGGTTCAAATGAGCAGGTACACACATGGCACACCCGTTAGTTTGCCGCGGCGTCTCTTCCGTAAGCATTTGAATCGCTCGATTGGATAGCGTCATTGATCAGTTTAGCGCAAGCCTCAACCGATTTCAGACCGCCAAGATAGGCGCAGGGAATTGAGCGAAGCTTTTGACCATTTTCTCCCAAGAGGATCAAGTTCCCTGTCCACTTGCTGCATTTTGCTCGCCCGATGTCGGCCATCTCAATCGTCTCGGTTCCCAACCTGGGCCGCCTGAGGCGAACGCCGATTCGATCAACAACGAACTCGCCCCCAGGGTCGTTTTTCGACCATACCACACTCATGGCCCCGAGAACGGGAACAATCAATACCCACAACCACATGGCCGGCACTCGGAATGGCTCGTCGAGAAGATCAATTTCCAAAATGACCAACGAGGAGACGGCCAACACAAACGCATACTGACTCCAGGTAAACCGCGAACGAGCAAGTCGAAAATAAATCGTCTCGCCGTGATACACCAACCCACATTCCGGACAGACATGATTTTCCGGAAGGCCTTCGAGCGTATAGCTGCATCGTGGGCATTGGTTCATAAGTTGTATCGAGCGATCGGTCAGGTTGTCATGGGCGCTGTGTGTACCATTGTATCATAACGGGTGCGTCCGGGACGCACCCTACTTTCGGCGCTGACTGCTTAGCGCCATTCGTGCCATTGGCCAGCGACGCAGGTGTGGGTGATGCTGCCCCGGTCGGCGCCGAGGACGAAGGCGGGTAGGAGCGTTTCGGCGGTGGCGCCCAGTAGTGAGATGCCCTGGGTGTCGATGACGATTAGATCCGCGCTGGTTCCGGTGGCGATACGGCCGGCATTGATACCGAGTGACTTGGCGCCGGCTGTCGTGGCGCACTCGAACAGGGCTCGGGCGTTTTGACCCGACTCGCCAACGACCACACCGCGGGTTTCGTGGCGAACGCGCTGCACGTATTCGAGCCAGCGCATCTCTTCGTTCATGCTGATGCGGGCGTTGGAATCGGTTCCGAGACAAATGCTGGCGTTCGCCTTCACCATCGCGGGTACATCGGCGATCCCGTCGCCAAGGTTGCCTTCCGTCGTCGGGCAAATGCAGATCGACGCACCGGTTTCGGCGACGCGGCTGATGACTTCCGCCTTCGTATGCGTGCAGTGCACGAGCGTCACCGACGAATTCAGAAAGTCGCGATCCAAAAGCAATTCAATCGGCGTCATGCCATGCGCTTTGACACACGCATCGATCTCCTGCCGCTGCTCTTCGACGTGAATGTGCAACACCAAGTCGTGCTTTTTGGCATAAGCCAGAATCGCCGCAACTTCATCGGGCTTAGCCGCTCGAAGGCTGTGGGCCGCCAACCCTATTTGCTGCATCGGTGAACCGTACTTTTCGCGCAGCGAATCCACATGCGCAAGGAAACTCGCGACATCGGGCGTGGCAAAACGATTCTGCCCGCCGGACAGCGGCTCATCAAAACCGCCATGGGCATAAAACGTTTCCAGCAAAACGATCCGAATGCCGGCATCTGCCGCGGCGGCTAACACAAGTTCGTCGAAGAGAAGATCGGGCGCGGTGGGCCCGTGATGGAAGTAGTGAAATTCGCCGACGGTGGTGATGCCGTGTCGCAGCATCTCTTCAAACGCAACGCGGCAGATGTTTTGAAATTCCTCCGCGTCGAGGCACTCCACCAGTTCGTACATCGCCTCGCGCCAGGTCCAGAAGCTTCCCGCAGCCTTGGGAAACGTCTCACCGAACCCGCGAAGCCCCCGTTGAAACGCGTGGCTGTGGGCATTGATCATCCCGGGCAGCAGGGCTTTGCCCTCAAGCCGCATCGTCGGTTGCAAGTCAAGGTATCCGACCTGTTCGATCTTCCCGGATGAGTTGGTCACCACCTGGATGCGCGGTTCAAACGCACCGTTGAACCAGGTCAGGTCGGCTTCGATGACATTGGATGGCACCATCAATACACTTCCTTACTCGTGTTGGCCGCTTCCCGTGTTCGTCGTCAGTCGATGCACCAGTTTCTGCCGAAAACCGACAGCGAATCCCACGCCCGTTGAAGCTGATCCTTGGGCACATGTTCGTTGGGTTTGTGGGCCACCTCAATGGTGCCGGGCCCATAGAGTACACAATTGATCCCCATCGTCGCCAGCGGTCCGGCATCACTTGCATACGAGACAGCCACCGTCTCCGTTTGCCCGACGTGTGTGCAAAGTCGTTGGTTGATTTCCGTCGAGGCATCGGTCAGCAGCGGCGGCGTGTCACCGATCAATGAAATCGACACGTCGTCGGCGAGGTTTGGAATCGTCCGAAGCGCGCGACGGACAACGTCAATCGCATCGCCCGACTTCTGTCCCGGCAACACCCGAATACCCACGGTCAAGCTGCAAGATCCTGGCACGATGTTGACTGCCGCCCCACCCTCGACCATGGCCTGGTTGAGAATGATGAACGGCGTCTCGGGATAATACTCGCTCGTTTTGCACCGCTGCGACTTGAATTCAAGACGAACGGCGGTCAGCGTGGTGATGACGCGTCCAAGCTTCTCGATCGCGTTGGAACCGAGATGCGGATAGCCGCTGTGAGCCGGCGTCCCGGATACGTCGATGCGCAGCTTCGCGTGCCCCTTGTGCATGCGGACGACTTGCAGTTCCGTCGGTTCGCCGATGATGCCAGCCGTCGGCAGCGGATACCGCTGGTCCCACTGTTTGCAGAATTGCTGAGCGCCGATCGTGCCGATTTCTTCGTCGTGCGTGAACAGTCCAACCAGCGGCCTCTTCATTTTGGAGGCATCGATATCGGCGAGCAGACACGCCGCGATCGCGACGAAGCCCTTCATGTCGGCTGCCCCTCGGGCGACGTAGCGGTCGGCATGTTCGGTCAGCGTAAACGGATCGCTCTCCCAGCCATCCTCCGTCGCGGGGACGACATCCAGATGCCCCGACAGAAGCAAACCACCCTCACACTCGGGTCCCTTGTGGGCGATGAGATTGACCTTCTTGCCATCGTCTGATTCAAATCGATCGACGCGGCATCCGTGGTCGGTAAGAAAACTCGCGAGATCGTCGGCCGCGGGCACATTGCTGTTGGCGCTGGTGGTGTCAAATGCGATCAGTCGACGGAAGACCTCGATGCGATCGCGATCGGTGATGGCCCGGCTTGCTTGCATGAGGCGTAGCTTAGTCGCAAGCGGCTGGCGGGCAAGATTTCATGTCAGATCTAAGTTTGCAACGAGGGTCCGTACCCGCAGCCGAAACGAAGACACATTGCCCCGAGCACTGGTCACGACTAGGATGCCCCTTCGATGTCAGCCGCCAATTGCGGACGCTCAATCCACGAACGAATCGACGGAGACTTTGCCGTGACGACGAAAACCCGCAACCACACCTTGCGCGTGGCGATGCTGATGACCATGGCGTGCTTGCCTGTCGCCATTGCGGTGGTCGGGTGCAAAAAAGGTGACGACGGCGGCGATACCAGCCAGCTCCCCACTCCGCCACCCGACGCCCCCGAACGTGAACTGGTCAGCTTTCCGGATGACTTCACCTGTGACGATCCAGCCGTCCCCGAGTTTCTCAAGAGTGCGGTGAAAGCGTGCGTCGATCAGGACTACGAATTGTTTCGATCGATGTGGAGCGTGAAGGAAGAACCGATCAGCGAGAAGGAGTTCATCCGGGCATGGCAAGCCAATCCGAGATTCCAACTGACTGACATGCAGCAGATGAAAACGCCCGAAGGTGAGATCGTGTACGCCGTCCGCGCCCATGTGTCGCTCGACCCCAACGAAGTGCCAGAACCGGAACGCGATGTGGTTTTGCTTATCGTCAATGAAAGCGACAAATGGCGACTGCGCAAAGCGCCGCGAAAACTGGCCAAGATGATGAAAGGCGAGTCGGAAAAATCCAACGAAACCGACGCCAACTCGAACGGCTGACGGCGGCTGCCCTCACACACATCAAAAGAAAAGGCGGGCCCGACAATGCCGGACCCGCCTGTTTCATTTTGACATTTGGATCGAGAAGACCCTAGAGTTCGTACCCGGCTTCCAACGCCCGCTCGATTCGCGTCATTGAATCGACCAGGTGGGCTTCTGAGAAATCATCCAACCCGCCCGATTCCAGGCGACTCTCGATGCGGTCATGCAAATTGCTCAGCGCCATACGCGCGACGGCCACCGCGTCGGCAGGGAAGAAGTATCCCGGATCCGACATCACGGTGCGCTCCAGCATCATCAGCTGATTTCGCTGCAGGGTGCGGCGAACACTTGAGATCAACGGCGAACTGTCGCCGTTCACTTGGCTGGCCCCGTCCTCGTCGAGTTCTGCCCAGATCGCGTCCGTCACCGAATTGACCAGTTCCGGAACTCCGAGGAAGTCTTCGCCCGCAGGCACTTTCAAGCTGGCATCGTAGATGCGACGAATCGTCATCGGGCTCATCACGTGGAACAATGCCCACTCCTGAACGCCCGAGATCTTGTCGTGAATCGGATACTCCTGGTAGTAATCGTAGGCATCGGTGTCCCAGTGATTCCAACGTCCGGGTGCGAGCTTCAACAGGAGATCCGGATCGAACGAAAACGCTTCCGGACCAAACACGCGCTTGTTGAGGAATTCGAGCGTTTCGCGCTGGGTCTTGGCGTCGACAAGTTCCACCGGCTGACGCGCGTTGGGGTCACCCTTGTGATCGCGATGCAGATATTGACCTCCGACCTGGCGGGCGGCGAAGCGAATCACGCGGCTTGACTCAAAGAGGAACATGTCAAACAGTTGGCGAAGGTGGTTGTAGTCTTCACCGTCCTTGATGCCCCAACTGGTCATCTTGCCGCGAAGCCCATCCACCAAATCCATGCGGTAGTTGGCCCATGCAATCGGGTCCTGCCCGTTGTCGTAGGTATTGACGAGCGGATCGGGCGCGAGGAAACCGGCATCTTCGTCGGTCGCAAAGTCGAGGCCCTGCGCTGAGACGCGACCGGCGATTTCCGCCAACATTTCGTCTTCTTTTTGATCCGGCGTCGGAACGCTGTAACCGTAAGCAATCGCGATTTCATCGTAAGGACCGACGGCTTGGCTCATGTAGAGGCTTCGCTTGGATCCATCGAGGTTGTAAACAGCCGGGTTATAATCCATGACCGACGCGGTCGTCGGAACGTCCGGATCGTTGTTGGCCAAGATTTCATCGAGCGACTTCCACGAACTGGCTTTGAAGTTGTGACGCAGACCGAGCGTGTGACCGACCTCGTGACATGCAACCAGCTTGATCCACTGACCGACATAGTCGTCGCGCGACGCCAGTTCGCCGGAACTTGCGGCAAGGATCGCACCACCGAGGGCCATCTCATGCATGGCGCCGGTCGCGTATGCACAAAGTCCGTCCGGCTGAAACGCTTCGAGAATCTTCATCGCCCGCGGCTCCCAATCATCAACGTTGTGATTGTGAACCGAGTCCGGAATCATGTTGGCCATCGCCGAAGTCGGGCGCCACTCGGGATGGGCATTCCAGAATGCGTGCAGTTTGGGATCTTCAGACGCGGTCGGCCCTTGTCCCAGCAAGCGGTCGTAGCGGGCGCTCCAGGTGCGGGCCATCGAGTCGTCCATGATGATGTCGGCATCGAGAATCTGACCGGTCAACGGATTGGCGCGACTCGGTCCCATCGCAAACGCGCGACCGCTGACGATCCAGCGGAAGAAGTTGTAGTTGACGTCTTCGGGATCGATGTTGGCGAACTCATTGGTGTCGGTCTGCTGACGAACCTGGATCGCGTTGCGGATGCCGGCTTTTTCGAACGCGACATTCCACATTTCGATGCCTTCCCGGATGTAGCGGCGATACTTCACGGGAACGGTTTTCTCGATGTAGAAAACGATCTGATCATCGGGATGAACGTCGGAGACGGCCTGCTTCGGATCGCTCTTGCGCAAATGCCAGCGGTGGATGTTGCGCTTGAAGATGGTGCGGTCGTCATGATCGGCTGCCCAATTCTTGCGGGCGGTCATGAAGTAACCGACGCGATCATCGGCATCGCGAGACTTGTAGTCAGTTTCGGGAAGGCGCGAGATGCTGTAGTGGATGACGGACTTGGTTCCACCCGATCCGCCGGACATGAACACGGCTTCGACAGACAGCTCGAGGTTGTCTTTGAAACCTTTGCGCTTCACCCACTTGCTGATGGATGAATCCATGCTACCGCCGAAGTAGCGCCCCAATCCGAGAAAATCCTTCTTGAGAATGGAGTCGAGATTGATCACCGCGTCGCCGCCGCGCTTGGTAACGATCGGCGTGGACAGCAGAACCGAATCGGTGTACGTGCGGTCGATCACGTCCTGCACGTCGCTGCCCTTGGCTTTGAGATGCCGAAGTTCCGGCTGAACCAGGATCATCTTCTTGTTGTACTCTTCCCAACGAACCAGCCGATGCCCCAAGGGGAAACCGGTGATGCCTCCACCCGAAGTCATGCTCTGGGCCATCAAGAATTCCTTGCCGACCATTGCGCTGGGAATCACAGCCAGCATGTCGTCGGTCTTCTTGTTGTAATAGAGTGGGAAGAACCCCTCGATGAGTTCGTAACCTTCGGTCACTTCTTCAAAGGGCTTGTAATCGGGTTTGTCTTTCTTCTTTTTCTTCTTGGCTTCTTTCGCATCCTTCGCGTCGTCATCTGCGAACGATGCTGTCGGTGTCGCTACGAGAATCGCCAGAATGACCAGGAGCATGGCGCTCCAGCCTTGACGGACCCATGTGGCTTTCGATTTCGCGATCATGTTCGACGATCTCCTGTTGGTTCAAAAAGTATCCCGCGGGTAGCTGATCAGATAACCGGCGACTCAACGCTTTCGATCCACCGGTCATTTGGATTTCAATCTGGGTTCGGCATCGCCAGGCGAGAGAGCGAAGCGGTGCTGACAATTGGCCCGCCAAAGTCACCAGAGGACCCAAATCGCCACCGTTGCCCTGCGGTAACCCGCCGGATATGATGCTCAGCGCCCACCGATATTATCGGAAACGGTTTTTCGGAACTAGATCGGGAGGCGGTGAGATTGTCGTTAGTTGTCGCTTCAAACGCCCATTAACCCTGAAAAACGAATTAAATAGCCTTCCCCAGGGGATCGCCTGCCTCTCTGCCGTCGCCACATCATGCAAACCGAACTCATCAGTGCTGACGACAAGAACCGGGCCAAGAACGCCAGCATCCGTACGCCCCACTTTCGCCGGATGCTGCGTTTGGTTTGGCCCCACCGCCGCCTCGTGCTGATCGGGCTCATCGCGTCGATTGTCTACGGCTTCCTCAACTCTGCGGGCATCGTCAGCGTTCTGCCAGTACTGAAAGTCATGCTCTCGGATGAGGGGCTTCACGGATGGGTCGACCGCTCCATCGCCGAAGACCGGCTTGGCATGGACCTCGACATCCGCACACGGGCGGATGGTGACAACGACCCCATACGGCAGTTGATGATCACCGACGTATCGACCCACTCGGACTTTGCCGACAGCGGCGTGCAGGCTCTTGATTCAATCGACGCCTACGCGTTGCAGCCGTCCGGCGACGATGACGTTGAATCGGACACGCAACTTCAAACCGTCGAACCGTCCAAGTTTCTCGAAGCCATCGCCAGTGCCGACGATGGCGCGAAGCTGACGATTGTCACCTCCGGACCCGGCGGCGACTCTTCCGCCGAGGCGGTCATGGTCACGCTCGACCAAGCGTCGCGCAATTGGCGCATCGCGGGATGGGCAACGAGTTTCGTTCCGCGGGCCCGGCACCAGGGTGGTCGCGTCACGGCGCTCTTCTGGGTGCTTGGGTTTGTTGTGGTCGTCAATCTGCTCAGCAACGTCGCCCGCTTTATCGCGCAGTACTTCGTGGCGGCTGGCGTTCTTCGAGCGGTGATGGATTTGCGCCGCACGCTTTATCGAAAGATCCTTCGCCTGCCCATGTCGTTCTTCACGCGGGACACGTCTGACCTGGTGTCGCGTTTCGTACAAGATGCGCAGGAGATGCAGCGCGGTTTGATGAGCATCTTCGGAAAAATGCTTCGCGAACCGATCAAGGCGGTCTTCCTGCTGGGTTGGGCGCTGGCGCTTGATGCGCGCATGACGCTGACCATGCTCCTGATCTCACCCGTCGCGATCCTGTTGTTTTGGTCCGTCGGCCGAAAGATTCGAAAGGCGAACAACCGGTTGCTGAAGACCTATGGCTCCATGATTGGCGCGTTGGGCACCGCGCTTGACGCGATCGGCGTCGTCAAGACGTACAACGCCGAAAATCAGGAGCGCAAGCACCTGTGGACGATCGACCGCAAGATGTTCAAGCAACAACTCAAGATCGCCAAACTTGAAGCATTCCTCCGTCCCGCGCTCGAAATGATGGGCATCGTCGGCATCGCAATCGTGTTCGCGTGGCTGGGCGCCAAAGTCCTGCAGGAAGACATCAAGCTGGAAGAGTTTGGTACGTTGGTGATCGTATTGGGCATGTTGATCGATCCGCTGCGCAAGATGGCCGACGTCTACCCGCGGGTCATGCGGTCAGCCGCCGGCGCTCAGCGCATCTTCGAAGTCATCGACACACCCGAAGAAGCGGAGCTTCTGGAAGGCGCCCTCGAACTTCAACCGATCAAAGAGAGCATCGAGTTTAAGAACGTCACATTCACCTATCCGGAAACCGAAACGCCCGCGCTGTCGGAAATCAACCTGACCATCAACAAGGGCGAGACGATCGCGCTCGTCGGCGCCAACGGCAGCGGCAAGACGACGTTGACGAAGTTGCTCGTGCGCTTCTATGACCCCGAACATGGCGCGGTGTTCATCGACGGCATCGACATTCGCAGCGCCAAACTCGCCAGCCTTCGTCGGCAAATGAGCATGGTGACGCAGGACCCGGTGGTGTTCGCCATGACCATCGCCGAAAATATCGCTTATGGGACGCGGCAACCCAACGAAGATGCCATCAAGGACGCGGCCCGCCGTGCCCATGCGGAAGAATTCATCAACGCCAAACCCGAAGGGTTCGGTGAACCTGTCGGCGAACGTGGAAGCACGCTGTCGGGCGGGCAGCGCCAACGACTCTGCATCGCCCGGGCCATGCTGCGCGACGCGCCGATTCTCATCTTCGACGAAGCCACCAGCCAGATCGACAGCGAATCGGAAAGCCAGATTCAAGACGCCGTCCGAGAATATGCCACTGGGCGCACCACCATCCTGATCGCCCACCGATTGAGCACGATTCGCTTCGCCCAGCGGATCATCGTTCTCGATCAAGGCCGCCTGATCGACCAGGGCACGCACGACGAGTTGATCGAGCGCTGCGACATCTACGCGACCATCTGCAAGACTCAAGAGTCTTAGCACTTTCGCAACCCAGCTGATCACCCATTTGAAGAATTCACATGCGCGGAATTGATGCGCGATTGAATTACTAAATCGAATCGAAGCGGCGCAACTTCATGGCATCAAGGGATATCAGCCTTACCGATTTAATTCGCGCGCAAAATGCGCGCACTTTCATTTGCCCGAAGTCAAAACGTGTTTCATACTGTCGGTAGGAGTAGACAACTGAATAGACTTTAAAGGCGTGCAACACGTCAGGTCATTGAACCTCGTCTCGACAATTGCGTCGGGACACATTGATGGAAGCCTCGCGATCAGGGGCCGTGTGACGTCCTACGAAGGCATTTCCCGAGAGACAGAATG
>JAUIEW010000118.1 GCA_030429365.1 Phycisphaerae bacterium
CGACACCGCTGACCGCCCGATAGCGCCGACACCGGAAGTTTGCGGTCCTCGATTGAGAAACCCAAACCGCCGAGCACTTCCTCCAGCCGCTGCTCGTGCGCATACCCGCCTGCCGCTTCGAACTGCGCGCTGAGCCGGTCGTATTGCGCCATCAACTCGGAGACGTCGCCGCTATCGTGCTTGTGGGAAATCTCTTCGGAAAGCTGCTGCATCCGATGTTCGATCGCAAGCAACCCTTCAAACACACTGAGCACTTCGTCGTGAAGCGTGGCGTCGGAGTTGAGCGTGGGCTCCTGCGTGAGGTAACCGACCTTCAGATCGCGCGACTTGGTCACGGTGCCCAGGTCCGGTTCCAACTCACCGCTGATCATGCGGAATAAGGTCGTCTTACCGGCGCCATTGGGACCGACGATGCCGGTGATCCGCCCGGAATGCAGTTCGACGGAAACCCCGTCGAGCACCCGCAGGCTGCCGAATTCCTTGGTGACGTTCTGAAGTTGAATTAAACCCATGATTCCGCAAACCTGCCCACACGTGCCGCCTAATCGCCCTTCTCTCTAGCGCAATGCCCGCTCTCGGCACGCTTATAGAAAAAGACCCGCCCTTTTTCAAAGAGCGGGCCTTCGTGAATTTCGTTTGATCATCCAGATTCAAAAAATTGGTCTGGCGACCTGGCCGAAACTAGTTACCAACGACGCGAACATTCGACGCCTTTGGTCCCTTGCCTTCGACGGTGATGTCGAACTCGACCACAGCCCCTTCGGCCAACGACTTGAAGCCGTCACCTTCGATGGCGGAATAGTGGACGAAAACGTCCGCCGAGCCATCTTCAGGAGCCACGAAGCCAAAACCCTTGGTGTCATTGAACCACTTTACTGTACCTTGCATTGAAACAACCTTCTACAAAATCTGCACTTCGCACGAGGTCAGTTTGAAACAAACGATGCCTCAAATCAGAACGGCCCCGAAAGTAGAGAATCGAAGTGCGTATAACCGCAAACAATCTACGCCAAGGCCCCTAAACTGTCAATGAAGGGGCTTTTTGACGGATAGTCGAATTAATTCATTTGGTGAATTTCCAACGTGATATGACCCAATCCTAAGACCCGTGCTGTTGCCTCCGAAAAACAACTGCGCCCTTACTTCGCAGTTCGAATGAACTTAGCGCCGATTCGGGTTTTTCGAAGGGTACGTGGTCGGCCAAATCAGCGGCTCGACGGTGTACGTCGGGATCCATCCTTCAACCGGTCCAACGTTCTTTGACTTGTCTTTGGTCATCAAACGCCGGAGGCAATCACGCACGTGCGACTCGAACGCATCGATCGCTACCAGCCTCGGATCGCGCTCTTCGCGCGAGTTAGCCGACGCGGTGCGGGCCACCCGTTCGTCAGGTGTGATCGGATCGGTGACCAAGCTGTTCGCGTGGATCGCTGCCAACGCCTGCCGCGAGCGCACGTCATACAACACGCCCGAGAGGCTGCATCGATCCAACCGTACCTGCGACTCGGTATAAAGTAGAAGCAACCCGGCTTTGAGCGCTTCCGATGCGGCAAGCAAATTATCCGCGGACACTTCCCCCCCGTCGAGATCTTTCTCGTTGAGCGGGAACACTTCGCTGACGCCACGGAAGTCGTCGAACACTGAGTTCCAAGCGAGGAAATCAACCTCGGGCTTCATCGTCATGACGAGTTGCCCACCGTTGTACGGCGCCTGCGCAACCCGCGCAACTGCGATCGACGCGGGAAACAGACCTTCGGTGGCTTGGGGCACAAGCAACCGATACCCTTCGTCCGACGTGACGGAAGTTCCCGGCGAAAGATCAGACCAGCCCGCCGCCTCGGACGGTGGCGCGTACGCGTCACCGCCATGGTTGGAACACCCGACGAGCGCTCCCGCGATCAAACCCAACGTCAACTGAATCAATCGATTGTTATTGGTCATTGTGAACCTCTTGCAGCCAAGTCAGTTCCACTGCAAACCGGCGTGCGGTTGTGGTGGATCAACGTCTTTCTCGAACGTCTGCGTAACGATGATATCGGAACCTTGGCGGGCGAACTGAGGCCGGAAATATCGTCATTTGCAGCCGCGCTCAATCCGTCGCCATCACGCGCTGATACCGCGCAGTTTCCGCCGAGTTCGCGCAAAATCTGCCCGCTTGCACAATGATCGAACGCTGCCTGCGACATCTTCGGCAGGTTCAATCAAAACGATCATCGACCGGCGGCCTATAATTCCAGCCCTTGCTGCTTTCAGCCGATGCTCAAGGCAGGTTTTGACGCTTTTGTTTCTGCGGGAGTCATCGGCTGATGAAGTCTGAGTGCGCTTTGGGTGTCGAGTCGGGTGGAGGTGTTGTCTCCGCCTCACGCGCGACGATTCTGGAACCCGCCTCCCGTCGAAGACGTGCGATCAATCCGGTCGTCACGCTTGGACAACTGCTTCGCGGACTTCCCCTTCCGGCATGGATTGTGATTGACGCCGTCATCCTCTGGGGCGCACTCATTCAAGGTTACGCCTGGTTCGACTTGACCGGCATGACCAAACACACCGGCGCCACCGTCGCCTATGCCGTCTGCGTCACCTGCCTCACCGTGTGCAGCCTTATCTTCGGACTCAACGAACGGGCGACCCTTTATAGCCGCTGGCATATCGTCACCCGCATGTTGCTGACGTCGATCGCCGGAGCGGTACTGGTCTACGCAATTATCTATGTGGGCATGTATTCAAGTCTCAGCCGCCGAATCGCTGCGCTAACTTTTGCGACTTATCTGGTTGCGGGCTTGTCGATTCGGTTGCTTGCCTGCTACGCGATCCACAGCGTGAAACGAAGACTGATCGTGGTTGGTTCGCGCAATGCGGCAGAAGCGTTTGTCGAAAGGCTCGATGGCGGATTCCTATCGGCCCACGAAGTAATGGGATTCGTCAGCCATCAACCGGCTGAGGGAACGCAAGCGAGTTTGCCGGGTCTGGGTTCGATCGACGAGTTGGTCCGAATCTGTCGCAACCTCGGCATTCAGGACATCGTGGTGTGCAACGGCGCTCAGCGCCGCAAGATGACGTCATGGATGCTGCCCTGTCTTCGCCTCGGTTGCCGCGTGACCAACGAAGCGACCTTCCACGAAACGTGCGCCGGTCAAATCCTCGTCGATGAGATCACGCCCGACTGGTTCCTCGTCAGCGATCTCAAAGCCCACTGCGATGAATACGCATCACTCAAACGGCTGTTCGACATTTCGGTCGCGACGGTCGGCTTGCTGGTTTCGCTGCCGCTGTATCCAATCCTGGCGCTTCTGATCAAGTTGGAAGATGGCGGTCCGGTGTTCTACGCGCAGAATCGCGTCGGTAAGAATGGAACGGTGTTCAAGCTTTACAAGCTTCGCACCATGCGCATCGACGCCGAGAATGGCGAAAGCGTTTGGGCGAAAAAGAACGACCCGCGCGTCACTCGTGTCGGCCGAATCATGCGTCAGATGCGCCTCGACGAGCTGCCGCAGTTCTACAACATCCTGCTCGGTCAGATGTCCGTCGTCGGCCCGCGTCCGGAACGCCCCGACATTCAGATCGACTTGTGCAAGCAAATCCCGTATTGGTCCGAGCGCAACCTGGTCAAGCCGGGTCTCACCGGCTGGGCTCAGATCAGCTTCCGATACGGCAGCAGCATCAAAGACGCCAAGCGCAAGTTGCAGTTCGACCTCTACTACCTCAAGCACATGAACCTCGAACTCGACATCATCATCCTCTTCCGCACCCTCGGCACTTTCCTACGCGGCGCATGCTAGACCCGTAGGTCCGCTGTGCGGACCGAATTCCCCCGCCACCATGGTCCGCACAGCGGACCCTACGATTTTCGATCTGCAATTTCGCCTCAATCTGACAATATCCGGCAACTTCTCCGCCGCCCCGGCGTACCATTGTCAGATAATCTTGCAAAATCTTTGTAAGCATTTCGCCTCTGCCCACTCCAATGTTGTGAACAAAGGTGATGACGTGACGGACGTGTCGCAAGCCCAACCGGTGGACAACATGACGGAGCTATCGATCCAACGGTTGGCGGCTGGTGACGGATTGGAGTTTGACCGCTTCGTCGAGCAGTATCAGCCGCGGATCGCACGACTGGTTTCGCGGCTTCTAGGTTGGTCGCAGGATTCGCACGACGTGGTTCAAGACGTGATCGTCGATGTCCTCAAAGGCTTCAAGTCGTTTCGTCAGGAGAGCAGCGTCGACACGTGGCTGACCCGAATCACGATCAATGCCTGCCGTCGACATCAACGGCGATTGGTTCTGCGGCGTATGGGTCTGGGCGTTTTAATTAGTCGCCACGATCATGACACGCAGATCACAGAAGCAACCGGCGGGCTTGATGATGAAACATTGGCATCGGTCCGGGCGGCAGTTCGGAATCTGCCAACGCGCGAACGCGAAGTGATTGTGCTGCGATACCTGGAGCAACTTCCAATCGCACAGATCGCAGCACTCTTGGGGATTTCCAAGAACAACGCGGAAGTCCACCTTCACCGCGGACGTGAACGACTACGAACACTGTTGGCGAACGAAAAATTGTAGGGTGGGCCGTGCCCACCAGCCGTTCGCAGAATTAAGGACATGGTGGGCACAGCCCACCCTACGGACCAGTCAGATAGAACAATGCAACCCAACGACCTCGAACAACTTCTGCAACGTGCCGACCGTGCTTCCGATGTGGACCTCGCGTCACCAACGGCACTCGCCAACCGGGCGCGACATCGCGTCCGTCGGCAGAAGCAGGTCCGGGCAGCAGTCGGAACTTCGGTGGGAATTGCCCTCCTGCTGTTCGTTTTCAACGTGGCTACGCGCAACGAAGCCGTCAAGAAGACAGAACCGCAAATCGCTCACACGGAGAGTCCTCCAGAAGACGCCATGGTTGATCTGATGGCCAAGATAGAAGCCCTTCGCGCAGAAGCCGACCGACTCGAAGCCATCGTTCGCGCCAGTCGACAAGCCGCCAACGAGCGCACGGCAACCGCTTCTTATGTTCCGCGAAACGTGATGTACAAAGAACGAAAGCCACAACCCATACCGGTTTCGCTGCTCATCGAGCAGGAATCCGAAATCACCGCCCGCGTCATGGTCGAGCAGGCCATTCGATGGATGTCCCAGGGCGACCGACAGGATGAAGCGATTCGATCGTTCGAACGCACCATCAATTTGTTTCCCACGACGGCGGCAGCGAAAACCGCTCGCGCACGCCTAAGCCAGATCAAGAACAGATCAGGAGCAACGATATGAAATTCAATCTGATGCATCACAACCGAGTTACAGTATGCCTTGCCGCCATGGTGGGTTTGATCAACTTCGCCAACGTCGTTCGTGCAGATGTGGAGGAACCTGGCGATTTGACCTTCAACGCGCACAATGCGATTGAGAGTTGCATCATCACGGTCACCTGGGACAAAGATGCCTCGTCACTTAGCCCACAGGTCATTGACGCCCTGCTAATATCGTCAGGCGTTTGGCCCAAGGCTTTCGAGGAACAATTCGGCGATGGCAAGTCCGGGGCCCTAAACCACATGATGGTGCGCCTTGAAACCCTCGACATTAGTGAGTCAAGACACATCGGTGATGCCAAACTGGTTACGCTGGTTGCGCGACTCGTTGTTGAAATAAGCACTGAGAATAGAAAAGACGACCGGGCTAAAACCAAAGCATTGCTGAAACGCATCTGTGATCTACTTCAGGAATCAATGCTTGAATTCTCAGAGACCTCCATCCGCGGACAGCACGAACGCAAAGCCCAACTGAACGAAGAACTCGATCGGGCACGCACCGACGTCCATCGAATACTCTCCGAGCGGCAGGCATTTCTCGACCAGAACGATTCCACCGAACTCGACATCGAGCGCATCACTCAGGAGCTGAGGGGTTACGAAAGGCAACGGGCCAAGTATGAGGTCGACCGCTCGGTTTCAAACGCCCGTCGTGAAGCGATGGAAGAGCAGATCGCTCGACTGACGAAAAAAACGAAGACGGAACCCGTCGAGACCAATGTCCTCGATCAGATGCGCAAGATCGTCAAGATCAAACAGGAAGCGCTCCAGCACCTTGAAAATATGGTTCAAGCCGGTCGAGCATCATCCGGTGAACTCAACAAGATGCGCGTTGAAGTAGCCATGGCGGAAGCCGACCTCGCCCGCGCCGAAGATGACGCACGGCAACAACACGCTTCTCGTATGCGGGAAGCCGGTGGCGATTTCGTGATCCAGATGAATCACGAGTTGACACAAATGGCCATCGACGACGCCGACAAGGAAGCCAAGCACAAAGCGACGATCGAAATGATCGCGAAACTCAAGAATGCCCTGAAGGTCGCTGAGCAATACGAGCAGATGGGCGGGCATCGCCTCGACATCGCCCGCGATCGGCTTGAAGACGTGCAGCGGAACCTCGCCGAACTCGAACATCGCATCGCGACAACCGTTCGCCCGAAGATGACCATCGTCGGCATGAAATAGTCTTAAGCAGTGCAAACCCACCTACCGCCGGCACGCACACCCCGGCGACCACACAGTGGGCACGCCCATTTGACGCAATGGGTGTGCCCGTTTTTCATGCGCCGCGGACACACGCGACTTTCAACCAACGCCCGACACGCTATCATGGGTGCGTAACTGACGGAAAGTTCAAACCATTGAAAGCGAAGCGGTGCGTATGGGCGAAAAAGACGTTCACATCAAAGTATTCAACGATCCGTTCTACGCTGAAAACGGATTGGTGATTTCGATTGGTTCCGGGGCTGCCTGCTGGATCATCGATCCGGGCCTTCCACCGCAAGGTGAGGAGATCATCGCTTTCATTGCGGAGAGGAAACTTCAGCCAGCAAAGCTCGTGCTAACCCATGCACACGGCGACCACATCGCGGGCGTTGATATGTTGCGCGAAGCGTTCCCCGACATGCCGATGTTTCTGGCCAAGGGGGAATGGCCGCTGTTGACCGACGCCCATGAGAATCTTTCCGCTCAGCACGGCGGCGGAACGGTCGTCAAGCAATCGCAAGCGCTGGACCTGGCGCCCGGTGATGAACTTGCATTGGAAGGCACGACTTGGAAAGCGCTCGACGTTTCCGGCCATTCGCCCGCGGGCAGAGCGATTTATTGCGAAGGATTGAAACTCGCCATCGTCGGCGATGCGGTCTTCGCGGGCAGCATAGGTCGCACGGACTTTCACCACAGCGACGGCGAGCGACTGATCCGCAACATCAAAGAGAACATCCTCACGCTTCCGGACGACACCACGTTGATTCCCGGACATGGCCCGGCAACGACCGTCGGACAAGAACGCGCCACCAATCCCTACCTGCAAGGTTGATCGTCCTGATTTCCGAGCCCGACAATCCAATGACGCAGCGTAGCGGTTTGGCCACAACGGCAGTCATTATTCCGGCGCTCAATGAAGCGGACAACATGCCGATCCTGTTGCCGCAACTGGTTGAATCGGGCGTGGGGGCGATTTTGGTTTGCGACAACGGCTCAACGGACGACACGTTTCGCAGCGCCGCATCCAACGGGGCCACCATGGTCATCAGTGTACCGAAGCGCGGTTATGGGGAAGCGTGCTATACCGGTATGGAAGCACTGTCCCATTGGCCCGACGGGAAACGATTTGATGTCGTCGCATTCATGGATGCCGATCTTGCCGACGACATTGCAATGCTTCCGCAGTTGGTCGCACCGATCGCGAGCGGCGATGCGGATATGGTGATCGGCGTCCGTTCCCGCCAGAATCGCGAACCCGGTTCGATGTCGCTCCCGCAAGTCTTCGGGAATTGGCTGGCGACGACCTTGATCTGGCTTGGTTGGGGCCACCGCTACCGCGACCTCGGTCCGTTTCGGGCCATCCGTCGCGACAAACTCTTTCAAATGCGGATGCAGGACCGCGCGTTTGGATGGACGGTGGAGATGCAAATCAAAGCAGTCGAGCAAGATCTGCGAATTCGCGAGATCGATGTCCCCTATTTCAAGCGCCGCGGCAAATCCAAGATCAGCGGTACCGTGCGGGGCGTGTTCCTCGCCGGATACTGGATCCTCAGCACCTGCGCCCGCCTGTGGTGGACGAAGAAAAACAGAATCAAGAATTGATAGATGACGTGCCACTGCTCTGTGAGCAGTGGCACAATTACGATCATCTTGTGTATGGGAAAAACCGACTTCGATCAGTCATCGAGCAGGCCAATGTCTTTTTCAAACACGACCAGGTTGTTCTGACGATCGGCGTCGAATCGCAATCCCACGATGTCGAAGTTCTGACGAATCAACATCTGCAGAACCGGGCGGTGCTGGTTGTGGCACTCCATGCGGACGTATTGGTAGCCCTGATCGCGTGCCCAGGCCTGTTCCGCTTCGCACAGCTGTGAGGCAATGCCAGCGCGACGAAAATCAGGCAGCACACCGACAAGCCAGTTGAACCATGTGTTCGGTTTCAACTCAAATCCGCTGAGAAATCCAACCGGACGTTGATCCACTTCGGCAATCAAATTGAGGAGATTACCGCGTCCTTTGAAACGTCGGTCAAAAAATGCGATGTCGCGTTTTGGCGCAAACACCTGGTTATACAACTCAGTGATGAGCGTGGTCTCTGTCGGACCTACCATGATGATGTCTGCATTTGCCATCGTTTTCTTCCCCTGCGCTGGATTCCCGCCATACGGTGGGAATCGGTAGGGTATATTTCCCCAGACAACCCTCATGGGTCGTCCTGAGGCGGTATTCTCGCCGATCTATTGATGCACTTGCAACTGCCATGCCAGCGAATTTCCAACGCATCAATCGGCACTCCATTGCAAGTATAGTCTTCACAAAACCAGAGTGAAGTAGGACCGGTAATAAATTGTCTGACACGGGTTTGAGAGGGATGGCTGACTGTGTGGCGGCTTGTTTGACCGAAAACGTTTTCAACCCCTTAACGGCATTTCTACTTGCGATGGGGCTGGGCAAACGTCACAACGCTGCGAAACCCATCGCGATCAATCGCCCGCACGCCAAAGAAGTAATTGTCTTTGGAACGATCCACCGTCACGTGATGGGTTTGTCCAACCGGCTCAAAACCCTGCCACGTTGGTGCTGACGTTGCTCGCCAGACCAGTTCGTACCCCGCCAAATCCGATTCGGTGTTCTTCTCCCACGCGATCGTCGTGGTTGGCGCCAACTTGTCCAACACAATCTGAACATTGGTGGGACGTGCGGGTGCTTTCGCGAGGCTGGCCAACGCGGCAACGTTGGTTCTTGTTACGTTGCTGAGATAATCGAAGTCAACGAATTCTGGAAAATCGCCGTATCGCACGCCGTCTTCTTCGCGCACGTTTTGATGCTGATGGCGATAGTCTTCATTTATCTCAGTCAGACGAACTGCCGGAAAACCCGCCCGTGAAAACGACGTGTGGTCCCCACCCCGCATCAGGCGATCGCGACGAAACATAAGTTCAACGTCGAAGCCGTCAACATACTTCGCGCAACATTCGTCGACGAAACGGGCCAACTGCCGGGCCGGCGCGTCGTTTTCGCTTCCAGTGGCCAACCGCATCCGTGCCTGATCCGGCGTTTCGATTTCCGGCACACCTTCCGAAAACACCCGCACGTGTTTGTCGTCGCGCACGCCAAGCTGCGACAGGGAATTACCCACGATGTCGTTCGTTAGCATGCCCGCAATGTTTGCGCCCCTGGACTTGTACCCTTCAGCCAAAT
Source organism: Phycisphaerae bacterium (assembly GCA_030429365.1). GTDB lineage: Bacteria > Planctomycetota > Phycisphaerae > UBA1845 > UBA1845 > UBA1845. Next base: position 9,711 of record JAUIEW010000118.1, read on the forward strand.
GCTTGGAACCGTAAAGCCCCTGCTCTTCTGCGGCGACAGCGGCGAAGACAATCGTTGCATCAAACTCATGCGTGCTCAGCACGCGCGCCGCTTCCAGGACAGCAGCCACCCCGCTCGCGTCGTCATTGGCTCCGGGCGCATCGCACTCGGAATCGGTCGGGTCGCTGCAGATCGAATCGTAGTGTCCGCTGACCACATAAATGCGGTCGGCTGACTCGGGCTGGGCGCCCTTCAAAGTTGCGACGACGTTAACGATCTCAACGGGCTTGGTGATTCGGCGGGACGGCGGCGCATCGGTATACGAATCGAGGCTGACTGTCATACGCCCGCCTGTCGTCGCGGCGATTTTCTCAAACTCCGCTTGAATCCAGCGGCGGGCCGCACCGATGCCGCGGGTCGGGTGGTCGGTGGCGCTCTCGGTCTGACGCGTACCGAATCCAACCAGCGTGCGCACGTCGGATTCGAGTCGTTCGCGCGACACGTCGGTCATCATCTTCTTGATAACCGGATCAATGTGTTCCGGAGTTCCAGCGAGCGCCGGCGCGCACGCGACCGCCACCGATAAAACAATCCATCGCAGCGATCGATCGCGTCCCTGCATCCGCCCTACTCCTCACTTCGCAAGCTGGAAATCACCGAGAAATCCTCCAACGTGGTTGTGTCGCCTTTGACTTCACCGCTCGTGGCCAACTCCTTGAGCAGGCGGCGCATGATCTTGCCGGATCGCGTTTTCGGTAGCGCTTCGGTGAAGCGCATCTGGTCGGGCTTGGCAATCGCGCCGATTTCTTTGGTCACGTGGGCTGCGAGTTCATCCTTGAGATCAGGAGTCGGTTCCACACCGCCGATCAGCGTCACAAACGCAGCCAACCCCTGCCCTTTGATCTCATGCGGCATGCCAACAACCGCGGCTTCCGCCACCTTCGGGTGCGACACCAATGCCGATTCGACTTCCATTGTGCCCAGTCGATGACCCGACACGTTGATCACATCATCAACACGCCCCATCAACCAGAAGTAGCCATCCTCGTCGCGCTGCGATGCGTCGGACGTAAAGTACATGCCCTGATACTTCGACCAGTACTGCTCTTTGAAGCGATGCGGATCACCATAAATCCCGCGGAGCATCCCGGGCCAAGGCTTCCGAACGCTCAAGTACCCGCCCTGATGTGGGCCTTGTTCGGTACCGCCGTCATCGAGGACGGCTGCATCAATGCCAAAGAAAGGCCGCGTCGCACTGCCCGGTTTCGTCTTGGTCATGCCCGGCAGCGGCGTCAGGATGATCCCCCCCGTTTCGGTCTGCCAATAGGTGTCAACGATCGGGCATTTCTCGCGTCCGATGACGGTGTGATACCAGATCCAGGCCTCGGGATTGATCGGCTCGCCAACCGTTCCGAGAATCTTAAGCGACGAGAGATCGCAACGATCGGGGAACTCTCGCCCCTGTTTCATAAATGCGCGGATCGCGGTCGGTGCGGTGTAGAACTTCGTCACCTTGTGCTTCTCAACCAGTCGCCAGAAACGATCCCAATCCGGATGGTTCGGCGCGCCTTCGTACATCATCGTCGTCACACCGTTTTGCAAAATGCCATAGACGATGTAGCTGTGCCCCGTGATCCAACCGATGTCAGCCGTGCACCAATAAACGTCATCGGGCTTGAGGTCGAAGACGTACTTCGACGTCAGCTGCGTGTAGATCATGTAGCCAGCCGTCGTGTGCATGATGCCCTTGGGCTTACCCGTGGTGCCCGAGGTGTAGAGGATAAAGAGCAGGTCTTCCGAATCGCACTGTTCGGGTGGGCAGTCGTCGGATGCGCTGGCCATCACATCATGCCACCAGACGTCGCGTCCATCTTTCATGGTGATGTCGTTTTCGGTCCGCTTCAGTACGACGACGGTTTCGATGATGCTGCACAGTTCGGTCGCGTCATCGACGTTCTGTTTGAGGGGGACGACCTTTCCGCGACGCCAACCTCCGTCAGCCGTAATAACCACCGTGCTGGTTGCGTCTTCGACACGGTCGGCGATCGCGGCAGCACTGAACCCGCCGAAGATAATGCTGTGGGGTGCGCCGATGCGGGCGCAGGCCAACATGGCGATGGTCAGTTCGGGCACCATCGGCATGTAGATGGTGACGCGGTCGCCCTTCTTAACCCCAAGCGACTTGAGCGCGTTCGCAAACTTGCAGACTTCAGCCAGCAGTTCGCGATAGGTGTAGGTCTTCGTATCGCCAGGCTCCCCCTCCCAGAGGATTGCGGGATGGTCGCCCCGGCCGTCGTTAATCTGCTTGTCGAGGCAGTTGAAGCAGACGTTGGTCTTGCCGCCGACGAACCACTTGGCGTTGGGGGCATCCCATTCGAGGATTTTTGTGTACGGCGCGAACCAATGGAACCCCTTGGCCACCTCGTCCCAAAACCCTTCCGGGTCTTCGACCGACCGCTTATGCATGCGTTCGTACTCTGCCAGGTCGTTGATGTGGGCCTGCTTCGCCAGTTCGGCGGGCGGCGGGAACGTTCGGTTCTCGTGCAAAATCGATTCGATGCCTTGGTTGGCCGTCATGTTTGAAACCTCTTCTTGATGCGCTCGTCTAGTTCAATCCGCGGCGACTGCCATGTATCAAGAGCCGATAAAGTCACCGCGCATCGACGATATTGACGGAAAACGGCCCTTCGATCAATCGAAACACCTCAAATCTGCTTCAGGGCGTGGAGACGACGGCTATTCGGAAGTGATCTTCCAAGGGCTCCAAACGTACCGAAACGGCGCCGTGCGAACGAATAAAACGGATGCAACGGCGACTGCATATGTCCGCCTGATCGGCATCGTTCGTGCATCGAAACGAATGCGTACCGGGCGGCACGGAACAGAGCCCATGAGAAGTCACAACCCGTTCTCATAACGCACATTAAGATGCTGTGAATCCTGAAGAATCACCCAGCTTGTCTATGGACATGTTGAAGGTGCTTCTGATACGATTCCGGCCGTCGTAAGAGAGAGTAAGGGGATCGAAGCCCACCGACTCAAGCCACACCGGTTGAGCTTCTTCTGAGAGAGAGTTTGAAGTTGCAGATTTTGGCGCGGGGTGTTCCTGCGCTAAAAGAATAGGTCTCTCATGCAGCAGGCTTTCTTTCAGGAGGAGAACAATGCGTAAACATCTCTTAATTGCATCCCTTGTTTTGGGGATGTACGCGGGCGCAGCAAACGCAACGCTCGTGATCACAGGCGTCATCGATGGCGACTTGTCGGGTGGACTGCCCAAAGCCGTCGAATTCTACGCCACGACCGACATCGCTGACCTCAGCCTTTACGGCTTTGGTTCGGCCAACAATGGCGGCGGCTCGGACGGTGAAGAGTACACCTTCTCGGGTTCGGCAACTGCCGGCGACTACATCCACATCGCATCGGAATCGACCGCCTTCACGTCGTTCTTTGGCTTCGGTCCGACCGACACTGCCGGTGCGGCCAACATCAACGGTGACGATGCCATTGAGTTGTTCTTCAACGGCAGCGTGATCGACACCTATGGCGACATCAACACGATCGGTGACGGCGAAGTTTGGGATTACACCGACGGTTGGGCCTATCGCGTTGACGGCACCGGCCCCGACGGTACGACCTACGTTTCGGGCAGTTGGACCTACAGCGGACTCGGTGGACTGGACGGCGAGACCTCAAACGCAACCGCCGCCAACCCGTTCCCCATCGGAACGTACGTTCCGGAACCCGCCACCCTCGCGTTGTTCGCCCTGGGTGGACTGTCAGTGATTCGTCGTCGTTAAGCATCGCGACCGACAATTAGATCAAGTCGTTCAGCGGGTCGGTTCATCAGAACCGACCCGCTTCTTTTTTTGACAAGCCCCGACTCCTCCGCGCGGACCGGCAGCCGCCCCCTCATTACCAGACCTCTGCCTGTGAGTTCTTGGCAGGCGAGTTGTGCCCTCGAGTTTCCGTGAAAAAGTTGCCTTTTGGGATCAGTCTGACTTTATTCGCAGGGCCCGATAATCATCCTGACGATCTCCGATAAATGGCTATCTGATTGAGGGTTACACAAGTCACAGGGGAAGGCGCATGTGGACGTTAAGATACCGTGAATCATGCTTAATCTAGGCTGTTTTACCTAGACATGCGGTTCGCCAATCTGTTACGATCTTAAGGGTAGTAGATTTGGGAAGGGGAACGGAGTCAGCCACGGCAGGTCACCGGCAACGCTCCTTTTGAGAGAGAGAACCGTAGTTGCAGATTTCGGCGCGGGATGTTCCTGCGTTGAGACAAGAGTTTTCGTACGGCAACCTTTCTTTCAGGAGGAGAAACATGGGACTTCGTAAGTCAATTCTAGCGGCCTCTCTCGCCGCACTGTTCCTCACCGCGTCGGCTGACGCCGCGTTGTTTTGGAACGACGATTTCAGCTACGCCGATGGCGAGTTGACTGTCTACGATGGATCAGGCGCAAACGTTTCGGGCGGCAATTGGTATCCGCACAGCGGTACCGGCTTTGCTCCGCCGATCATGGTCAGCGGTGGCCAGGCAATTCTGCGTCAGGGAAACCCGGCCAGTGAAGATGCCACCCGCGACACCGGCACGACCCTGGGCGCTGGTGAAACTCTCTACGCCAGCTACATTTTCTCGGTCGAAGATCTCCGTGGCGGCGTCGAGGCTTTCAATGGCGACGAAGCATACTTCGCCCACTTCATCGGTTTCAAGTCACGCGTCCACTTGCGTGATGGCAGCGATGCCAACCACTACACCCTCGGTCTCTCAGGATCATCGGGAGCCCCGGGAGCTGAGTGGGGCACGGACCTCGAATTTGATACCCAGTATCAGTTGATCATCTCCTACGAATTCGACACGGGCATCTCGAAGTTGTGGGTTGATCCGGCCAACGAAGGCAGCACCAGCATCAGCGACGTCAGCTCAGCTTCAGTCGGTCTCACCGGTGTCGCCATGCGTCAGGACTTCATCAGCGCCGGCGATCACGCAGTCGTCAGCATTGATGCCGTCGCAGCCGGCTCGGACTTTGCTTCGGTTCTTCCGGAACCAGCATCACTCGCTTTGCTCGCACTCGGTGGCGTCTCG
>JAUIEW010000119.1 GCA_030429365.1 Phycisphaerae bacterium
CGCTAAACCCGTTTGCCAATTACTACGCGATCGGCGGCACGGCAACTTCCGTGGCATTGGGCGACCTTGACGGTGACGGTGATCTGGATGTGGCCGCGGTGAATGCCCATGACGATACGATCACCGTTTTGACCAACGCTGGCGGAGGCACCCTTGTTTACGACCATGAGTATGGAATCACCGGCAGCGCAGATTCCATAGCCATCGGTGATCTTAACGGCGACGGCGACCTCGATGTGGCCGTGGCGAATGGCGCCGACGACGCCGTGTCTATTCTTCGCAACAACGGTGACGGCACCTTCGCCATCGAAGTTAGCTACGGCGCCGGCAACAGACCAGGCTTCGTAGCCATCGGCGACTTGAACGGCGACGGCGAACCTGATTTGGCCGCGGTGAACGAACTTAGCGATGACGTGTCGGTCCTGATACGCACTGAGGGACAAGAAGACTGTAACGACAACGGTGTCCTTGATGAGTGCGACGCCGACTGTGATGCCAACGGCGTGCCGGACGAGTGCCAGTTACCCGAACCGGAGGGGATGTACGTTTCGGACGCGATGTACGACGTCGGAAGTACGCCAAGCTTCGTGTCGTTCGATGATCTGGATGGCGACGGCGACTTCGACATGATCCTGACGAACAACGGGGATGACACCGTGTCGGTTCTGCTCAATGACGGCAGCGGCGCCTTCGCCAACGATGTTGCGTACGGCGTCGGCGGCGGTCCGAACGCCTTGGCACTTGGCGACCTCGACAGCGACGGCGATGTCGACTTCGCCGTGGCGAACACCGACGATCACAACGTCTCGGTACTTTTCAACAACGGCGACGGCACCTTCGCCGGCGAGACCCTTTACGCCGCTGGAACTGCACCTCTCTCCGTGGTCTTCGGTGACATCGACGGCGATGGTGACCTCGACATGGCCGTGGCCAATCGCGACTCGCAAAACGCATCGGTTCGACTCAACAACGGTGATGGCACGTTCGATGGCGAAGTGTTGTACAGCGCGGGTGCCGCTCCAGCGTCCGTCGTATTCGGAGACCTCGACGCCGACGGCGATCTCGATATGGCAGTGAGCAATCGGGACAGCGCAAACGTATCGGTTCGTCTCAATCTCGGCAATGGAACTTTTGCCGGCGAAAACTTGTACAGCGTGGCCGGCCAACCGCTTGCCACAACCATCGGCGACCTCGATGGCGACGGCGACCTCGATCTCGCGATGCTGGATCCCCTCCAAAGCGAAGTGTCGATCCTGTTCAACGTCGGCAACGGAACCTTTGCGTCTGAGTTTCGCTTCGGCGCCGGCAGCATTCCAGCCTTCATGGCCATGGGGGATGTCGACGGCGACGGCGACCTCGACCTGGCTTTGGGTAACTTTCAGATCGACGATGTGTCGGTCCTGCTCAACTCGGGCAATGGAACATTTGCAAGCGAGATTCGGTTCGGCGCTGACTCGGTTCCGTGGTACGTGGCCCTTGGTGATGTGGACGGCGATGGCGACCTAGATTTGGCCGCGGCAAGCTTCAACCGGAGGCGCGTCTCCATTCTGCGGCGCACCGACGGCGACTGCGACGCGAACGGTGTGCCCGACTACTGCGACATCGCCAGTGGCGCCAGCAGCGACTGCAACACCAACGGCATCCCGGACGGGTGTGAGTTGGCGACGGGGGTCGCCAATGACTGCAATGCCAACGGCGTCCCTGATGAATGCGACTGGAACGCGCCTGCACAGTTGTTCACCGCTGGTACGATGTACGGCACCGGCAGCAATCCTCTCTCTGTCTCCGCTGGAGACTTGGACGGTGACGGCGCCCCCGATCTCGCCGTGGCAAACTCAGGAAGCAACGGCGTGTCGGTTCTTCTCAACAACGGTAACGGTACCTTTGCCGACAACATCCCGTACGGCGCGGGAGACGGCGCGGCTTCGGTCGCGATGGGTGACCTGGACGGCGACGGCACCCCCGATCTCGCCGTGGCCAATCAATTTAGCGACAGCGTGTCGGTTCTCCTCAACAATGGTGACGGCACGTTTGTGGACGATGTGACGTATGGCACTGGCGGACGTCCGTTCTCCCTGGCAGTCGGCGATTTGGATGGCGACGGCGACCTCGATCTGGTCACCGCAAACTTGTCCGGTGTCAGCGTGTCGATTCTGCTCAACAACGGCGACGGAACGTTTGCCACCCACGTCCTGTACAGCGTCGCCGACGAACCATCGTCAGTGGCCCTGGGCGACCTGGACGGTGATGGCGACCTGGATTTGGCCGTGGCGATTTACGACAGCCCCAACGTGTCGGTCCTACTCAACAATGGCAACGGAACCTTTGCAGCCGAAACGCTGTATGCCGCCGGTGGCGGTCCGATTTCGGTTGCCTTGGGCGACATGGATGGCGACGGCGACTTCGACCTGGTCAGCGCAAACACGGCGGGTCAGAACGTGTCGGTCCTGCTCAACAATGGCAATGGAACCTTTGCAGTCGGTGTGCAGTACGGCAACAGCATCGACGCGGAATTCGTGGCACTGGGTGACCTGGACGGTGACGGCGACCTTGACGTAGCCGTAGCAAGTTCCAGCGATGACCGCGTCTGGGGTCTGTTCAACAGCGGCGACGGCACCCTCACTGACGAAGTCCACTATGGTGTCGGCAATGATCCAACGTCCGTGGCGATCGGCGACCTCAACGGCGACGGCAACCTCGACCTCGCCGTAACGAATTACTTCCTTGATAGCGTGTCGGTCTTGTTGCACACCATCGCCGACTGCAATGGCAACGGAATTCTCGACGAGTGCGATCTCGCCAATGGGATCGGCAGCGACTGCGACGGCAACGGCATTTTGGATGACTGTGATCTCGCCGCCGGTCTCATCGATGACTGCGACAATGACGGCGTGCCCAACGCGTGCGAGGTGCCCGGTCCGGCTGACCTGTTCGCCCAAGACGTTTTGTACGATGCCGGGGATAATACGGTCTCCGTGGTGGTCGGCGATTTGGACGGTGACGGTGACCTCGACTTGGCCGCGGCGAATCAGGCCAGCCACGACGTGTCGGTCCTGCTCAACAATGGCGATGGAACTTACGCCGCCGACGTCGTGTACGGCACAGGCAGCCGCCCAACTTCGTTGGCCATCGGCGATCTGGATGGTGACGGCGACCTCGACCTGGCGACCGCGAATCAGGACAGCGACGACGTGTCGGTCTTGCTCAACAACGGCGACGGCACGTTTGCCAACGACGTTGTGTACGGCGCCGGCGACCGTCCGTGGTCCGTGGCGATTGGCGATCTTAACGGCGATGGCGATCTCGACCTGGTCGTGGCGAACATCGGTATCTCCGACGTGTCGGTGCTGCTCAACAACGGCAATGGAACGTTCGCCAACGACGTTCTCTACAACGTCGGCGTCAGCCCGACCGCCGTTGGCATCGGCGACCTGGACGGAGACGGCGACCGCGATCTGGTCGTTGCAATCGACAGTTCAACCGTGTGGGTCCTGCTCAACAACGGCAATGGCGCGTTTGCCAGCGGCGTTTCGTACGGAGTCGGTTTCCGTCCACAGTCCGTGGTGATCGGCGACCTCGATGGCGACGGCGACCTTGACGTTGCGACGGCGAACATGAACAGCGACAACATATCGGTCTTGCTCAACAACGGCGACGGGACGTTTGCCGCCGGCGTCGTGTACAGCGTGGGTGACCGACCGAGGGCGATGGCGATGGCCGACCTGGACGGCGACGGCGACTTCGACCTTGCCGCCTCATGCACAGGCAGCCTCGACCTGTGGATCCTGCGTAACATGGGTGACGGCACGTTCGACAGCAATGTCTGGTCCGGTATGGATGCGCCTCGGTATTCCATCGCGGTTGGCGATCTGGACGGCGACGGCGATCTTGATTTGGCCTCGGCCAACTGGACCAATGACAATCTGTCGGTGCTGCTGCACATTGACGGCGATTGCAACGGCAATGGCGTCCCCGATGAATGCGAAATTGCAAGCGGTGAATTGAGCGACTGCAACGGCAACGGCATGCCGGATGCGTGCGAAATGTCCGGTGGATTCGCACCAGACTGCAACGCCAACGGCGTTCCGGACGAATGCGAACTGGACTGCGACGCCAATGGTGTTCCCGACGAATGCGAGGCGTTCCCGACGACGTTGTCGCTGAATACCACCAATGCAGATGATGCTGCGTTCCTGGGCGCTCCGGACAATGTGTTCTATGGTCTGGGCGGACGGGTGGTCGAATACGACTTCGGCGACGACCGCATCGTTGACGGCTTCGGACCGGACTTCAATGTGTACGAAGTCGATTGGGGTACAGCCGAGTTCGGCAGCATCAACGTGACCGTCAGCGAGAACGGTGTGAACTATGTCAGCGTAGTCAGCACCGAAGCGCCGGTCGTGCCGCTACCCGGCGATGATGAACACGACAACCCTGCGTTCGCACGGTCGTACGACTTGCAGGGGTCGGGACTGGCGGCCGTGCGTTACGTCCGAATTGACGGCAACGGATCGGGACCGTCCGGCGCTACGGTCGGTTTTGATCTCGACGCCATCGGCGCCATTAACAAGGCATTGATCGGTTGCGTTTCGCCGCCTGGCGATTGCGACGGCGACGGCGATGTGGACTTGAATGACTACGCCGACTTCAAAAGCTGCATGCAGGGCGTCGGTGGGGCGATGGGCGTCGGCTGCGAATGCTTCGACTCCGACGCGGACGGCGACATCGACCTGTCTGACTTCGCGGAATTCCAGTTGATTTTCATCGGGAGCTGACGCGACACGGCGTGTTGGCAACAACACGAAGCACGAAATAGGGGAGGGCGTGTCTGGGTAACAGGCGCGCCCTCCAGTGCAATTGTCATGTCGATGCAAAGGCCTTTCGCAGTCATTGGTAATAGAGCATGACCGGAATTGATACAACCTCGCCACTCGCCTTCGAGGCTGAACCGATGACGATTGCCGGTCCCATGATCGACGGCGGACGATTGGGTTCGCACTCGTTCCAGTTGCCAAAAAGTGACTGAGGGTTCGTTGGCGGTGCGTTGATGGCCAAGTCCATGATCAGGCGAGCGTCTTTTGCGGTCACCTGTCCGTCGCCATCAACGTTCATGATCATCTGCACCGGCAAACTACCGATCGACATCCGCAAAGCCGCCAGCGCATCGAGGCTTGTGATGTTTCCATCGCCATTGAAATCGCCACGGACAGATTCTCCTAGGACGCGAATGATCCCCTCATGCACCATGAAATGGACCCGCGCGTTGTCGGTTCGATTGGCGAGGGTCACATCCCCAGTGACCGCGATGGCATCGCCCGGATTACCGCGCAACCTGAAGTCCAATCGGCACAACGTGTATTCGCCAGCTGCACCTTTCTGATCGGCCAATCCGATGCGAATGACGCCCGGTGGTTCGGCGTTCATTTGCAGAAGCGTTGAAGATTCGACTTGTCCGACAGCCGAATCAACAAGTTGCAGCTTGTCGGTTGGATAGTTAATCGTCAGGTTTAGATTGCCGAGTCGCCCATCGCCAACGCTTTGATGGTGTCCCCAGTCACTATCGTTGTCGCCGCGAGGCCCCCAGTCACCATGTCCGCTGACATTGGGGCCCGCGTGATTGTTTCCGGCGTGGTCTGGCATGTTGATCGTGATGATGCTGCTATTTCCCAACAGGCAATCGCGCACGAAATCGCGAAGTGCCGGTAATTCCCCACGATACGCCACCTGTTCATGTTCGTGGACAGCCTCGATCCACGTGACGCAGTATCTGCTTTCGTGGTATTTCGTATTCCATCCGTCAGGCGGTTGCACATTCGTGATGATGCGATTGAGCCATTGTCCGTATTGGCTGATTCGCCAAGGTCCGAGATCGGACTGGGTTTCATTTCGCAGGCGCGTCGCGATCGCAATCCATTGATCGATGCAGTCCTGGACCTTTGGATCAAGACAGTCGTCGTCCACCGACTGACCACGATCGCCCGCGTTGCGCGACGGATCATCGTCTGCGTCATCGCCTGGAATCATATCGCTACCCGTTGTCGCGCTGCCGGCCTGCTCTCCGAGAATGGAGATGGTCGTGTTGCTGTTCGATCCTGGATTGTCGAGGACAATCTCGACGTCGCCGGTCGTTTCGGCGGGATCGAGTCGCTTGTAGATGTACGCGACGCGAACTTCGAGGAAATCATCGTTGAGCCGGCCGTCACCTTTCCGCGACTCCCCGCTGAACAGCAGTGTGAACCACGGGCGCTTGTTCGACGAAGGGCCGGGGTTCGCTTTGAATTCGACCGTACCTTGACCGACCCGGCGGTTTTGGTTCTTGGCGCGTTTTCCCCAGATTTTGGCGTCCTTGGTCAACATGAGCATGCCATCGCGTTCGGCCAACTCGCTGTTCTCGGCTGTCGTAAGGCCGGGGTAGACCTTCGAAGTCGGGCGGCTGCTGCCAAGTCCGAATGCCTCCGCCATCGGGCCTGATTTGTTCCCCGCGCAATCGGATGTGATCACCTGCAAATCGACGGTGAACGTCTCACCGGATCGTATGTAGCGAATGTCTTTGTTAAAGCGCCATTTGTACGTGACTTTTTCGCTGCAATCCGGCGGTGCTTTGAAGTTCGAGAGAATAATGCCGCCGTCGGCATCGGCTTCCAATTCGATGGGCGACTTGAATCGCTGGCCTTCCTTGACGCCAACCGCCACATGGGTCAGTACGTAGTCGAAGCGTTCGCTGTCATCGGCGATCGCGGCGTCATTAGAAATTCCGGCGAACGCGCCCGCCATCAGGACGGCCAACACCTGCTTTAAATGTTTGGTGTTACTGCGCCCGGTGTGACATTTGATTTCGTCTTGACCAATCATCGTTGCACCTTTTCTGTGTCGTTCGGTTTCGCCCGCCGCCCCAGCAAGAGTCCAATTACGAACACAACGGCAATCGCCGGCGCCCAGATCCATGTAGAGACAGATTCCTCTGGCGGAGGTGGCGGAATTTCATTGGAAGATTCGATGCTCGGCTTGGCAAAAATCACCGTGCCATTCTCAGCGGTAGTGGGGATTGCGGTCAGTTTCACCGCGTCGTGTGCAGTGACCTTATCGACGACAAGTTGCGCCTTGCCCTGGGCAACTTGTGACGACCGAAATTTGATTTGCAGTACTTCGCCGTCGTCCGAGAATCCGTCGCCGTCGATCAGGGCGATCAGCAGCTTTCCGGGACTAACTTCGCCAGCGCGCAACATCCCGTTGGCAGCGATTGGGCCGACAGCCGCTTCGACAAACGTGAGCACTTCAGGATCGAACGAGATGCTGACATCGAGCGCTCCGATACCTGTCGCGCCGTCCATCGTCACGCTGACAGCCAATGGTTCGCCCGGCGACGCGGCGGTGTTGACCACGCGCAAAGTCGAAGGGGCTGCAATGGTAGATCCGGTGTAAGTGAGTGTGGGAATGAGTGCTGCAACGACGAGCCGATGCGACCGCATGGCACACCCCGTCTCTCGGCGGCACCCCGCACATCTGGGGTCATACCGCCTCGGTAACAAGTCGAGCTAAGTCCGCATCTCAACCGCCGAGCCGTCTTGACAAGTCTACAGCGCAAAAGCGGTTGGCACAAAATTCAATAGGGGGGCGAATTGAACAACGCCCTTCAATCTGAGGGAATAGAACGGTCTTCGAACTCGAGTTGCGATGAAAAAAGAGATTTTTTCGATGTTCGGTTTGCTTGTCCGAATTGAACCTCCGGCACTCAACTCAGGCGGGGTACTTAACTTCTGTCTGCCGCTCCGCCCGCGATTTCTGAGACCATCGTGTTCTGCAGGAAATCCAACTCGGATTCAACGACTTTCTTCCATCTCTCGTGGGCCAAGCATGGATGGGCGTCACTGCATCGCTTGTTCTCGAACGGACATGTCCTGTGCTGGAACTGCTCGAACGGAATCAGAACGTCGTATAGTCTGGTGCGGTTAGGCTTGCGGCGCATGGCGAATCCGCCGGTCTTTCCTCGCGATGATGTCAGCACACCTTGGCGAACCAGGTCGCCTAGAATCTTGGACAGATACTTGGGCGGTATGTCGGTCTCAACCGCAATCACGCGACCCGGGATGGGCCAGTCGTCCATGTGCTGAGCCATGTGGATCATGGCACGCAACGCATATTGGCCACTCAGTGATAGCATGATCCCACCTCGCTCGTTTGGTGATTGCCGATAACTACATATCCATATCGACTATAGTCCAGGCACGTCGCCTTTGTCCAACGGCTTGTGTATTGTCCTGCTTTTCGGCACTTGCAGCTTCAACTGAACCAAACCTGATTCCTGGCTTATGGCGCTTGCGCCGTCGCCTGTTTCTGTCTCCATAACATCCATCAGTTCGCAATCGTGATGGGACTTGGTCCCTTGGATGTACCATTGATGGCAACGCTTGATTCCCAACCGCAAGACCGGGCGAGGACAGGCGTCTACGCAGTCGCCGCACCGCGTGCACTCGGGATGATCGACGCTCAACCGGTGGGCGAGCGAATAGTCCTCCATGACCCGCACACCCATCGGGCAATGCAACGTGCATTGGCGGCAGGGCGTCTTACCGGCTTCGGTGGGGTTAATACGCACGCGCAGCAGTCCCCATCGACCCACCAGCGAATACAGCGCCCCCAGTGGGCAAACCACGCGGCACCAGAATCTCGGAAAGGCCCATTCCAATAGCGCTAAGGCGCCAACCACGATGATGCCGGCAAATGCTCCGTGAACAATCGCCCACGCGAGGAGATTGATCGGAGAGACCGTTTGAAAGATCGGCAAGCGTAGCGTGATCGTGAGCCCAAGCGTGATGCCGAGTATGGCATAGCGCCATTGAGCAGACGATGACGAAACTGGAATACGTCGAACTCGCGTGCCGCGCATCAAGAAACGCCGCAGTGATTGATTGATGTCAAGCACAAGACCCAAGGGGCAGACCCAACCGCAGAAGACAGGTCCATACAAGACGGCAAACGCGAGCAGGATAACCATTCCCATCACAAGGGCGGTATCGATTTGGCGGCTGGCGAGTAAGACGTCCGCGCCTGCGAGCGGGTCGACAAGCGGGATCCAATGTGCAACCAATGTGGCTGTCGTCGCACCCTTGAACCATGGAAACCAGTCGAAGCGTCCGAATAGCAGCAACAACACAAACACGGTTGCGACCAATCGACGCGCATAAACCCAGCGAAAGAGACGCGGTTTGGCACTCATGTCCGCGACCCCGTACTCAAGGCAACATTCGGTCGCACGGGAATCGATGTCGGATCGGTGGGGCAGGCGTGATCGCAGAGCCCACATCCAATGCATGTACTCATGTCGACCACCGGTCTCAGGCGGTTGTCAAAACGAATTGCTTCATTGGGAAAGGGGCATGCATGCCAGCAGGACCGGCACACCGTTCCGTTGTACGCAAGGCACTTGGATTCGTCGATTGCCGCGAGGCCCATGCGAATGCTGCGATCATCCGCGACGGGTTGCAGTGCGGATGTCGGGCAAACCGCGATGCATTCCAATCGGTCGCGCCCCTGACAGAGGTAACACGGCGTTTCGCGCGTATCCACATAGGGCGACCCATTGGAAACGCCAAACTGAACACCGACCGCCAACTTGATCGAGTCGAAAGGGCAGGCGGTGACACATTGTCCACAACGAATGCAGGTGGCCAGGAACTCAGCTTCACTTCGCGCACCAGGAGGTCGCACAAGCGCGGGTTCGAGCGCACGACCGGGTCGTCTTTGGACCCAAGCGCCGATGCCAGTCCCTGTGGCGATACCGGCCACAAGCATGAATTGCCGACGATTCCAACTCATTGTCGGTCACCTTTCACCGACCTTTGGTGCGACCGGTGTCTCGATCGCGCGAGTCTGCACGTGGCAGCTGCGACACTTTGACTGCAGGAGGATCTTGGGGAGATTTTCATGGCGGATCAGTGGTGCACCCTGAATGCCGCGGGTGTGGCACATCAAACAGTCATCTTTGTTCCACGCATTCTGGTGCGACTCTGAGTTGGGCATCATGGGTGGAAAAGCGTTGTCGTCGAATCGACTCGCTTTACCCTTCACTTCTTTCGCGGCTTCGCGTTGACTGCGCGGCAATAGACCTGGAATGAGCACATGGCAGCTTCTGCACTTGGCCGTCATGAGCACGTCGGGCATATTGCGATGCTTGACTTCCGGCGCATCGGCCACACCCGTTTCGTGACAACGCATGCAGTCGTTGCGCATCCATGCGTCGCGGTGCCACGCGGTGTCCGGCAGCGGTGGGGGAAAGGCGTTGTCAGCGAACTGGATATTGCTTCGATCACCGGCGATGACCGTGGGAGCAGTCGATGAACCGGAACCCGCAGACTCTTTCTCGGAGTCGCTCTGCACCGGAACCAATTCTTCGGCGTCGACAGGCTCCATCGGAAGTACCTCGACATCCTGCTTGTCGCGATCTGAAGGCGGCGTTTCCGCGCGCTGAGCCATCACGTAGCTCATGACAAGAACGAGCGGGACAGATGCGGCAAGCCAAGTTCGAATCCTCATCGCATTCACTCCAATACGCTCACGCTTTGGCCAGCTTGACGGCACAAATCTTGAATTCGGGTTGCTTGGACCCAGGATCAAACGCATCGATGGTCACGTAGTTAATAAATGCGCGATCGTCTTCCCAATGGAACGGCGCAAAGACCATTCCTTTTCGCGGCATATCCACGACGCGCGATTTCATGACTGCTTCGCCGCGTCGCGAAGTGATTCGCACCTGGTCGCCATTACGAATGCCAAGCTCGCGCGCGTCCTCTGGGTTGATCTCCACGAACGCTTCCGGATACGCCCGACGAAGTTCATCCGCTTTCATCGTCATCGTGCCAGTATGCCAGTGCTCGAGCACACGACCCGTCGAAAGGATGAATGGATATTCGTTGTCGGCTGGCTCGGCGGGCG
Organism: Phycisphaerae bacterium; assembly: GCA_030429365.1. Taxonomy (GTDB): domain Bacteria; phylum Planctomycetota; class Phycisphaerae; order UBA1845; family UBA1845; genus UBA1845. Next base: position 10,933 of record JAUIEW010000119.1, read on the forward strand.
GCTTGACCGGTCGCAACCACACGATGGCGCGGTGATCCGGGGCTGCATAGAACTTGGTGTCGCCAGGTGAAAGGGAGTTGTCGGCATAAGGACCCCTGTCGAGTATTGGGTCCTCACCCTTGACGTAGCGGCGGGCCGTTCCCGGATGATCTTCTGTCGGTGCGGGCCAGCGCACCCCGCGCTCGGCGTGCAATCTCTTCCGAGTAATGCCCATGAAGTCGTATGCCGTACCCTTGGACGCCTGACGCATTTCGTCCCAAATGTCATCCGTCGTCTTGAATTTGCCTTTGATGTATCCGCGCTGCACGACGCCCAAGTCTTCGAGTCGTCCGGCCAAGTCGAGAATGACATCGAAGTCGGAGCGCGCTTCACCCGGCGGGCTGATGATTTGCGGATGCAACTGGTAGCGCCGCTCGGACATACCAAACACGCCCGTTTTCTCCGCCCACATAGCCGCAGGAAGCACGAGGTCCGCCAACTCGGTCGTGCGGGTAGGATACGCATCGATCACACAGACAAACGGTTTGTTGGGCCGGGGTTTTCCCATGGCGTCTCGATGGCGGTGACAGTTCGGAAGCGAATGACCGGGATTCGTCGTGCAGATCAGCATCGCCTGGATCTTGTCCTCTCCGAGGGCTTCAAACATGGCAATGGTATGAAGTCCAGGCTCGTCGGGAATCGTTCCGGGTTTGCTTCCCCAAAGAGTCTCCATCTCCGCGCGATGATCGGCCTTCGAAACGGATCTGCCGTATGGCAAGATGTGACAAAGTGAGCCAGTGTCGCGGACGCCGCCACAGGCATTGGGCTGGCCCGTCAGCGAGAATGACGTCGCACCCGGTTTGTTGATCTGCCCGGTGATCAAGTGGAGGTTGTGCATGAGGTTGTTGGCCCACACGCCGGTGGTTCGCTGATTCAGGCCCATCGTCCACAGCGACATGGTCGGTCCGACAGCAAAGAGTCGGGCCGCTTCGCGTATGCGGTTGGCGCTGACACCGCAGATCCGTTCTGCTTTTTCGGGTGTGAAGTCGTCGAGGAATTTGACATAGTCATCAAAGCTGACATTGGTCGGTTTACCGTCGCGAACGATTTTGAACTGTGCATGCTTGTCGATAAAGTCGCGGTCGTGGCGGTTCTCCGCAATAATCGTCTGGGCCATGGCGTGAAGAACGGCGAGGTCAAACCCTGGAACAGGGTCGAGATGAATGTCTGCGACGTGTTTCACCGGGCTTTTTCGCGGATCGAGTACGACAATCAACACATCGCGGCCGGCCTGTTTGCGTGCGAGAATCTGATCGAAAATGACCGGGTGGCACTCAGCCGTGTTTGACCCGACGAGAAAAAACACTTTCGCGTGCTCAATGTCGTCGTAGCAACCCATCGGCTCGTCTTTACCAAACGTTGTGACGTACCCGCCCACGGCGCTGGCCATGCAAAGTCGCGGGTTACCTTCAACGTTGTTGGTCCCGATCCCGCCTTTGAACAATCGATTGGCCAAGTAGCTCTCTTCAGACATAGCCTGTCCGGAACCGTAAAACGCAACGCTGTCAGTTCCATGTTTCTTGATCGCGCCGGCGAACTTTTCAGCAAGCAGGTTCATCGCCTCGTCCCATCCGATGCGGACGAATTCACCGTTCCGGCGAACCATCGGGTAATTGAGGCGATCTTCGGAATACACGATCTTCGGTAGGAATAGAGCCTTGGCGCACACAAGCCCCTTGGTCGTAGGGTGCTCGGGATCGCCGCGAAGCGACACCAATTGGCCATCTCGGACGCCGAGCATCACGCCGCATCCTGTTCCACAAAATCGGCACACTGATTTGACCCAACGGGTCTTACCGCCTCCGTTCGATTGTGCCAACGCCATCGGACCGCCGGCGGCTGCGCAAACCGCAGAAATCGCGGATGCCTTGATAAAATCGCGTCGTGTCGTTTCCATGTTCAAGCCACTTTCGTTGGATTCTATTGATTTGATCAGGCGGTCAGGCGCTGGTCTTTTTCCAATTCGTCTTCGATGTTGGCATACACCGGCCACACACACATCACGCCATCGACATGCTCAATTTGTTCACGCAGACAATCGTGCGCTGAGTCCAGGTTCGGCGCTTCGATCAACATGCCCACCTGGTCGTTACCTTCGACATTAAAAACAGAAACGCCGGGAATGCTGTTCAGTGACACGACCGTTTGCTGGCGACTGCTGGTTTCCACTCGTGCGATCAGACCGATGATGGCCATGACTCACCTCGTTAACAGGTTGCCGCCGGGATCGAATCCACCAGCGTGCATAGGGTTTCGTAGTACGCGTCCTGGTCCATTCCACAGAGCGCGGCGCCGAAGACTTCAGCTTTTTCATGCGATGCGACATCGCCATAGTTGACACGCACCAATTGATAGGCGACGAGCATCGCCAAGACGTCGTCGCGGTGTTCGAAATGGGGGTGCAGATACAGTCTGAATCCATCCTGTGGGCGACATCCGACGGGTTCAGGAAATCCGTACTCGCCTGTTTGGAGCGGCGCATCGTCGAATACCAGCGTCACCGGATAGCGCACGATTTCGCGGTCTTCGAGGAGTGCCTCGACACCAGCGAAATCCATGCGCTCCCCATACCGATTTCGCGCAAGTTCGGCCACGGACAACAGGTGATCGCGAAGCGCGATCGCGCCGTCTCGAACAGTTGGTTTAACTTTGCGAAATCGTTTTGCCATCGCCCACCTTCATGCGCCATGCGAAATCAGTTGTTGTATCGGGCGCGGAATTCCTCTGCAGCTTTGGCACGTCGCTCGCGCTCTTTATCGTCCATCCGGTTCGTGTACCAAAGATGCTCAGGGGCATCGAGCACCGAAGCGATCTTCGCTTTCAAGTCCTCTGCGGCTTTCTTCTTCGCGGGGTCGTCCGAATGCAGATTGTGCTCGACGAGTTCTTCGAGTTCCGGGATGTACTCGGTGTAGAAGTTGCGGGCGATCTCGTAGGTTCCGTGCCAGTGCGTGTAGTCCGGCCCCATCATCGACGCCCCGTGCCTTGCGCGGCGACCTTCGTGGTGCCAGATTTCAAACCAAACGAAGTCGAGTTTGTTCGAGAACTTGGCTGGCTTGAGCAATGGTTGGGCGGCCGCGTACAGTTCGGCTCCGGGCTTGGCGAACTTGTCATTGTACAGCTCGATGAGTTCGTCGTATTGCACGTAGAAATTGTCCACCCAGTTTTGATTGTGGCAGTTCAGGCAAACATTCTTCATGTTCTGTCGACGCACCTGCCAGGGAACATCCTTGCCAGGCAAGTCCATTTTGGCGTCTGCGATTTCCGGACGAACGGAAACCACCGGCCGATTGTTCCAACTGATCCGCATGCCGATGTCGTGCGTCACCTGTTGATCTTTGGTAGCCGACATGTGGCACGTTGCACAGGTGGGAGCCGCCCACTAGTCCTCACCCCCGACCCATTTGTTGCTGTCGAGATTCATGCGGTCGATGTTGGCCGCGAAGAGGATACCGTGCTTCGATTCTTCATAGATTTCTTTCTGCGGATGGTCTGGCCCCATGTGACACTTGCCGCACGTGTTGGGATGGCGCGCCTGTGCCGCCGAGAATTCATGGCGCGTATGGCAAGCCGAACAAGCCCCTTCCGATCCGTCGGGATTCAGACGACCAATGCCGCTGTTGGGCCAAGTCGCGGGATCGAGCTTTCCATCGGCAAGAACCTTGACCTGCGAGCCGTGGCATTGCCAACAGCCCAACACGGCTGACGCCGCATTGCCGCCTTCAAACGCCGGACTCACGAAGTTGCGATTGCCTTCAACCACCTCGGCAAGAATATTGTCCAACGAACCGAGA
>JAUIEW010000120.1 GCA_030429365.1 Phycisphaerae bacterium
AAGATGTGGATCACCAACGGTTCGATCGCGGATGTGGCTGTCGTTTGGGCAAAGCTTGACGGCGAGGTGCGCGGGTTCCTTGTCGAGAAGGGGATGAAGGGCTACACCACCCGCGACATTCACAACAAGTTTTCGCTGCGGGCGTCGGTGACGTCGGAGTTGATATTCGAGGATGTGCGCGTACCTGCCAGCAACCTGCTGCCGCACGACAAAGCCGTGGGCCTTCGCGGGCCATTGTCTTGTTTGAACCAGGCACGCTACGGAATCGCCTGGGGTGCGATCGGCGCGGCGATGGCGTGTTACGATGAGGCACTTCAATACGCCAAAGAGCGCAAGCAGTTTGATCGCCCGATCGCCAGCTTCCAACTCGTACAACGTAAACTCACGAAGATGGTCACCGAAATCACCAAAGCCCAATTGCTCGCACTTCGCCTCGGGCAATTGAAAGATGAGGGCAAGGTGCGTCACAATCAGGTGTCGATGGCCAAGATGAACAACGTCGAGGTGGCTCTCAAGTGCGCCCGCACCGCCCGCGACATTCTCGGCGCCGCAGGCATCTGCGATGATTTTCAGTGTGGCCGCCACATGTGCAACCTCGAAAGCGTCTACACCTACGAAGGGACGCACGACATCCACACGCTCATCGTCGGTGAAGCGATCACCGGCATTCGCGCGTTGGCGTAACGATGACGACGGCGATGAGACATCGAATCAACATCCTGGGCGCGTCGGGTTGTGGTGCGTCGACGATCGGCCGAGCGCTCGCGAAGGAACTTTCGATTCCGCATTTCGATTCGGATAACTACTACCACGCGCCGACCGATCCGCCGTTTCAAGTTCAGCACACACCGCAGGAGCGGCATGATGCCATCACCGCGGACCTCTCGCCAAAGGGCCGTTGGGTGCTGTCGGGGGGCGTAGTGGGCTGGGATCCGTATCCACAACTCGACTTCACGTTGATCGTGTTCGTGACGACACCGACAGAGATTCGCATCGAACGTCTGAGAGCCCGCGAATATGAGCGTTTCGGCGATCGCGTTCGCAAAGGCGGCGACATGCATGCGGCCCACGAGGAATTCATCGAATGGGCGTCGCGCTACGACGTGGGAGATGTCGAAGGCAAGACCCGCCAGCGGCACGAAGCATATCTCGCGGAGCAGACGTGCCCGGTACTGCGGATTGATGGTGAGAATCCCGTGGCGGATTCGGTCCAGGTGATCTTCTCAGCCTCCAGACCCCGTACCTAGTCAAACTCGAATCGCTCTGTCAATTTGGCATCCCCAAAAGGTGGTTTGAGGGCTCCCTGCCAAGGTGGCAGAGTTCTTCCCGTAATCCTGCCGGCTGTGAGTTTTCTTAAATGCTTGTTGCGTCTTGGTTTACGGAATCCTTCTGGCCGCGGGGTTTTGGCACTGGCTTTGCTGTGGGGGGGTTGGAACCCCTGTAGGCGTTCCGCGCGAAAATGAAAATATGGGCAAGGCAGTTCGGTGCCCTTCGAGACGGTATCTGACCGGTCGTTTGAATTCAAAAGGAGATCATTCAATGGCGGTAAAGCAGTTGGCTTTTCAGGAGGATGCCCGTCATGCACTACTCGACGGCGTGTCCAAACTCGCCAATGCGGTCAAGGTGACCCTCGGTCCGAAGGGCCGCAACGCGGTGCTCGACAAGGGGTGGGGTGCTCCCACGGTGACCAAGGACGGCGTCAGCGTCGCTGAAGAAGTGGACCTCGCCGACAAGTACGAAAACACCGGCGCTCAGTTGGTCAAGGAAGCCGCCAGCAAAACGAGCAAGTCGGCGGGCGATGGCACCACGACGGCCACCGTGTTGGCTGAGGCGATTTTCCGCATCGGTCTTCGCAATGTGGCGGCAGGTTCTGATCCGAATGCCTTGTGCCGCGGCATCATCAAAGCCGTCGACGCGGTGACGGCAGAATTGCACTCAAAGTCGCGTGCCATTCGTGCGTCCAATCGCGATGACATTGTCAACATCGCCGCGATCTCCGCGAACAATGACATGGCCATCGGTAACGTGCTGGCCGACTGCTTCGAAGCCGTCGGCAAAGATGGCGCGATCACCGTTGAGGAAGGCAAGACTTCCGAGACCGATGTCGAGTTCGTCGAAGGTATGCAGTTCGATCGCGGTTACCTCTCCCCGCACTTCGCAACCGATCAGGAAACGATGGAGTGCGAGTACGACAAGGCGCTGGTGCTGATTCACGAAGAGAAGATCACCAACGTGCAGAAGCTCGTCCCGCTTCTTGAGAAAGTTTCCAAAGCCAAAAAGCCGCTCATCATCATCGCCGAAGACATCGAAGGCGACGCCCTTGCGACCCTCGTGGTCAACAAGATTCGCGGTATCGTTTCGGTCTGTGCGGTCAAAGCCCCCGGCTATGGCGATCGCCGCACCGCGATGCTCGGTGACCTCGCGGTTCTCACCGGTGCGAAAGCCGTGATGAAGGATCTGGGGATTGACCTCGAAAGCCTTTCGATCAGTGATCTTGGTCAGGCCAAGAAGATTCGCATCAACGCTGACACGACCACGATCGTCGAAGGGGCTGGCGCGACCAAAGAAATCCAGGGACGCATCGCACAGATCCGTCAGGAAATCGAAGCCAGCACGTCGGACTACGACAAAGAGAAGCTGCAGGAGCGGTTGGCCAAACTGGCTGGCGGCGTTGCGCAGATCAACGTCGGTGCTGCGACCGATACGGAAATGAAGGAAAAGAAAGCCCGCATCGAAGACGCCTTGCACGCGACCCGTGCGGCGATCGAAGAGGGCATCGTTCCCGGTGGTGGTGTGGCGCTGGTTCGCTGCATCGAGGCACTGGACAAGGTGACTGCGAAGGGTGACGAGAAGATCGGTGTCGGCATCATCCGCGAAGCCCTGTCAGCGCCGATGCGACAGATTGCCACCAACGCCGGTGAACAACCCGGTGTTGTGCTTCACAAGGTCCTGAGCAAGACCGGCAACTTCGGATTCAACGCCCGCACCGGTGAGTACGAAGACCTCACCAAAGCCGGCGTGATCGATCCTGCGAAGGTCGTTCGCTCCGCCCTCGAAAACGCAAGCAGTGTCGCGCGTTTGCTGCTCAGCACCGATTGCATCATCACCAGCAAGCCGGAAAGCAGTGATGACGCAGGCGCTGGCGACATGCACGATGATATGATGTAGTCCGTTTTGGAAATTGGCGATCGCCGAGCCAACCGGTTCGGCGAATCGTGTTATCGATATTCTCAGACATGCTCGAAAGGAAGTAAGATCCATGGCAACTGCAACAGCCAAGAAACTCAAGATTCGCCCGTTGGATGACCGTCTCGTTGTCGCCCAGTGCTCAGCCGAGGAGATGACGGCTGGCGGTATCGTGCTGCCCGACAGCGCTCAGGAAAAACCGCAGCGTGGCAAGGTCATTTCGGTTGGTCCGGGCAAGCTGCTCGAAAACGGCGAGCGTGGCACGATGGACGTGTCGGTCGGCGACGAAGTGTTCTACGGCAAGTACTCGGGAACCAACGTCGAAGTCAATGGTGAAGAACTCGTCATTCTCCGTGAGAGCGACGTTCTCGCGATCTTCTGCTAGTAGCGGGTAAACCTGTTCCTCGCGGTTTGCTTGCGGGGGCTCAAGATATATAGGAGCAACGACGAAAATGGCGTCGAAACAAATGATGTTCAGCCAGCAGGCCCGCCAGCAGTTTCTGGAAGGCCTGACCAAACTCGCCAACGCGGTGAAGGTGACGATGGGACCGACCGGTCACAACGTCCTCCTGCACAAGTCGTGGGGCGCGCCGCGGATCACCAAAGACGGTGTCTCCGTGAGCAAGGAAGTCGAATTGGAGCAGCCCTTTGAAAACATGGGCGCCAAGATGATCAACGAAGTCGCTTCCAAAACCAGCGACGCCGTCGGTGATGGAACCACCACCGCGACGGTGTTGGCGGAAGCGATCTATAAGGAAGGTTTGAAGCTGGTCACCGCCGGCGTCAGCCCGATGGAATTGAAGCGGGGCATGGACCTTGCGGTGCAGGCAGCCGTCAAGAGCATTGCATCGCTCGCGACACCCGTGAAGAACTCCGCCGACATCGAGAAGATCGCCACGATCAGCGCCAACGGCGACGAAGAGATCGGCAAGCTGCTCGCGACCGCACTCGAAGAAGTCGGTAAAGAGGGCGTCGTCGAGATCGAAGAAGGCAAGACGCTCGAAACCGAGAAGGAAGTCGTCGAAGGCATGCAGTTCGACAAAGGCTACCTCTCGCCATACTTCATGACCGATCCGGGAACGCTGGAGTGCATTCTCGAAGATGCGTATGTGCTGGTTTACGAAAAGAAGATCAGTAACCTGCGCGAATTCGTTCCGCTCGTTGAGAGCATCGCGTCTTCCGGCAAGCCATTCCTCGTCATCGCCGAAGATGTCGAAGGCGAAGCGATGGCCGCCCTGGTCGTCAACCGTCTCCGCGGATTGCTGCACGTTTGTGCGGTCAAAGCCCCAGGCTTCGGCGATCGCCGCAAGGCCATGCTGGGCGACATCGCGACGTTGACCGGCGCAAAGATGATCAGCGAAGACCTTGGTATCAAGCTCGAAAACGTCACCCTCGCCGATCTTGGAAAAGCCAAGAAGATCGTCATCACCAAGGAAGACACGACGATTATCGAAGGCGCTGGCAAGAAAGGCGAGATCAAAGCCCGCATCGAGCAGATCCGCAATCAGATTGAGAAGACCACCAGCGACTACGATCGCGAGAAATTGCAGGAGCGTCTCGCGAAGTTGACCGGTGGGGTGGCTGTCATTCGCGTCGGTGGTCCGACCGAAGTCGAGGTCAAGGAGCGTAAGGACCTCGTCGATGACGCGTTCCACGCGACGAAGGCTGCGGCTGAGGAAGGCGTGATTCCGGGCGGTGGTGTCGCATTCCTTCGTGCGATTGCTGCGGTTGATAAGGCTCGCAGCAAAGCCGTCGGTGAGCAGAAGATGGGCTTTGACATTGTGGCCAAGGCACTCCGCGCACCGGCATGGCAGATCATCACCAACTGCGGTGAAGATGGCGACGTGATCATTGAGCAGATTCTCGAAAAGACCGGTACGAACGGTTATGACGCACGCAATCGCCAGTTCGTCGACATGGTCAAGACCGGAATCATCGATCCGGCCAAGGTCGCGCGAACCGCGTTGGAAAATGCAGTCAGCGTGTCCGGTCTGATGCTGACCACGGAAGTCATGCTGACGGATCTGAAAGATGGCGATGCGAAGGAAAGTGTCGCCAACGCCGTTCACTAGGCATCGGCTGGTCTGATGCCTTAAAGACTTATTGAACAGTTGGAGGAATCCCAACGGGTAAGTCGACGATCCAAACACGGGGGCGGACGAAGAGCAACTCGTTCGTCCCCTTTTTTCACCGCTGCAGTTTCTTGCGGTGATCACGAAAGATGCCACGGTGTGGCACGCTGATTTAAGAATTGCATGGTCTTGAGGCAGGGCGAATGAGTACGAAACGCGATTACTATGAAGTGCTGAGCGTAACGCGCACGGCTACTGCCGAAGAGATCAAGAAGGCGTATCGCAAGTGCGCCTTGAAACACCACCCGGATCGGAATCGAGACAACCCCGAAGCCGAAGCACTTTTTAAGGAAGCGGCAGAGGCATACGAAGTTCTCAGCGATGCCAACAAGCGCAGTCGCTACGATCAATTCGGGCACGATGGCGTGGCGTCGAGCGGGATGCATGACTTCTCGCACATGGGTGCGGATGACATCTTCTCGATGTTCAACGATATCTTCGGTTCGGCGTTTGGCGGCGGCGGTCGGCGGGGAAGGCGGCGCGGTGCGGACTTACAAGCCGAGGTCATCATCACGCTGAACGATGTGTCGAAGGGCGTCAAGAAGCGTCTCGAATTCGTTCGTGAGGATGAATGCGAAGCGTGCAGCGGGACCGGTGCTGAGCCGGGAACCGATCGTCAAGGTTGCCCCACGTGCGGTGGGTACGGCCAAGTTGAGCAGACCGGCGGTTTTGCGAGTTTGTTTGGACGCATGGTGACGACCTGTCCGGATTGTCGCGGGCAAGGTTCAGTCGTGGTGACGCCGTGCAAGGCGTGTCGCGGGCGTGGTCGTTCGCCCAAGGAGCGGGTCGTGCTCGTTGACATCCCAGCCGGGATTCACGACGGGCAGGCCGTTCGCATTCGCGGCGAAGGAGAAGCAGGTGAACCGGGGGCGCCGCCTGGCGACCTGCATTGCTACGTGCGCGTCGCAAAGCACGAGTTGCTGGAGCGTCACGAAAATGACCTCGTCTGCCGCATGCCGATTTCGTTTACACAGGCGGCGCTTGGGGCGAAGGTTGAAGTGCCAACGCTTAACGGCAAAGCTGAACTGACGATTCCAAAAGGGGCGCAGCACGGTCAGGTTTTCAAGATGGGCGGACTGGGCCTGCCCGATTTGCGTACGGGGCGGGCTGGCGATGAACTGGTACAGGTTCTCGTGGAGATTCCCAAGAAGCTTTCGGACAAGCAGGAAGCGCTGCTGCGCGAGTTTGCCGAGACGGAAGATCACTCCGTTTTGCCTGAATCCAAGGGCTTTTTTGAAAAGCTCGTGAACTACTTTGGCGTTGAGGAATCGAAGAAATAGCGCGGGATCAAGAGAATAGCCAAATAGAGTCAAGAATCAGATGAGTGCAAAAAAGAACAAGAAGAACGTCGCGATTGCAGATGGCATCGACGATACGGATGTTCAAACCGGCAAAGATGCGGCAGCAGCCGATGCCGAAAGTTTGGAGTCGAATGTTGACGCCGACGGTGCCCAAAGTGTCGAAGCAGAAAACATCGATCCGATCGAGCAGCTAAAAGCCGAAGTCGCCGAGTGGAAGGACAAGTTCCTGCGTTCGAAGGCGGAGCAGCAGAACATCGCCCGCCGCAGCAGCAACGAGATTGCCGAAGCGCTGCGGTATTCGGGAACCGGACTCCTCAAATCGGTCATCGAAGTGATGGACGATCTGGACCGCACGGTGGAAGCGGTCGCGGGGACGGCTGACGATGGCGCAAAAGCCGACAACACGTTGACGGATGGCGTGCGATTGGTGCGTGATAAGTTGCAAAAGATTCTGACTGACAACCATGTCGAAGTCATCGACGCCACCGACGCGGTCTTCGACCCGATGATGCACGAAGCGTTGCTGCAGCAACCTTCTGCCGATCATGAACCCGGACAGGTGATTCAGCAGATTCAAAAAGGCTACAAACTGCACGACCGTGTTTTGCGGCCGGCGAAAGTCATCGTGTCTGCGGCTGTGGAACAAGGCAGCGAATCGGTCGAAGTTGAGAACAAGTAGGCGCGGAAGTCATTGCAGGAGCGTTTAGATATGCCGACGTACGAATATGAATGCGAAGCATGTGGGCATGTTTTTGAGATGTTTCAGAGCATCACCGCTCGTGCCAAGCGAAAGCCCGACGAACCGTGTGAGGGCTGTGGAGAACGCGCTCCGATCCGCCGGTTGATCGGTGCGGGTGGCGCTGTCATCTTCAAGGGCGACGGGTTCTACGAAACCGACTATCGCAGCGAGAGCTACAAGAAAGCAGCGAAGGCGGATAAAGACGGTCAGTCCGGTTCGTCCGACAAGTCAACGAAGGCGGATGCCGGCGGTACGAAGAAAGATGCGGCTGACACCAAGTCGGCGACGACGGAAAAGAAGTCTTCGAGCGCGGACAAGCCGGCCAAGAAATCATCCGACTCATAGCGACGTGATCCAATACACGTGTCCAACATGTCAGAAGACGTTCAAAGTCGCCACGCGCGAGGAGGCGCCATCTCGGCCTTTCTGCTGCCGCCGCTGCCAGATGATCGATCTGGGCAAGTGGCTCAACGCAGAATATGTGATCAGCGACCCCATCCTTCCTGATGATGTTGATGACCTGCCCGACGTCGATCCGACCGCAATGAACTAGCCACTTGCCCACCTGCGGGCGAGCGATTGGATTCTCATTGCTCGACCAACCCCTGCGTCTATAATCGAATCGAAGCGACGGGCCCACCCTTACGAGATCGTGATTTCGCGGCAGGTGAACAACCATGACCGACGGCGCAGGCGAAAACGGAAACCCGACGATTGGCGGTTGGATGCGCGACGTTGGCGTGTTCGATTTTCTAAACGCCTGGCGCAATGCGTTTGGCGGGGGCGTTGTGCTGTTGGCGACGGCTGGCTTGATGGTGTCGGCCGTCTGGTTGTGGACGCTCGATCGGCTGTGGAGTGTGAGTGGGGCGAAGACTGAGCCGTCCAACCTGCTTCAATTCGTTGACTGGCGATCATTTCATTGGATTTACCCGCTGATCCGCGAGCATTGGTTCTTCGGCGTGTGCCTGCTGATTCCGCTGGTGTTTCTGTGGTCACTGATCGGCGGGGCGATTTTGCGAATTCTCGCCTGCAAGCAAACCGAGACGCCCAATGTATCGATCGACAGGGCGCTCGAATACACGATCCAACATTATTGGAAGGGTTACTTGGTCGCGTGGGCGCTACCGTTTGGATTTGGTCTGCTGGTCAGCATCCTTGTCGTCTTGTACGGCATGTTGATGGCCATCCCCTGGGTTGGTGATTTGTTGGGGGGCGCGTTTTTCTTCATCCCGTTGGCTTTGGGCTGCCTGCTGGCGTTTGGTTTGTTGGTGGTGTCGGTCGGAGGGCATCTGTTTTCGCCGGGTGTGGCGGTCTGCGGGGTGGTGGGTGCAGATGCGGTGACGAACGCGGTGTCGTTTGTGCTGAATCGCCCGGTCCGCGCGATCGCGTACTTCGTGGCGACCTGCTTGATGATCTGGAGCACTGCGTATCTTCTGACGTATTTCGTGCAGTTGGCCGAGTCGATCACGATGGGCTTGATCTCGTTTGGCGAAGGGGTCTGGTCCACGCGGGGCAACGGTCGATCCGACAAGACCTCACAGTTTTTAATGAACTGCTGGCTTGGCGGTCTGCATTTCTTGGCCAAGGGGGCGGTGACCTGTGTATTTCTATCAGGTTCGGTTGTGAGTTTTCTGCTGCTGCGCGAGACTGTCGACGGCACGGATCGGCGCGAACTGTGCACGGTCGGCGAATACACGACGCCGCCAAGCTTTGTCGAACCGGTGGAAATGCCATAATCCTCGCGATGTTGCCGCAGCGGAGCGCGCTCTGTGGGGCGACGGTCTATCGCTGCAGATGTTTTCTGATTGGACAATGCTGAAGCGGTGCGGATAATCCGGTTTTCAATCGGTTCTCTTGAATGTCCACTCTTGGGCTGAAAGGCGCGACATGCCCGTTGAGATGATGATTTGGCTTGGGTGTTGTGGTGTGGTCGGACTGGTCTGGGCCAGTCGCCAGTTCGCCGTGATTCGGGCCGTCCGACACGATCGACGACTCCGCCCCGACACGCATGGGCCACTTGGCAAGGACGCACCGCGGCTTTCCGTTTTGGTTTCGGCCAAGGACGAAGAAGACAACATCGAAGCATGCATCGAGTCGCTGCTGGAGCAGGACTACCCCAACCTCGAAATCATCGCGATCAACGATCGAAGCGACGACCGCACCGGCGAGATTCTCGATCAGGTGCAGCGCAAGCGCGGCGATCTCGTGCAGGCCGTTCACGTCCGCCGTCTCACCGATGGCTGGTTTGGCAAGAATCACGCCATGCACACCGGGATGAAGTACGCCACGGGCGAGTGGCTTTGCTTCATCGATGCCGACTGCAAGCAAACGTCAAACAAGACGCTTTCGATGGCGATGCAGGAAGCCTTGAGTCGAAAAGCCGATTTCCTGTCCGTGCTTCCCGTGCTGGAAACCAAGACGTTTTGGGAACGACTCATTCAACCGATCTGCGCCGCCATTCTCGTGATCTGGTTTGATCCAGAAAAAGTCAACAATCCGAAATGCAAAGCCGCCTATGCCAACGGCGCGTTCATGATGATGTCGCGCAATGCGTATCAGAAGATCGGCGGACACACTGCCGTCAAGACGGAATTGAACGAAGACATCTGCATGGCCCGTCTGGCCAAGGATGGCGGACTGAAATTGTTCGTTATTCAAAACGACGGACTCTACCTCACGCGCATGTACTCGTCATTCAAAGAGGCGTGGCGTGGTTGGAGTCGCATTTTCTTCGGAACTTTCCGAACGTATCGCAGGTTATTTGCGACGTTGGGTCTTGTGCTGTCGATGAGCGTGTTTCCGTTCATCAGCCTCATAGTGGCCATCGCGGGTTTGATGCTGTCGGACGAGGCGGCTCGCGGTCACTGGTGGATCGCGCTCGGTGTCACGGGAGCCGTCGTGTTCATGCTCGAAGTGGTAATCTTTCAATTCATGCGCCTGGTGCGGGCTGCGAATTGGGCTTGGATCACGTATTTCTTCGGCGTGCTTCTGGGCGTCGGCATGTTGATCATGGCCATCCGCAAGGCGGCTGGCGCTTCGACGACGTGGCGTGGCACGACCTATCAAAATGACCAGGGCGCCCAACCCACAGATCAAGCGGACGTCGCGATGTCCGAATCACCCATTGGCGGTGTCGTGGAAACGCGACCTTTAACCGATGCCTGAGAACATCCAGTGGGGTGTGGTGGTGGCGGGTGCGATTGCGCTCGCGTCGATCTGGATTCTGCTGCGGGTCCGTCGGTGGTTAAGGCGACGGCGTCCTCCTACAATTCACCCGAGACTGCAAAAATACCAACCAAGCCAAGACGACTTTGCGGCGAAGCGACGCGAGGAATCTATGAAGATCATCGCGACGTCCAGCGGTGGTGAATTGGCCGGCTTTCGCGTGGTGCGGCAGGTCGAAGCTGTCTTTGTGGACGGGTTCAGGCGGCCCGAAGAGGCGGTCGAAGGGCTCAAAGCCGTGGCCGCGATGAAAGGCGCCAACGCGCTGTTGCACGTGAGGCATGAGCCGATCGGTTCGGGACGGTATTCGGCTAGTGGAGATGCGGTGATTGTGGAATCGCTCGAGCCGGAGACGCCGCCTGACGTGTTGGCGGATGCAGAAGGCGAGGGCGGTGGCGACGAATGGGACGAACCGCGCGGTGAAGACACTGTTTGATCGGACCGGCGAAAAACGGAAGGATAAGTGAAATGAAATCAACAACCCGGATGTTGGTTGCGGGCATGATGGTGTTGGTTGGCGTGATTGCCTTAAGCGGTTCGACTGTGCATGCCGAAGGTGAAGGCAAGCGGCTGACACGCATCGATCCGGTCGTCAAACAGCGTGCCGAAGAAGCCCAAAAGCGGGCGCTTGAATTCCTTGAAGCGTCCCAGAATTTTGACGGTGGGTGGAATGGTTTTCTCGGCAGCGATCCGGCGATCACAGCGCTGGTGAGCAAGTGCTTCGCCCAGCACCCTGACTATGGCACGCAGCATCCCGTGGTGAAGCGCGCGTTCAAGTTCATTCTCAAGCACGTGCAGGATGACGGCGGTATCTACATTCGCGCACAAGGTCTACACAACTACTACACGTCTGTGATCGTAATGGCGCTTTCGACCAGCGATGATCCAGAGATCAAGCAAGTTGTCGCAAACGCCCAGAAGTATCTGACCAAACTCCAATGGGACGAGGGCGAAGAAAAGGACCCCTCGAATCCGTACTATGGCGGGGCTGGGTATGGCCGCCACAAGAGGCCCGACCTGTCCAACACGCAGATGATGCTCGAGGCCTTGTACCAAAGCGGCCTTTCACCGGAAGATCCGGCTTTCAAGAAGGCGTTGGTCTTTGTGTCGCGTTGTCAGATGCTCGAAGAAACGAACGATCAGCCGTTTGCGAAAGGGGGCGATGGCGGGTTTGTTTACTCGGCTGCCAGCGGGGGCGTAAGCAAAGCCGGTTACAACGAGGGGCCAGGCGATGCGCAGGTCCTTCGCACGTACGGATCGATGACCTATGCGGGATTTAAGAGCTTGCTTTATGCTCAGGTCGGTAAAGATGACGTTCGCGTGCAGCGTGCGTTTAAGTGGATTCGCAACAACTACACACTGACCAAGAACGCGAACATGCCCGACGCCCAATCGAAGCAGGGGTTGTATTACTATCTACACACGTTCGCCCGCGCATTGGATGCTTGGGGTGAGGATGTGATTGTCGATGCAAATTCTGTCCGGCACGAGTGGCGCGTGGAATTGTGCCGCCAGTTGTTTCTTCTTCAACGAAATGACGGGAGTTGGGTCAACGAAGAGGACCGCTGGTTTGAGTCGAATCCGTATCTCGTGACGGCTTATTCGGTCTTGGCTCTGCAGACGGCGAGCCGATAACCTGGGCAATCGGAGCGTGATGCGGTGATGTTGCTATCAGGGTGACTGGACCAGAGGGGCGTTGGTGCATTATGCTATGTATGTGCCAGACGAGTTCGGCACATCATTCATCGAGCAGGTGAGCTTGAAGCGTTGGTGCGAATATAGCGGAGTGTTGTGATGGCAAAAGGAAGTATGCGTCGCTACGACGTGCAGGCAAAATACGCGATGTTCGCGTCGATTGGCGCAATTGTTGGCGTGGCGGGTCTATTCGTGTTGATCTCTCGCAATTTTCATAGTCTTGAGAGGGCCATCGTTTTCAGTCGAACGTCAATGTTTGCACCGGCGGTATTTGTGGTGACTGCGGCGACGTTGCTGTTGGCTGCAACAGGGACGCTGATGGGTTTCAATAGCGCCGGACAGAAACGCAACGAGAAAAACAAGCAGTCTTGGATCGCATTCTTCATTGGAATTGCGACGGCGTCACTGACGATCATTCTATTCGGCGCATTCTGGGCTTATAAACTGCAGATTTGACGCCACGTGGAATCCTCCATACATCAAGCCGAAACGCATGCCGTGTCACCGTTGTCAAAGTGAATGCGCTGATCGATGTGGGCGAGATTTATGCACTGTCCCGCGTCATTCGCGCAGGCGGGCATGATTACTTCTTGACCAGTTGATTCTGCAAATGCTGGTGGATGGCGCGGGTCGCCGTCGATCGGTTCAGCGTGTAGAAGTGCAGCCCCGACACACCGTTGGCGATGAGGTCTTCGCACTGGCGCAGGGCGTGAATGCACCCGACCTGGCGGACGGCTTCGTTGTCGTCCTCGACAGCTTCAATCTGCGAAAGCAATGTTTTGGGAATGCTGGCACCGCACATCTGGGTGAAGCGTTTCACCTGTTTCACGCTCAAAATCGGCATGATGCCGACGATGATGGGTACGTCGATCCCCATCTTGTGGGCTTCATCGCGGAAACGGAAGAAGTCGGTATTGTCGAAGAAAAGCTGCGTTACCAGATAGTCGCACCCGGCATCGACCTTGCGTTTCAGGTTCGTCAGATCGGCTTTGAGATCGGGCGATTCGGGATGTGCCTCCGGGTGGCACGCGCCGGCAATGCAGAGGTCGTAGCGATCCTTCAAGAATGTGACGAGATCCGACGCATGGGCGAATCCGCCCTCGGGCTGCTTGAATTCCTTCTCGCCAGCCGGTGGATCGCCACGCAGCGCAAGAATGTTTCTCACGTTGCCAGCCACCAATTCATCGACGACTTCAGCGATCTCATTTCGGGTGGCGCCGACGCAGGTGAGGTGGGCGACCGGCTCGATCCCGGCGTCTTTCTTGATGCGGCGGACCAGATCGACGCGGAACCCGCTCGACTCCACATCGGTGGGAGCGAAGGTGTCCCGCGGCTCCGGCGCCTTGGTAGGCGCCGAAGCCTCATCGGATTCGCGGCGGTCGGTCACGCGGCCTCCGAGTCGCGCTGCGCGATGGTCTCCTGGAGGGAGGCGGTGACGCGCCCGAGGGCGCGCTCACGCCTGCGCTTGGTGCGGTAGTAGACGCGGCTGCGCTCCTCCTCGGACAGCTCGGGGTGCGCCTCGGCGACGACGCGCGACAGCTTCTCGCCGTCGATCGTGGTGCGGAGGATGAGCTCGCGGTGCGGGCCGTCGAGCTCGGCGCGGAGGTGGGCGTCGAGGGTCTCGACGAGCTCGTCACGGTCGGACTCGGTGCCGGACGGGCACTCGGCGATGGGGTCCCACTCGTCGCTTCGCGCGGCGGCGTGCGAGGTCACCTCGGCGTGGTCGCTTCGGCGGTCCTGCTCGGCGCGCACGACGCGAAGGACAGCGCGGCGGGTCTCCTGCCGCAGGTGCATCGCCGTCCGGTCAGGGTGGCGCGCGAGGGCGAGGGAGGCGACGGTTTCGAGGAAGCAGACGATGGCGGTCTGCTCGAGGTCGTCGGGGTCGAGGGCGTCGCCGCGGATGCTGCCGACGAGCTTGATCAGCATCGGCCGGAAGGCGACCAGGAGAAGAGTGCGCCACGGCCCGCGCGGCGCGCGCTGGGCCTCGACGACGAGGGCGCGGACGACCGCCTCGCGGCGCTGAATGTCGACGCGCGGCCGCCGCGCCAGGAACGCGACGACGTCCGTCGGGCGCTCGAAGGCGTCGAGCGCGGCGCGGTCGGCGGCGGTCTTCTGGAAGGTCGCGACGGCGGCGGGGGTGCTCAGCTCGCGGACGAGGTAGGGGTGCGTTTCGGACAGGTTCATTGCTCGGTTTCCATGAGCGGCCGACGAGGCGTGTTGGCTTCCGGGAGAAGCGTCGCGGGCCTCGTGGGCCTCACAGGGCGAGCCGCTGGTTCGGGTTGTGGTTGCTGTGGTTCAGGTCCGGTCGGTCGCCTCGCGGGGCGGGGCGCCGTGGCTCGTGGTGGTGCCGCAGCGGCGGCACTCGGCGGTGACGGATCCGCGCAGGACGTAGCGAGTC
>JAUIEW010000121.1 GCA_030429365.1 Phycisphaerae bacterium
TAAGATCTCCGGCCCGGTCGGCATCGTTGACATGGGCAGCAAGATGGCCAGCGCCGGATTTATCGACCTGCTCTGGTTCCTCGCACTGATCTCGGCCAACCTCGCCGTCATCAACTTCCTGCCGCTCCCCATCGTGGACGGTGGGTTGATGGTGTTTTTGATTATCGAAAAGATCAAAGGCAGCCCGATCAGCGTTCGCGTACAGGTGGCGACGCAGGTCATCGGTCTCGTGTTGATCGCAACGGCGTTTCTGTATGTCACGCTTAACGACTTGGCCAGTTAGGATTGGCTAGCCAGCCTGGATTGGCAGGTTGGTACGGGCTGGCTTAGTCTTCACCCTTCGACTCATGCCATGATCGCCAGCGCGCGATTGTTGGGGCACGCTTTGACTGTTCGGCTTCGAGGTATCCAAACGATTGCCCGGTGATGTGGCGTAATGTCTCAGCCGCACGCATCCCGTTGGTTTTCGTCGCAGCGGCCGCCTCCCCCGATCCAGTGGAATCACTGGCGGAGATGTCGGTCGCAGCGAGTTGGGGAGCCATCGACGCGAGGGCATCGCGAGCCTGCGCTTCCGTCGCGGTCAAACCATTGTACACCGCGTCGTCCGGCAGGCAGTCGATCAAAGTCCCAACCACGTCGTCACCGCCCCACTGTCCAAGCGACTCAATCGCCTGAGCCCGCACACCCGCATCCGGATGGGATCGCGCGATTCGACTGATCTCCTCCAACGACTGCGGAAGATTGATTCCAACCAGACGGCTGACCACGAACATCGCTGACTCGGCATCCAGTTGTTTGATCAAACCGGCCAATCGATGCACGGTGTTCTCGGTTGCGCGCATCGACAGTCCCAGAATGGCGCTTTGGCGGATCGTTTTGTCCTCATCGATGCAGGCGATTTCCAAGAGTCGGTCGGCTTTATCCCCGTTGATCGTCGAAAGCAGTGCCACGCCGAAGGAACGGTTGGCCGGGTCGTCATCCTTGATCAAACTGCGGGCGACGGGTAACGACTTGGCGTCCATGCTCGAAAGCAGGCTGAGATAGTGCATTCGATCCTGCACATCGGTGGTCTGCGTCATTCGATAGGCCCACCACCGCACGCGAATTTCGTTTCGAAAGACAACCACCACCGCAAACGCGACGACCATCAAGACGATGATCGCAATGGGACGTCGCCAACTATCCTTCGCAGATGTCGGCGGTACATTGGTGGGATTGGGCGGCGTTTGTTGCATGGCACAATCGTATAGCGGCCCGCGGATCAGAGCCACCATGGTGGCGCAGAAAAGCACCATCGCCGAGTGGGTGGGCGATGGTGCCACAAGAAACCGGTGCTGTCAGTGTGTGGGTGTAAAGTCGTGCAGCACCGCAAGGATTATTGATTGCGCCGCGACTATTCGGCTGCTTCGACGAACTTTCGCCGGCCAAACATCACGCGATCAAGCGACAGCGGACCGCTTCCGGAGCACAGCAGCGTGAAACAGATTGCGCCGATCAGCATCATCGCCAACGGATTCGCCTGGAACATGCTTGCGAGCGGACCAAACGCACCTTCACTGCTGACCATGCCCGTGCCTGCCAGGGTACCCATCGTCGACGCACCGACGCCAACCAGCGACGTCAGGCGGACAAACGCGCCAAGAAGCAGGACCGCTGCCAATGAAAGCTCAGCCAACCCGGTGAACTCCTGCCACTTCATGTTGACCTGCACACCGGACGGATCGACATGGGTGGTCGAAAGCACTTGGTTGGCTTTGTCTGAGATCGCCGAACCGATCCTCTCTTTGATTCCGAGATCGTTACCCGACGCTGCATCGTCAGCCAATGTTGCACTGTCAGTTAATGTTGCACCGTCAGCCAAACTGGCGCCATTTGCGGGCGCGAGTGCGTCGGCTTGGTTCGGTACGAGTTCGATGCCTTCCGGATCGGCGCTTGGCGTCGCTGCCGGATTGACGGGCAGCGGTGCGGAATCGTTTCGCAACTGGACCGCCCCCGCAAAGGCCAGCGCCCCTGCAACCGCGACCCGCAAGATCAAAGGGGTGATGTTCGAGCGATTTCGAATCATGTCGTTGGCCATCTTTTTTCTCCTTCAATTACAAGAACCGCGAGGCAATGCGGCATTCCTGTTAGGAATCTACACCCCAAACCGCGGCGCGGACATTACAATCGGCGCAATCGTTTGGAACGATCCCCAATATGCCCTAGTATCGTCCCGAACGGGCATACCACTGCCCATCTTCAGCGGTATTCGGGCATAAAACGACAATATTTGGGCTGTTTCACGGGCTCGGGGGCCGAAACATGAAAATCATCATCGAAATCGACGGCATCCTCACGAATCTGCGTCCGGCATTCTGGCAAGCGTACCAGGAGGCGATGAAACACATCGGACTTGCCTGCGCCGATGAGGGCTCATTCTGGCGAACAATCCGGCGCGGGGACCCAATTGCGACCGTGCTTCAAGGGTCGAAACTGCACCACGTCACCGCGTTCGAATCGGCGTTCGGAACCGCACAGGCGAGCGCCGCTTTCGCCGAAAAGCTCGAACTGCACGAGGACGCCCGGGAATTCTTCACGAAACTCAAGCAACTGGGTACGTGCCACTACGTCACCCTAAGCGCCCACGCCAAAGTGCTTTCAGAAATGCTTACAACCGTCGCCCTTCCCGGTTGCGATACCACCGTCACCACCCTCAACGACGGGCAATTCAGCGCTGAACTCAAATCGCTCGCAGGAGGTGAACGCCCGGTGATTCTGCTTTCTGCCGGTGAACGACTGCTGCAAGCCGCCGACGCCATTGGCATCATCCCGATCGGAATCGCATCCGGCGCGTGCATCGCCAAACGCATGCCGCGCTTTGGCGCCATCACCACCTATCGCGACGTCAGCGCCTTCTGCGATGCGCGGGCGGAAGGCGACCCGGTCCTCGTCCGCGCAGGAATCCAAGGCGACCGCAGATAAGCCCACCCAACTGTGCCACTGCTCTGTGAGCAGTGTGTTTGCTGGAAGATCAAAATGCTCCTGCACTGCTCACAGAGCAGTGGCACATTCGTTGTTACCCTTTCAAATCCCGCCGGCCGTCAGCAGTTTCTTGAAACCGAACCGCGCCCTGATCTGATCCACCGTCTCATCCACACGATTCGACTTCCACTGACTCGGCTCGTCGTGCAGCAACAACTGCCGATTACTCGATGCATCGAGGTTGCTCAAACGCACGCCGATCAACCGCACGCCTTTGAACATCGCGTTGGCACGCTGCGTCATCTGCTCGCGGCACAGCGTCTGGGCGCACGCATAAATTTCCTGATGCTGATCGGTGCGGTAGCCCAATGACTTGGACCGCTCCATCGTCTTGAAGTCAGCCGTCCGCAGTTTCACGCTGATTGTCCCGGCTTTCAGTCCCGCCTTCCGCAATCGCCACGATGCCTTTTCGACCATGCGATACAGTGCGGCTTGCACCTCCTGAAGATCATGACAATCCTGGGCGAAGGTCGTTTCATTCGACACCGACTTGGGCGGGCCAGACAGCGCAATCGTGCGGCTGCCCTCCCCGTTGGCCAACCGCGTGAGGCGCTCCGCCCACTTGGCACCGACGCGCGCTTCGAGTTCTTCGGCGCTGAGCTGATGCACATCGTCAAACGTATGCAGATCAGTAGCCGCCAACATCGCCTGGGCATGTTGACCAATACCTGGAACCACCGCCAACTGCATCGGTCGAAGAAACGCCCGCTCCGAGCCAGCCGCAACGTGACAAATCCCACGCGGTTTGCAGTACTTGCTCGCGATCTTCGCGACGAGCCGGTTCTTCGCCAGACCGACCGAAACACTGAGCCCCACGCGCCGCAAAATTTCGTCGCGCAGGCGCGTGGCCATCTCGATGGGCCAATGCTTCGGAATCGCCTCGTGCGGGTGCAGCGCCTGCCACTGCTCCTTCGTCCAGTCGAGGTAACCTTCGTCGATGCTCGCGGCTTGGAAACTTGGACTTTCGTTCTGGCAGATTTCGAACACGCGCTTGCTGAACTTCGAATATTCGTCGTGGCGGCCGCGAAGAAAATGCGCCTCGGGACAGACGCGATACGCCCGGGTCAGCGGCATGGGCACATACACGCCGCGAGCGCGGGCTTCGTACGATGCCGACGCCACCACGCCGCGCTCGTTGGCCGCTCCGCCCACCACCACCGGCTTGCCCGCCAGCCTCGGATCGAGCAACTGCTCCACGCTCGTGAAGAACGCATCCAAATCGACGTGGGCGATCACCCGATCGGCGACAACCGCCCCGCCTCCTGCATCCGGTGCCGCGTTCGCTTCCTGCGATGTCTTCTGGCCGTCTCCCATGGGTCCGCCTCCGCTGCCAATGTGCTCGATTCCTCGATCTCTGAGGTCGATTATACACCATCTATCGGCATTTGTAAGGTAAATGTTCGGTATTTCAAAAACGTGATTTTCGCGGCATTCGCGGATGGTTCGGAATCCGCAATCCCACCCGCAGCCCATCGATTGACGCCAACCCCCAACCGTTATACCGTCGCCCGGGTGTAGGCTCGCGGACGGTTGCTCGCCCCCTGGCGGTGGTCGGTCCGCGCGTGAGCTGGTGTGTGAACCCATTCGAATTCAACTGAGAGGCTAGTGCCTTGGCGATTAAGTGCGCTCAAATCGACAAAGTCAAAATCGGTGCCGGTCAACCGCTGGCGATCATCGCCGGACCTTGCGTGATTGAATCACGCGACCATACGCTCAAGATGGCCGACGCCATCGCCCCGATCTGCCGGCGGCTTGATGTGCCGCTGGTGTTCAAAGCCAGTTTCGACAAAGCCAACCGAACCAGCGCGAACGCGTATCGCGGACCGGGGTTGGAGAAGGCCATCGACATCTTCGCGGCGATCGGCCGGGAGATGGGCCTGCCCGTTACCACCGACATCCACCTGCCCGATCAGGTGGCTCCGCTCGCTCCGGTGATCGACTGCATGCAGATCCCCGCGTTTCTGTGCAGGCAAACCGACCTGCTGGTCGCAGCGGCCAACACCGGTCGATGCGTCAACGTGAAGAAGGGTCAGTTCATGGCCCCCGAGCAGATGGGCCCGGCGATCAAGAAAATTCAAGCCACCGGAAACGACAATGCGTTGCTGACAGAACGTGGCACTTTTTTTGGATATGGGCGACTCGTCAACGACATGACCGCGATTCCGCTACTGAAACAAATCGCGCCGACTGTCTTTGACGCGACGCACAGTTGCCAGCATCCCGGCGCCGGTGGCGACAAAACGGGCGGCAACCGGCAGTTCATCAAGACGCTGGCGCTGTCGGCCATTGCGGCTGGGGCTGATGCGCTGTTTTTGGAAGTTCACGACGATCCGGATTCGGCGATGAGCGACGCGGCCACCCAATTGCCGCTGGACTTGTTCGAATCACTATTGCAAGACTGCTGCCGCCTGCGCGAAGCCTTACCGTAGGGTGCGTCCCGGACGCACCTGCTGATCGCACTGATACCGCGTAGGGTGCGGCTTGCCGCACCTGCTAATCAAAACGATGCGTAACCAATAAAAGGTGCGGTAAACCGCACCCTACAATTCGACCTCGCGTTCCATCGGAGACTTGACCGTGAAGAATCGATTCAACGCCCTACTTGCGTGCCTCATCATCCCCGCGACGTTCACCGGCTGCTCGCAGACCAAAGAGAATACGGAAGCACAAACCGCCCCGCCGCCCGACCCGCACTACATCTACTACATCCACCCGGTTCGCGAAGGCTTCATCACCGAACCCACGACCGACGAAGTCAACAAAGTCGGCGCGCACTTCGAATACCTCAAGAAACTAACCGCAGAAGGCACCGTCCTGCTCGCCGGCCCATCCACCGACCCGCCATACACCGGCATCGTGCTCCTCAAAGCCAAAGACCGCGAGGCGGCAGAAGCCATCATGAACCAGGACCCAGCCGTCAGAGGCGGCGTGTTTCGCGCGAGACTTTCGCCGATTGACTTGTCGTTGATTGGTGAACTCGAACCGACCCCGCAGTAGTTGATGAAGAAAGCTTTCCCCTTGGCGAATTGCTCCGCCACACATTGCAATACAGAGGCGGTACTCTCCAAGTTTGACTTCGCGTTTCCCCTGGATTCCCGCTTGCGCGGGAATGACGGCGCTATCGCACCACTGGGTGTGGACTTGAGGCGATCTACTTCGCCGCGCTAAGTACCGGCAGGCTGACCATGGTTCGGCCTTCCTGCATTTGCACTGGCGATGCTGCGATTCGGTCGTGGATTGGATTGTTGGATGCGTCGAGTCGGCCGAAGGTGAGCACGCCGGTTGGGCAGCTTTGCACGCAGGCCGAACAGCGGACGCACTCGGGGTCGCGCATGCCGAGGCCTTTGTTGGCGAAGTTCATGATGTCGATGCCCTGATGGCAGACCGACGTGCAGACGTTGCACGAGATGCACTTTTTCTTGTCCGCGAAAATCCTGAAACGCGTGAAGCGGGCGTAGATGTGCATCAGCGCGGCGAGCGGGCAGGCGAAGCGACACCACACGCGGCCGCTGAACCAAAAATAGCAGCCGACCCCAATCACCCCGGCGAGCATCACATCCACAATCCACGTGTAGTTGAGATACGGAATCTTCTTATAGACATTGGCGTACAGCGAATTCGCAAACGATCCCGGCGCCGCCCACCCGACGACCCGCAGCACCAGCAGCAGAAACGCAAACAGCAGCACCACCTGCCCCACCATGTTGACGCGATTCCACTTTGGACCGTGCGGCATCTTGTGGCGGTGGGCGTCGCCCATCGTCTCAGCCAGCGCGCCGCACGAACAGATCCACCCGCAGTATGCACCCTTGCCCCAGCGCCGGATGATCAGCGGGATCAACACGAACGTCTGCAGGAATCCGATGATAAGCCATCCCCACATCGGCTTGTCGGTGAACACATTGGCGACGAAGAGCGGCCAAGCCAGGATGAAACCATACGCCCGCCAGTACGCCCGCTCGATGCCGACGTCGTCGTAGCGTTCGAAGAATTGATCCGCAAATGCGACCCCCGCACTGCCGTCGGCAAACCAACCGTTGCGGCCCGCCCACGGCAGAATAATTTCCGGCAGCAAAAACAACGGGATGATTTGCACCGCGATGAGCGTCCACGTTTGCAGCTTCACATAGGGTGTCTTTCGCCGACGAATGCGCCGCAACCCGAAGAAAAACACGCACAAGCAGTACGCCAGCGAATAGTAGAAGCCTGCCGACGCCATCGACGTGCGCAGCGTGTAGAACAAGTGCGTCGGTCGTCGCGATGAGTCAGCCACCCAACCGCCAAGTGCATCCCACCAGCCGCCAACGTTCGCTGGAAACCAACCGCGCTCGCGAAACCACGTGCCGATTGGAAGCTCGGTCAGTTCCTTCTTCCAGTGATAGAGGAAGACGCAAAAGAGCATGAACGAGGAGAACGCGATGATGCGGCGGATGGGCCACTCACCGCGAATGGGAATACCGCTTCGTCGAAAGAACTCCAAAGGCGGTTCGCGGCCTATCATGGAAAAGACGACATCGTTGGCGATGGTGCGGACGTTCTTAGACTCGTCGATCAAGTCGACGGCATCGTCGCGGATTTCGGCGACCTGCGTGGCGAGGGCCAACTGCACGGAACCGTCACCCGCGCTATCGCGCATCGCAGACGTGAAGGATGTGGTCACCCGCTCGCTGGTGGGTTCTTCGACGCCTTCCCACGTGTTGGGATCGGCAACCAGGTTGTTGAGCTGTTCGATGTTTTCCGGTTTGGCCCGCGAGAGTTCGGCCCGACGATAGCTAAGCGTGACCTGTGCCCCGGCTCCAGCCAGCGCGACGGCGCACTCGATCGCGGAATCACCGCCCCCCACAACCAGCGCCGACTTGCCTGCAAATTCCATCGGATCGTGCAGGCGGTTGTAGACCTTGGAGCGCGATTCGCCGGGCACACCGAGTTTGCGAAAGTTGCCGCTGCGACCGATCGCGACGATCACACGCAGCGCTTTGATGTCGTCACCACCCGCAACGCGCAGATTGAGCACGCCCGACTTACGTTCGATGAATTCCACCCGAGCCCGCGTGGTTTCGATGCCAGCATCATCCCGTTGGGACTGCAGTTCTTCGACGAGCGCTTCCTTGATGTCGGCTTTGAATTGCACATCACCCGCAGGCACCATCTCGGTGGGATAGGTGAAGATCGGTTTGCCCTTGGGAAAATTGACGATCGTGGAGAAATCCTGACTGGCTTCGAAAATCACGAAACGCAGACCGGCTTTCTTCGCTTCGATGGCGGCAGACATCCCTGACACGCCCGCACCGATGATGGCCAAGTCGTACACACCGTCATCTGCCCCGCGCTTCCCCGCGAAGTCGGGTTCGGAAAGGATCGCGTGAACAGCTTTCGCGCCGGTGTCCGCCGAGAATTTTAGCAGCGGGATGCCGGTCAGATCGCCCACAACGCGCACGCCGGGAACCTTGGTGGTACCGTCGTCGCGAACATCGGGCAGTTTTTCAACGGTGCCAGCCGGCCAACCTGTGTGCAACCAGCGCGTGTATCGTTTGATCGGATTCATAGGACCCGTTGGATTCCCAAGTCGCCCCGGACTATTGCAGGATTCGGGGAATAAGAAATGTTCACGATTCGCGGATTGTGAGCCCGTGGCAGCCGATTTGCAAACAACTTCTACAACTCAAGGACAGCCAATGGCGCCGGAATGCGACCTTGGAGGCGGCATTACTTAGGATGGGCAGGTGGCGAGCCCGTCGATTAAGCGCTGTGTACTTTAAGCGATTGGGCCGTTGATCGCTTGTCCGCGTACATCGCGATGTCGACGCGTTCGATCGAACGATCGAGGTCAAACGTTGGCGTGACGGATTCGAGCCATTCGATGCCTGCACTGACGCGTACGTTGATTTGCTGATCGCGCCACGATACGGGATCGCCGGAAATCGCTGCCCTCATTCGCTCGAATGCCAGCATGGCGGCTTCTTTCGATAGACCTTCGAGCATGATGAGGAATTCATCACCGCCCCAACGGCAGATGAGTTCTTTGCCGCGCACCACGGACTGCAATCGACGGGCGACAGTATGGAGCACTTCGTCACCACATGCGTGTCCAAATGTATCGTTGAAGGATTTGAATTCGTCAACGTCGAAGAGGGCCAAGGCCAATGAGCGATTGCCCGCCCTGGCGCCTTGGACCATGCAAGCTGACTCGCGGGCAAAACCGTCTCGATTGAGCAAACCCGTCAGCGGGTCGTGGGTGGCCCGTTCTTCGGCGTCACGATGCTTTGACTCCGTTTCCAACATGTGACGCGTCAGGTATTGATTGTCGGCGGCGAGTTTCTGGCCTTCGATGATCACTTGGGCGCTAACCTGCGAAAGCACCACGCACGCCCGCGCCGTCAACTCGGCCAACGAAGGCGTAGCCCCCTCCCCTCCAGAAAACAACCCCATGATGGATTTGAACCGCTCTTCGACATCATCCACCAACTGTTTCGCATCAGACCAATGCCCCGCTAGCTTCGCTGCAATGAGTTCGTCGAGCGCCTGGTAGTCCGATTGCGACCAGCACCTGAAATCGTGAGGGAAGTAGCCCATTGCCAATCTGACGGGATCGCCCTTGCGCCCCGTCTCTGTGCCGGCGTCGATGCACCGATGGTGCTGACGGATCGCTTCCGGAAACGGTTGCGGCAGACCGATGCGCTCAGCAAGGCATCCACCCACTTCGGCGTGATCCATACCGAACGTGGCGCGCTCGAATTCGAGTTGATCGGACAGGCCAATCGTTTGATCGCGGAGGATTCGGGCATATTCGACGCCGTCACAGGAAACCATCAGCGCCACACCGATGTCCTGCAACAAGCCAAGGGTGAACATGTCATCGGACCAGCCATCGGCAAACCCCTTGGTCAGCAGTTCGCCGGATGACGCTTTCAGAATTGCCGCCTGCCAAAATGCGTTGGCGTCATCCTGGCGAAGGTCCCACCCCTGGTAGAGCCCGGTCAGGCAATGAGAGACGCATAGTGACTTTGCGTTGGACACGCCGAGCAGGCTGACGGCTTGGCTGACACAGGTGATCTTACGACTGAGCCCGAACCAGGCGGAGTTAGCCAAGCCAAGAAACCGGGCGCTGAGTGACGGGTCAACCGCCACCAATTCGGCAAGATCTGCGCATCCCGAATCTGCATCGCGGCACCGTTCGATCACTTGAACCGCGATATCCACGGACGCAGGAAGATGTTGAACTGTTTCAATACGCTGGCGCAATTGTGTGGCAGACTCAGTCATTTGGCCCCTCGACAAAGAGTCTTCATCGTTCCCCTCGATCGCAACCCGAACCAGCAGGTTGCCCGCATAGTTGATTCGACATGACGGGGCGTTCGCCTTAGTCAAACTAGGGCAACTGCCCCAGATCAACTTGCGTCCGGTATTCAACAGACTCGACCGCTTCTGCGGGAGTGGCCCTCAAAGTCGCGTTTGGCCACAACAAAAAAAGCCGCAGCACATCTGAAATGCGCTGCGGCGAAAAGGTTGGATTGGTCCCGGATGCTAGGGCAAACCGCCCGTGAAGACCGATTGGAGCAGTTTGGCATCCGCAAGGTCTACATCGCCATCTTCGTCGATGTCAGCGTAGACGCAGGTTGGCAGCACATATCCCGCCCTAGGGCCGGCAAAGCAATCTGCAAAGTCAGGCAAGTCGCTCAAGTCCACATCAAGGTCACCGTTCATGTCGCCCCATCCGGGTGCCGGCATTGGCGTGATCGCCCCGGTGACGAATTCCGTATCCAGAATAACGACGGGCTGCCCGTTGAGTTCGATGGTCAACTGGTTGATGCCGATCTGCAACGAACCTTCGGGCACGAAGATGCGCGTTTCGGGCTCGCCGAAGATGTCATCCCCATCAGGATCCAGGTAACCATAGACCACACCATTGACCGACACGCTCACCGTATCCGGAGCGAACGGGCCGCTCGCGAGAACGCGAATGAATGGATCGTTGAATGGCTCGCGCGTCATGCTGAATTTGAATTCAGGCGACAGGTCAAATTCCTGCTCGATGGCGGACGGATCGATGCCGCGTTCGATAGATCTTCCATTCGTATTGATCGGAGCCTGGGTAGCAAGTCCGTGATCTCCGCCAAAGATCAGCAACTCTTCGTTGGGATTGAACGTTCCATTGGTTGTCAGATCTGTGATGAGTTGGCAAAGGTTGCCAAGCGTTGCTGGCAAAACATTTCCATTCGGCACATTTGTGCTTGTACACGGATTCGTGTTGCCCGTTCCATACAAGATATGAACGCTGGTCCCGTTCGTATTCAAGTCGCCCCACTGGCTTTCGAGTAGTTCGCAAAATCGGGTGATCTCATTTTCGATACCCTTCTGATCGGTGATTCCGGCAACAAAAATGGCATGATGACTGGTCGCCTCCGAATCAAACAACGGTATGGTCTCGTCACCGCCTTTGGTACCGGTCAAATAGACGGACCGTTCTGTCGCACGATCTCCAGGCCTTTGAATCGGTGAAGAATCGCCGGTGCGAGACGCGATCTTTAAGGATTGCAGTACGGTTCCATTGGTGTTGATTAACGCATCGCGCAATGCCCGAGTCCAGTGCCCCATCGGATCGGCTACGGAATCGTCATCGGCTCGGGCAACTTCATTGCTCCGTGCGGCAGCCCCGCCGACCCAGCAGACGATGTTTCCGAAAACCCGGGCCAAGTCATCAAGCATTCCTCCGCCATGACACGACTGCATGAACACTTTGACGTGTTTGATGCGTGCCACAGGTTTGGGGCCGTTGGTGTCGATCAACGCGTCTTGGAGTTTCTCCGCCAACACATCGTCCCTGACCCAATTGATCAACTTTCTACCGTTCGGGTCTGGAATCACAAATCCGTTGGAGTCGACAGCAATCGTTCCATTCGAATTGATCTTGACTCTAAGGGGCAGCCCGTTCGAATCCACGAACGGATTTCCATTGCGGTCGGTCAACAGCAGCGCGAGCGCCGAGTGCTCGCCGGCTGGCTCTTCTGCTTCGTCGATGATTCCGTTGGTGTTTGCGTCTGAGCTACTGCCCTCTGCGATTTCGATTGCATCGGGTAGCCCGTTGTAATTCAAATCGGAATATCGGCATGCAAGAATGTCGCAGAGGTCGGGTATTCCATTGGTATCGAGATCGGTGGCTGTCCCCTGCGCGATTTCCCAAGAATCCGGCACGTCATTGTCGTTGCAATCCGGTTCGCATTCATCAGGGATACCGTTTGAATTGATATCATTGCTGGTTGTACCGGCGATATCGACTTCATCAGGGACCCCATTGTTGTTGCAGTCCTGCTCACATTCGTCGGGGATGCCGTTGGTGTTCACGTCGTTGCTCGTTGTACCGGCAATATCGACCTGATCAGGAACACCGTTTTCGTTGCAGTCGCTGCAGTCCACTTCCTGGCAGGTGCTTCCTTCGCCAAACGGGTAACCGCCATTGTCAAAACAACCAAAGCTGAATTCTTCGGTGCATGAACCATCGGGATAGCAGCATGCAACCGTGGGCAGCGGACACGTCGTGTTCCCGCAGTTGGTACCAGGTCCTTGCGGTGTTCCACCGAGGATGCTGACGCAGTCGTCTACGGTCAACTCGAAACAGGTCCCGGACGCGTCATCGCAACATGCCTGAATCGCACCGGGGCCCGTACAGGTTTCAAAACCGCAAGATGTCGCAGGCCCTTGGGGCGTACCGTCCTGATTCACGCATTGTGTTGGATCGATCACCGCGCAACTTCCACCGGGGAAACAGCATGCCTCTGGTGGCTGCCCCGCGCAGATACCTGAGGCGCAGTCGGTACCGGGCCCTTGTGGTATCCCATCGATGTTGAATATGCAGTAATCCAGTGTGACATCCAGGCAACCGGTGGCTCCGAAACAACACGCCTCAGCCGGCTGACATGTGACCACCTGGCAATCGCTGGCCGAGCCCTGGGGAATACCGTCGTTCTCCTGACAAACAAACGGATCTTCCAAACTGCAGGTTCCATCCGGATGGCAGCATGCTTCCAGTGGATTGCCTCCGCAAGGCGCTTGCTGGCAATTCGAACCGGGTCCCTGCGGCGTTCCCGGAACGTTGAAACAATCCTGTGGTTCCAGTTGAAGACACGCATCACTATCGTCGCAACACGCCTCGGCATTCGGGCAACTCGCGCCGCACAGGTTGATCGCTTCGTCAACGCAAATTGCATCCCACTCGGTTTCGCAGCAGAAGGGGTCTTTCGTACAGACGCAGGAGACAATCGACGGTTGATCGCAACTGGGAGACAAATGCGTCTGGCAACAATCTTCAACAGTTACATCGCGTGCTTGCGCGTACAACGGCGAAGCACCTGCTGCGAGCGCGAGTAACGCGACCAGACGAATCATGACCGAGCGAAGTGGACTTGATGCGGGGAGCATTGGCGTTCCTCCATCCAAGTGAAACTGTGGCTAAATGAATGATCCAACCGAAATCGCTTGCCGACGCAAACGTTGAGAATACTGTCGGGTGCTGCCGGAGAATGGCGATGGCCCTAGATTGTCCGCACGCTCAAGGATAGCAGACAAGCTTGGAATTCTGACATGAATTCTCGATAAAGGAGGGAAATTGCGTGCGTCAGGCACAGACACAAACGGACACAAACGGCCTTGCCACCCTGTTGGCTGGCTATCTGCGGCGCGCGTTTTTCGGGGATTGAGACGAATTAGCCCGACTTTTGCGACTTTCGTTGGGCGATTCGATCGGCGTCTGTGACAACCGTCATCGTGTGTGTCGTTTTGATTTCCGACGCCACCTTTTCTTTGGCGCCTGGTTTGGTGCCATCGGTTGTGCCTTCTAGGTTCATTTCTAGCGTTTCGGTCTGGGTCACGAATTCGCCGCGCTTTACATCGTATGTCGCCGTTCCTTTGGCGTGCCCGTCTTTGAGCGACAGCGACATGCCAAACATCCGCGCTTTGCCCTTGTTGTCGTCCATCTCTTTCAACTTCACGTCGTAGGAGATGTCGACCACCTGCCGGCCGTCGCGGTCGCCAATAAAATCGACCTTGCACCGATAGGTACGAAGAATGTCCTTTTGATAGATACTCGGCTGAATCGAGGTTGATTCCCACGTGTCGCCGACCTTAACCTTCTTGTTGGGATACAGACACGCGTGCGAATCATCCCAATAAAACTGGAGTCGTGCGCCGGCCAGTTCCTCTTCCAATTGAACGAAAATCATCCCGCCAGCCGCCGACTCTTCGACCGCAGCATACAACTCGTCTACACCTTTCGACTCGGTCACGCGTCCCTGATCGTTCAGTTCAAACGCCAGCGACTTTCCCAGCATTGGACCAAGGGCCGTGGCCAACGGATTGATGTCGTCGGTGGGGTCGTCCACGTCCGAATCAAATTGCACAGGCGCCTGCGCTGTTTCAGTAAACATCGCCACCCGATCAAACGTCAACGTCATCCGCGTCGCGCCATTGCTTGCCCCTTTCGCGAACTCCCGCTTTGCCGTTCGAAGCCGCGACGACCTTCGGGTAACGCCTTCTTCACCATAGAATCCACCACGCGACGATGTTTCGATGTCATC
>JAUIEW010000122.1 GCA_030429365.1 Phycisphaerae bacterium
GTCCGTAGAACGGAACGACCGCGTGGCAAGCATCGCCTACCAAGGTCACTTTGTCTTGATGGTGCCACGGGGCGCAGCGCACCGTGACCAATGAGCCCGTCGGGTTTTCGAAGAAATCCTCAATGAGCGTCGGCATGATTTTCTTGGCGTCCGGAAACTGCGCATCGAAGAATGCGTTGACCTCATCCTTGTTGGTTAGCTTGGAAAACGCCGGGCCGTTCTTGCTGTCAAACGCGAGAAACAGCGTGCACGTGAACGATCCATCGAGGTTGGGCAGGGCGATCATCATGAACGACTGCCGCGGCCAAATGTGGAGCGCGTTCGGCTCGATGGCGTGCTTTCCATCCGGCAGCGCCGGAATGCACAGCTCTTTGTATCCGTGTTTCAAATACGTTTGGCTGTAGTCGAAGCGATCGAGTCGCTGCATTTTTTTTCGAACGGCTGAGTAGGCACCGTCGCAACCGATGATCAGGCTTTCTTCACAATCAACTGTTTTGTCGCTCAGTTGGTCTAAGAATCTTGCACTGCCGCGATCAAAATCGGTCCCGACGCATTTGTGGCTGAAGTGGAATTCCACGTTCGGAACTGCGTCAGCCGCTGCGATCAATGCCATGTTCAACGCGCCACGTGACACGGAGTGAATGACGTCGCCGGCGTGGGCGCTGTAGGGCTGGAACTTCAGTTGTCCGTCGATCGAATGCATCATCCGCCCGCGCATCGGCGTGGACAGCTCCAGGATTTTCTCGGTCAAACCGATTTGTCCCAGGGCGTGAAATCCGCGAGCTGAGATGGCAAGGTTGATCGATCGGCCGGCCGTCAGTTCCTTGCCGCGCGGGTCGGGGCGCGATTCGTACACGCTGACGCTAAAGCCAGCCTGCCCGAGGCGCGTCGCGAGTAATGCGCCGGCCAACCCTGCGCCGACGATGGTAATACGTTGGCCTGATCGCGTGTCAGCCATGAAGATCGCCGCCTCCAGCACTAGCCAGCACCTGTGCGAATCGCCACACGTCGACAAATGAGTTGTACATCGGAACCGGCGCGACGCGAATCACGTTCGGTTCCCTGAAATCACCAACCGCATGGGCCTGATGCAGCGAGGCGAACAATGCCTTGGGATCGCGCTTGGCCAGGATCGACAGTTGACAACCGCGGCGCTCCGGATCGCGCGGCGTGATGACTTCGAATCGATCCTTGCCCTGCTGATCGATGAGGAATTCCAGGTACCCGGTCAATCGCTGCGATTTTTCACGTAGCGCTTTGATCGTCGTTTGATCGAACAAATCGTACGATCCGCGAATTGCCGCCATCGCCAGGATCGGTGGGTTGCTAAGCTGCCAGCCGTCGGCCGTTGGAACCGGAACGAACTCCGGCTGAAGGTGCATCATGAAACGATTCTTCGGATCATTACCCCACCAGCCGGCGAACCGATTCAATTCGACGTTCTTGGCATGACGCTCGTGCACAAACGCGCCACCCACCGTGCCGGGCCCGCTATTGAGATATTTGTAATTACACCACACCGCAAAATCGACGTCCCATTCGTGAAGGGCGAGTGGTACGTTGCCAGCCGCATGGGCAAGGTCGATGCCGATGAGACATCCGGCGCGGTGGGCGGCATCGGTGATTCGCTTGAGATCGTAGAACTGACCCGTGAAGTAGTTGACGCCGCTGATCATCACCAGCGCGGCTTGCGGTCCATGCAGTTCGATCTGCGACACGAAATCATCCATATGAATCAGATGTTCGCCATCGCGCGGACGGACTTTGATAAATGCCTGCTCCGGATCAAAACCGTGATGGCGAATCTGCGAGTCCACCGCATAAATGTCCGACGGAAACGAGGGCCAATCCGTGATAATTTTGAAGCGGTCAGCCGAGGGGCGATAGAACGAGACCATCATCAGATGCAGGTTGACGGTCAGGCTGTTCATCAGCACGACCTCGTTCGGCTGGGCGCCAACAATCCGGGCTGCTGACTCGCGAAATTGCTCGTGATACCCGTACCAAGGTTCGCGTCCGTCGAAATGCGCATCAACGGCTAGCCGCGCCCAATCATCCAGTTCGCGCTCGACGATCGGCTGGACGGTTTTGGGCAGTAACCCCAGCGAGTTGCCCGCAAAGTAGATGACGTCGTTGCCCTGGTCATCCTTGGGGATGCAGAATTGATCGCGAAACGGTCGCAGAACGTCAGCCGCATCCATCTGTTCGGCGAATGCGCGATCAGTCGAATAGTCGAACGTCTTGGAAAGATGCTCGGCGTGCATCGCAGAATGATAACCGCAATGGATTCGCTTGCGAAGTGCTGACTAGCCGCCTGTGAATCGACTCCGCTGGAGATTCAGAAACTCGAGTGCGGTACCGCTCAGTAGTAGCGATTTCGTCTCGCTGTCGAGGTCGTCCATCGATTCGATGAGTTTGCCGGGTTCAGCCTCGCCCAAGGGGAATGGGTAGTCGGAACCGAGGGCGATGCGGTTGGCCCCGGCGAGTTGGATGAGATAGCGAAGGACGTCGGCGTCATGAACCAGTGAGTCGAAGTAGAACTTACCGAGGTACTCGCGCGGGTTGACGTTGTTGTCGATGGCGCACAGGTCGGGTCGGCAGTTGAAACCGTGTTCGATCCGTCCAATCGTCGCCGGAAATGAACCACCTCCGTGGGCGAAGGCGACGCGAAGATTGGGCAATCGTTCGAACACCCCGCCAAAAATCATCGAGCAGATCGCCAGCGACGTTTCTGCCGGCATGCCGACGAGCCAGGGCAGCCAATAACGCGACATCCGATCCTTGCCGGCCATGTCCCACGGATGAACGAACACCGCCGCCCCCAATTCCGCGGCGCACTCGAACACGGGAAACAACTCGGGCTCGTTCAAATTCCAGTCATTGATGTGCGAACCGATTTCGACGCCAGCCAGTCCCAACTCTTTAACGCATCGTTCGAGTTCCTTGATCGCAAGATTAGGCGCCTGCATTGGCAGCGTGCCCAGTCCAACGAAACGAGACGGGTTTTCTCGAACCATACCGGCGATGTGATCGTTGAGAATGCGCGACAGGTCGAGCGTGTCGGCTGGCTTGGCCCAATAACTGAACATTACCGGAACCGTGCTGAGCACTTGCGCAGTCACACCGGTGCGATCGCAGTCGGCGATTCGGCGTTGGGATGACCAGCAGTCGTCGTTGATGATCCGAAAACATTTGTCGCCGATCATCATGCGGGCTTTGCATGGTTCGTGATGATCGAGGCGGACGAAGCCTTCGTAACCGTAGCGTTCGACAAGATCGGGCCAGGTTTCCGGAAGAATGTGCGTGTGCAAGTCGATCTTTAGGGTGTCCACGCTGCATGGTGTAGCTGTGAAAGTGGACGCTGTCAAACTTGACCGAACGCAATGGTGGGTAATCCGAAGACTGCCCGTCAAACCGGAATGTTACAGGACGCGAATTTATTCCCCACAATTAAGGGCGTCACTCGTCAAAACTGAAACGTATATTTTTTGACAGAGCGACAGGTCGCAGCGCGCTTTCGACGGTGCGCGACGGAAAACCCGCCTGCTCGAAGGGACACGCACGCAATCATGAACGGGGCAGAGCAAAATCCAGCGATGGCTGTGTTGTTGGAAGACAACACCGCGATCGAAAGCGCGATCAACGATCTGGATGCAAAGATCGCGGCATGGGTCGATGCGATGGACAAAGCCAGCGCGGCGCTGGCCCAGGTTGCCCGTTCTGAAACGGTTGCGCCAAAAGTCGTCGATGAGTCGGCGACCAAGGCGCCGGTTAACGCGCCGGTTGAAAATGTCGCACCTGCAGAGCGTGCAGTTTCCAAGGAAGTCGAAACCGCGGCGCCGGCCGCCCAGTCCGAGGCGCCAGCCGATGTGGGTTCCGGAATCGTGACGCTTCCGGGCAGCAAGAAATCGAAGAAGCCCAAAGGACTTAAGGCAAAGCTTCTGGGGTTGGGCGGTAAACCGGAACAGGAGGAAGAGGTCGCCAAGCCTGCACCGGTTGATAAAGCTCCGAAAACTGAAGTCAGTGCAGAAAAGTCCAAGCAGGAGATGGAAGAGGAAGACGAAGCATTGCTCGCGCAGTTGGATCCAAAAGTGGCTCAGTCGATCCGGATCAAGCGGCGACTTTCGCGAGGCAAAAAGAGTGTACGTGAACTGATCAATGAAATGCAGAAATAATTGTCGTTCATCGTCGCATCGCAGGGGGGACTAAATCGTGGGGACAGCTGTGGAACAGAGCAAGAACAGTAAAGACGCCCAAGGCAGCCAATCGCCAGTCGGCGAGTTTGACAGCCAGCGTATTGAGATGATGGGACAGGAAGTCGTCGGCGCAATGCGAGGACTTCGCGAGTTGCTTGACGCACGAGCCAAGGCGCTTGAAGCATGTCGACTCGCGCTGGCTGATGAGTACCGCAAACTCGACGAGGAACGATCGTCGTTCAGCACGGAACAGCTTGAACTGTGCGAACGGATCGAGAAGCGTGAAGCCGAGCTTGCTGCACGCGAGAAAGAATACGAGAGCCTGACGGCACAAGCTGAGCAACTTGCCGCGGAACAGAAAACGCAGTTGGCCGATCTTCGCCAGCGCGACGAGCAGGCGACGTTGCGGTTGGCGGAGATGGACAAAAAGGTCGAAGAGCTGACCGCGCGTGAATCAGCGGCCACTGCTGCGATGCAAAAAGTCGACGAGCAGCGGATGACCCTTGAGAAAGAACGCCTTGATTTTGAAGAGGCCCGCAAGGAGTTTGGTCAGGCTTCTGCAAGCATCGATGAGGCCAGGGCGAGCGTTGCCCAGAAGCAGCAAGATATTGCCAAGGCCGAAGAAGGCATTCTCGCGCAGCAGCAGCAGTTTGCGGAACAGCAAAAGGCGTTTGCCGCCCAGCAGGAAGCGTTCAACCAGGAGCGCAAAGCCACCGAAGCCAGACGCGTGGAATTGGAGAGCATCGCCCAGCAGCTTGAGGCCGGTCGCCGGGAACTTGCAGCGCAGAGCGAACAGTTGGCCGCCTCGCAGTCCGAATGGGATGTCAAACTTCGCGAACTGCAAGCCGCGTCATCGTCGCTGGCTTCGCTACAGAAGCACCTGGATGTGGAGATCAACACGATCAGCGAACAGACGGACGAATTGTTGCCGCAGTACGGGGTCACGCGGGAGTCGGCCAACCAGGGCGCACCGGCAGACAAGGGCATGCCAAGCGCCCAGGAACAAGCCGCAAACGACTCACTGGAACGGTTCCAGAAGCTCTGTCGGGACGCCAAGCGGCGGGCGATTGGGTAGCGGTTGCCGGTTTGGGACGGATCGTCGAGCGGGCAGTTTGAATTGGAGATTAGTTTATGCCACTGAGACTCTTGGCCAGAAAGCAAAAACCCGTCAAGACGCGGTCCAAGAAGGCGTCGATTCCAAACGCGCCCGTTCAGTTTGAAGCCGCAGAGCAAATGCAACTCGAAAGCGATGAGCTTCGTCGCTACTTGCAAATCGGGCGGTACGGCGTTGTGGCCGCCAACCCAGACCGCTGGCGCGGACATGCTGAAATTCGTTCTGCGCTGAAGCGGGCCAACGATGCGATTGACCAGCAATTTGCGCTGGTGCCGGAAGGCAGTGCGACGCTGCCCATGACGATCAATGAC
This sequence comes from Phycisphaerae bacterium, assembly GCA_030429365.1. Classification (GTDB taxonomy): domain Bacteria; phylum Planctomycetota; class Phycisphaerae; order UBA1845; family UBA1845; genus UBA1845. The sequence continues at coordinate 5,622 of JAUIEW010000122.1, forward strand.
GCGCCCGGCTGTCCGGAATTGGAACTCGAAACCAACTCGTATGTGTTGTCGAAGCACCCGGTGACGAACGCTGAGTTTCAGCACTTTGTCGATAGTGGGGGGTACGAGGAACTCGAATTCTGGCCCCAGGACCTTTGGACACATTTGATCGATTTTGTTGATTTGACCGGTTCTGCCGGTCCGCGGTTTTGGAAGGGTGGGCGACACAACAAGTTATTGGCCGACCATCCGGTTGTTGGCATCAGTTTTTATGAGGCCCAGGCGTTTGCGAAATGGGCCGGTTTCAGATTGCCGACAGAATCAGAGTGGCAAGTGGCGGCCAGTTGGCGAATCCGCAGCTCGGCATACATCCTGCGTCGTTATCCCTGGGGAGACGCGCTCGATCGGTCGAGATGCAACATCTGGTCAACGGGCTTGGCGACGACTGCTCCGGTGTCGTCATTCAAAGCCGGCGATGCACCGAACGGCGTGTCGCAACTGGTCGGGAACGTTTGGGAATGGACCGATTCGGATCTGGAACTGACCGACGAGCAGGATCGACCGATTGTCGGTGACATGTTGATGAAGAGCATTCGCGGTGGGGCGTACGATACGTACTTCCCGGCGCAGGCAACCAGTTGTTTCAGGACCGGCCTCGCCAGCCTGGTTCGGGCGCACAACGTTGGATTCCGATGCGCCATGGACATTCGGGGATAGCAAGATTTTCAGCGCGTGACGTTGTGACGTAGCGCTTGGGAGACACGACGATGGCAACGACGTACGCACAAGCAGCCACCTGCTTGATCTGCAACACAGAGAACACAGCCGAGGCGATGCTGTGTGGTTCGTGCTCTGCGCCGATGTCGATCGTTCACGACTCCATCGCCCAACAACGCAATCCCCAAGTCATCACCATCGTCGGCGAGAGCAACGTCGGAAAAACGGTCTACTTGGGCTTCCTGCTCGATATGCTTTCGCAACGTGCGGGTGAGTTCAAAGCTGTTCCGAAGGGTGCATACAGCGTGGACTTGCAGCAGACTGTTGTCAGCTACATGGCTCACCGCATGTTCCCGCCCAAGACGCCGATGGAGCCCAACGAGTGGTACTGGGCGTACTATCAGATTTGCAAAACCGCTGAGCAGCATCATCAGTGGTTCGATTTGGTCATGCCCGATATGGCCGGCGAGTCGCTGGCGGCTGAAATCGCCACGCCCAAGACGTTCAAGGTGATCAACAGCCTTATGAATCAATCTGAAGGTTTGATCATGCTGATCGATGCGGCGCAGGCGGCCAACGGTTCAACACAGCCCGACTTCTTCGCGTTGAAGATGATGAGCTACATCGATGCGATGGCTGGTGGCCAGCGCGAGCAGCGCGTCAAGACACCGACGGCTGTTGTGCTTTGCAAGGGCGACTATTGTCCTGAAGTATTCGACGACCCCCGCCGGTTTGTCGAAGCCAACCTCAATCGCGTTTGGAACATGTGCGAGTCGCGTTTTGACAACGTGGAATTCTTCGCTTCCAGCGTTGTGGGATCGCTCGGATACGCAACGTCTGGGCACGCAGACGATTACGTGGTTCCTGTTCCTTTGCATACCGCCTTGCGCGGCGTCTTGGAGCCGTTCGAATGGATCACCGATCAACTGTAAGCCAGCCATCGTCTGCCCAACCCGCTTCTTTTGTCAGTTCGAAATTGCACCCCGCCGGTCAGCAACCAACGGCGACTCCAGATGGTGCGCGCCCGCTGAAGCCCGTCGAAATCGATTGCGATCAGGCCATCTTCACGTCGCAGAAGTCGCCGATGGGGGAGGGTTATCGAATAGTGGCCGCCAGTTCGGGCATTCGCCCGGACGAGAAAGCCGAAATCACCCGCCGCTCGCCATCGCACGGCGCGCTCACCAGCGATTCTCCGCAAAGCGAAGGGATGTTGGCCTATCCACTGCCATCGGGACGCTATTGCGTGTGTCACTGCCGTTACGATGGCGCGGAACACACGGCTCGCGGCGGTCAACGCGTCCGGACGCATGCTGCGATTCTCGATCCCAAGGACTTCCGCAAGTTCGACAACAATCCGTTTTCAGTGGATCAGGCGCTTGCACGTGTCCCGGTCGAAGCGGCTCGGGCATTCAACCCGACGATGGGGCGGCTTCATCTGAAGGCGACGGATCCATACACGCCACCGCGACACATTGCCAACTCGAAGGGGCCGAGTGCGTTTCTAAAAGTGATCCGGTCGCTGATAGGTGAAGAGCGCTGCATTCTCGCGTCAGTACCGGAAGCCCGCCCGACGTTGCAATGGGCGATGATGATGATCCCTTTGTCGATGCGTGCGAAACGTTCATTTTCGGTGGGCGTTAAGTTCTCGCTGACCCGCAACCTGACGACGACCATCATCCATCAGGATCTTGAACGCGTGCATCAGATGGTGGCGGGGCAGTCCATTCAGTGGCGCGATGTGACCGCGGATACGCCGGTGCGACAGGACTTGTTTGCTGAATGGATCAACTTCGTCGGATGTCGTGCCGATCAGAGCCGTCTCAGTGAAGTTGCGAAATTGACCAACCAGATGACCGAATTGTCCACGCAGATTTCGCTGGCACGCATTGCGCGACTCTCGCTCGACCGAGATGCGGCTGACACGCATGAGATGGACGTGCTTGTGACGCTGCAAAACGAGTACAACAAGTTTGCGGCGCGGGATGATCTCGAATCCAAACTCACGGAAGACATCCGCCAGTTTGTCGGCCAGCGCATTGCCGACGTGGAAGAAGCGATGCGCGAAGCAGAAGAGCTGGCCAGCCAGAATGAAGAAACGGTGAAGTCCGGACCATCCAGAATCTAAGGGCTTTTCAACGGACTTCAGGCGACGCTCGGTGATTCATGCGGTTTGCGGGTTATGCCAAGCCACACCACCAATATCACGCCGAATACCAGGATTGCAAGGCAGATGACCTGCGATATCGTCAGTCCGCCAAACTCTCGCGGGTTGTCGGTTCGGATCGTTTCCATCACGAAGCGATTGATCGGATAAAGAATCATCGCCCACGCGAGTACGGTTCCGCGTCGATACCGCCTGAAGAAAATCGCAGAGAGCAGGAGAAACAAAAGCGTAAGTGCGATGAAATCGTAAAGCTGCGCCGGGTGAACCCACGCGGTGAATTGCTTCTGCGATAACGCGCGGATGTCTGCCCAGGTGAGGTCGCGCGTTTCTTCTTTTGCAGTGAGCTTAACAAGGTGAGCGGCAGCAGCTTTGGCGAATGGGTTCTGATCGGTGAGTGCCTTCTTGGAATCTGCGAAGGCTTTGGACGCAGCAATTAGCTCCGGGTTTTTCGGATCACCACCTCGAAGCTTGCTGAAGGTGTACGCGGCTGACGCCCAGTTCTTCAACGCTTGGTCGTCGTCGATGTCCATTTCCAGAACAAATGGAGGGATCGGTTCTTTTGTGGGCTTGGTTCCCGACCCAATGTCCACCGGATTGATCCACATCAACTCGTCCGGGATTTGCTGACGACCGGCTATCCAGTCTTCAAGATAAAGCGGACTGCAGTAGGGGAAGTGAATCGCCCAGGCAACCGAGCGGTCACCGTTTTCTGTTTGACACGAGCCGCCCCAGCAGCATCCAAACATCAGACATCCGAGGCGCCCAATGCCCATCGCAAGAATCAAAGCCGGCACCGCAGCATCCAGATAGGCGAGGATCGATCGCTTGGTCATCCTGAGGTAACTCAGAGCGCACACGATCCCGAACACCACACCGCCAATGACTTCGCGGCCGCCGAAGTTGCCGTAGTGCAAAAAGTACATCAACGGACCGCCAATGAGTCCGCCGATCATGCCGATCAGCGTCAGGTTAACCATCGCACCCGGATCGAGTCCGGTGAGGCGGGCTCGCCGTCGGGCGATGAGCAGGGCGATGACGAAGCTCAAGCCGACGATGAAGCCATAGGTTCGGATCGGAAAGTTGATGCCGGGGATGGTCCAAAGATGGGGGTGCAAGATTCCATTCCATTTGCCTGTCGAGATTCCGTTGCGGTGCGTATCGTAACCGAGATGTCTGCAGTTGGCGACGTCCATTTCGTTGACGCGCAAGTGCCCGTTCGCATAGAACACGGTGATGAAATCGCTTCGCGTCATTGCCTTCGAACCCTACTACGGCGGTTCACATCGAGCGTTTTTGGATACGTGGGTCGCCTCAAGCATTCACGAGTGGAGGCTCTTTACCCTGCCAGCGAGGCACTGGAAATGGCGGATGCGCGGCTCGGCGATGTGGCTCGCCAAGGAGCTTCAAAACGCACCGGCGGGGCGGTATGACGCCCTGTTCACCTGCGATATGACCTCGGTTGCCGATCTGCGTGCCCTGCTGCCCAAGACGCTTCGCGACATTCCGATCGTCTGCTATTTTCATGAAAACCAGCTCACCTATCCGCTGTCGCCCAATGACTGGCGCGACTTCCAATACGGATTCACAAACATCACTTCGGCGCTGGCAGCCGACGCTGTCTGGTTCAACTCACAATCGCATTTGGATGCGTTCCTCGGCGCGGCGAAGCAAATGCTCAAGACCATGCCTGAGAATCTTTCAGGCGATGTACTGCCGGATATTGAGGCGAAATCAACCATTCAATATCCGGCCGTTGAATTGCCGCCTGAGATTCTGGACTTAGTCGATGGGGCGGTTGCATCCCCTGGCGGTGGGAATCTGCGCATTCTTTGGCCGCACCGCTGGGAGTATGACAAGAATCCAAAACCGTTCTTTGATACGCTGCTGACCCTTGCTGAAACGGCTGCCAAGTTTGAATTGGTGGTTTTGGGCGAGACATTTCGGACCGCCCCGCCGCAATTCCAAACCGCCCTAACGACACTCGAATCCCGCGTCTACCACGCCGGATTTCTGCCTAGTCGGGACGACTACTGGAGCCTTCTCAAATCCTGCGATTTGGTCGTGAGTACGGCCATCCAGGAGAATTTCGGCCTTGCGGTAGTGGAGGCGATGCTTGCGGGCTGTATCCCCGTGCTTCCGAGGCGCCTCAGCTATCCTGAGTTGTTGGGTGCCTTTGCCGACGCGTCGCCGACTCACGCCTATCTCTATGAAGCCGAACCCGACCTTCTCGGCGTCCTGAGTGACCTCTGTGCGTCCAAGTCCACTGGAACGCTCCAGCCAATCAATGAGAGCCTGAAAGCCAGCCTCCGCGACCGATTTGGCTCGGATAAGCAAGCACCGCGACTCGATGCCGCTTTGAATGCCCAAGTCTGATCGTCGCCAATCGTCAACGCTACGCGAACCGTGCACAGCCGTACTCAACTTCTCTCGCAACCGCTGAGAGTTGGTCCACGCGCAAGAAGGAAGTGGGGCCTGATGCAACTGCCAGCGTACGAGTATAGCCCTGAAAGCACCCCATCTGCATACGCGATATAACGTCCGATAATATATATTATGTTGCATTCGAAGCGGGGCGGCTCAGAATGGCTGATACCCAATGACGTGGGCCGAATTGCTCCCTTAGGATGGATGCCGTGCCCTCCAAGCGATTACAGGGCTTTTCGGGTCGCGATTGAGGACGCAAACCGCATCAGTTCGATTCGGCGCTCAGCTCTTCGATCACGGTCCCGCTGCGGACGAATGAGATGCCCTGGTCCCGGCTGGTGTCGATCATCACGGTTTCGACGATGGGATTGGACACGGACTGATCTGAAGTCCACTTGACGATGAAGTTCGCGCCGCTTCCGCCTGAGACATCGCTGCGTTTGACAAGGAACTCGGCGGTTGCGAGAGCGTTCAGGCGGAGGGGTTTCGCCAGATAGGATTTCACGGGGTTTCCGTCGGTATCGAAATATCGTACGGACTGGATGGTGATTTTGTGATCGAGGCTGGTGTTGCGGACGCTGAGTGTGACCGTCAGGAGATGTGGATCGCCTTCCTGATGATAGACGTGCGAATATGCGGGCACATAAATCGTCTGGCCACGAACCGGTTGATTGTCTGGATGGGCTGTTGTTCGGTCTTCAGCGGCTGACCCTTCTGGATCAGGCAGGCTCTCAGCCGGTTCCTTGTATTTGAGGTGCTCCTCGAAGGAGTCGAGTCGGGAGGTGAAGTAGTTTGCATAGACGAATAGCAAGATAGTCCCTGCAAGAAGGACAAGCAGAACGACGATTAACGCTCTTCGCAGAAAGAGATCGACATCGTTTGAGTGGTGCCCTTCCATCTTGCCTCGCCATGCGACATTGCGGCCCTCTCAAGCGGTCGAGCGTCAACACGCTTGCGAGTGGCCTTGCGACTTATTGGTGACACGTCTAACGCTGGCTGAGTTCTGATTTGTCCAGAATTGCAGTCTTGCCGGTCTTGCGCTGCAGTCCGTAAACAAGCAGGCGTTCCGTGGTGTTATCGACAAGGTAAAGCAATTCGGCGTCGCGGGTTACGCGGCCAATCGTGACGGTGAAGTCGCCGCCGTAGCTGCTGACGTTTCCGGCATAAGCTGGTTTGGCGGCTGGCGAACTGACGATAATGATCCCCACAAGCAGAATCACCGCGGTGATGGAGAGAACGCCGATTGCCATGTTCTTTGCGTTTGAACTCATTTGAAAGACCCTTTCGGTCGAATCTGTCGTTTCATGTGCCTCAACAAATAATCCAGTTACTTAAGGCGATTGCTACTGGCGTCCGAAGTCCCGATTTAAGTTGCGCGTATCGGTCCAGGCCAGTTTGGCGCCGGCTTTGGTTTCACGGGGTACGAAAACATGCATCACCCCGAGTGGCACATTGATGATTGCGAGGGCGTCATAATCCTCATGGATTTGAACGGTGGCCATCAAGAAGTCGCCTGCGCGCCCCCCACGGACCTGGGCGTTTGCGGTTGGCGGATCGTAGCTGGCCAGGATCAGCGCGGCGAGCAACAGCAGGTTGAGACCGACCAGGCCAACGATGATTGATTTCTTGTTCATTGGAATGTTCTCCATCACATCTGTTCGGTGCTGCGGTCAGTTTGTCACGGATGGGGTTCAGGTAAAGCGATTGCGGGCATTGGTGGGCTAATCTTGGTGCGATCGCTTCGAATTCTTAAACATGATCGCCCCACAGACGACGAAGATGCCGATACCCGCCACCCATTGCCACATGGCGCTTTGTTCATCGGGGCCAGAGACGGGTTTGACGGCCGCGTGCGCGAAAGACGTCGCGGCAAGCGTGAGTCCGCCGCATGCAATTTGAAGAACCAAAGTTCGTGCTCGTCGAGTCAGTCTTGGCATTGTCATGTGCACTCCAAATCTGTCGCGCTTATATCGCCCCATCCATATCGAAGCCACTACCGGCAATTTTTGGGCTTTGGGCGTAGCAACCTGATTATAGGCCCGCGCTGGTTGGCCGTAAACTGTTGTTTCCCGTCAGTGACTGAATGGGCTTGGCCATCGATTTGAATTCTTTGGTTGGGACGGTGACGGTTTCCCATTTCTCAGACCGGTGTCTGCAGGCATTCTTGTATTCGTCAAGTGTGACACACATAAAGGCGTAGGTTTGGTCGCGAAACAGGTGGAGATGGTGGGTCGGAAGCTTCGATCCGAATTCCGTGACGTGGTATGCAAATACGAGGACGCCGACGAATCCTTCGCCAAACGTCTCCTGCCACTGTGTCAAACCGTCCAGATCGTCGCGGGTGATCCAGTTTTCCCAATAACGTTTCTTACCGTCATGGTCGTAAGGAAATTGGCGGCCTTTGATGTCGACGAGCCAGGTCATGCCCGATTGGCCGTACACCAGAAAATCGAACGATTTGACCCGGCTTCCTGCGAAGATTGCTTTGCGTTTTTCATCCACTGCGACGTAAGGCTGGCCGCGCGACCGGAGATAGTCTTCAAAGGCGGCTTCGTAATGGATGTGCCGGCGGGTCATCCGTCCGATCCGATCTCGCAGTTGGGATTGTCCAGGAAAGCGTCTAGCGCAATCGTGGCCTGGCTGGAGGTGGCCATGTCCTTCACACTAACGGATTTGGATGAATTGAAGTCGGCTTCAACGATGACCACGCGCGCGGCGTTGCGTGAAGCGGCTTGCTTGAACTGTTTGCCCACGCCCTGCCGCAGGTATGAGAACGACGTCGAAATACCTTTTTCGCGCAGCTTGGCTGTGATCTTGAGGACGACGTCGAAGACACTTGGATCGGCATCGATCACAAAGTAATCGATCGCGCCGGTTGCTTCGGGCATGCGATCGAATTCGTCGAGCAGGTCGGCAATGACGACATCGCTCGTCGCAAAACCGACGGCTCCCACCGATGGTCCGCCCATGTTCTCGATCAACTGATCGTAGCGCCCCCCGCCGCCAACCGCGCGGCGCAACCCCCCTTTTCCAAAGGCCTCAAAGACGACACCCGTGTAATAGGCCAACCCGCGCACCACGCCCATGTCGAATCGGCAGTAGTCGCCGGCGTCAAATGCGTTTAACAATTCCAACACGCGGCGCACGCTGTCACAACCAGCCGTCGGGACTTTGGACTCATCTAGAAAAGTTGAAATTGCAGACAGTCCCTCGGGACCGGAAGATTCTCCAAAACGCTTCAGGATGTCTTTCTGATCTTCGTTGAGTTCGATCTTGGCGAGCAGTTCTTCAAAGGCTTCGGCTGAAAGCTTGTCGCGCTTGTCGAGGGCCGCATAAACTGCCGCCTGTTTCTCGTCAGGCACATTCGCCGCGTGCAGCAACGACGCGACAATCTCACGCGAATTCAGCTTGATCTCAACCTGATCGGGAGTCAGTCCCAACTCGCGAAAGAAATCAACCAACACAAAAATGCACTCGGCGTCGGCAAGCTCGCTCTGTTCGCCGATGATGTCGATGTTCCACTGAAAAAACTCGCGCAGTCGCCCACGTTGCGGTCGTTCGGCTCGGCACAGTCGCGGTTGGGAATACCACTTGATCGGTTTGGGAAGCGAATTGACTCGTGCACCGACCAT
>JAUIEW010000123.1 GCA_030429365.1 Phycisphaerae bacterium
GTCGCTTTCGATACTTGCTCGTCCGGATGACGCATTTGCTCCTCCACATGCAGTCGAATTGGCCGCTTGGCGCAAATTACCCACTGCTGTTAAGCCCGGCCAGGCGATCTCTGCAAAGTGATTTTCGGACCTGGAATTCTCCCCGCATCCGGTGGGGTGGCCTATCGTAGACTCCGTTCGATGGACAATTCCTTATCCACACCTGGCTGTCGCTTGCGGGTTTGGTTTGGGGAAAACTGAACACTGGATAGGGAGTCACGACATGGAACAGCAACGCATCGAACGATTGGAAAGCAGCTTCAACTTGGTTGCACCTCGGGCCCAGGAATTGGTGGATCGGTTCTACGCACTCTTGTTTTCTCGCTATCCACAGGTGCGGCCGTTGTTCCCCGATCAAATGGGCGATCAAAAGAAGAAACTCATCGCATCACTTGTGCTGGTCGTCAACAACATCCGCACACCCGACAAACTGCTTGATCCGTTGACCGAAATGGGCAAGCGCCATGTCGCCTACGGCGCGATACCGGAGCACTACCCGCTCGTGCGTGATACGATGTTGGAAGTACTGTGCGAAATCGCTGGCGATGCCTGGTACGAGCAACTCAATGACGATTGGACGGCAGCCCTCAACCTGGTCGCCAACGTCATGATCGAAGGTGCGAAGGCCGAAGCTCAGAAAGCGTAACCAGCAAATCGCGAACAAACGAAGCCGCAGTTTTCATCGCGAGGCATTCTGCCGCAACTCGATTTACGAATCGGTTGCGGCGTTTTTGTTCGCCGGTTTCGCCGCGACCATGAATGTGTTGGCCAAGTCCTTCATCTGCGTATCGAAGTTCTTCTCGACCAGCCCCCGCATCAATGCGAATTCCAATTCGAAGACGGCGCGAATGCTTGGCGTGGGAACGGCTCGACTGCTGCTGCCCATCCGCGTGTCGATGAATCGGTCGGCTAGCCCGCAGGCAACGATCTGCCCCTGGCCGACCTCTTTGACAGAGGTTACTGCTTGCCCGCCTTGCGTGGCAAATACCGGGGTACCGCCCGCCACAGTCAGCATCGTTGGGCTGTCGCAGACGCGAACGTTTTCATCGGCGACGAAGATCGCGCCGCTTGTGGGTTGTTCGGCAAACGACATGTCATATTCGGACAGAAGTTGCGATGCCGTCGAATCCTCGTTGGACGCAGCATCCAACACCATCAAGCTGCCGCCTCGAGTAAGAAACGCACGGATGTTATCGAGTGTTTCTTTGCCAAACGGGACCTGCGGTTTGAGCAACACGATGGGATCGTCGCGTTGGAGCGCTTCATCCAGATCAAATGTGACATCAGTGTAGTACCCGAGGCGCAAGACCCACTGATAGAAGATTTCATAACTCGCGTCGTAACGCTGCGTAAATCCGAATAGTGGAAGCTCGTACGAATTTGGCCAATTCGCGTTCTTTTTCCTTAGTGCCGGACTGATAGCGGGCTTCTTCTTGCCGCTGTCGACAAAGAACGCGAACTCACGCTCAAACGCGTTGGTCGCCGCATCCATCCAAGATTCTTCAGGTGCCGGCTTGGTGCTGTGGTCCATGTCGAAAACGACGGTGTGCACAGGGCGGATGGCTTTGGGCAGTGCATACGATTGTGCGGACAGTTCCGCACACGTCCACATTCCAAACCACGCGGCCCCCGCACCGCAAGCAATCACCAGACCACTGAACGAAAGGTCCGGTCGCAACCGCCAACTCGCCAAGATCAAGACCGCGAACAACACAAAGAACGCGACAAGCATTACCGGATTCACGAACCCGAGGCTATTCGTCCGGTTGAGCCACTCCACCGCGCCCAGGAGCATCTCGGGCTTGCCTGGATAGAATGCCAGAAAGTTTGAATATACCGTGCTGTCACCAAACGCCACGACCCGCCCTTCGCCAGCCGTCGTGCAGACGGTTTGATCATAGGCGCCGAAGCGCGCGTAGGTCAGGTCTTCGACGTGCGGATAGAAGTTGCCGGCTGCGTAATCGATGGGCAGCGACCACAGTCCGGTCGAGCGAATCACCGGACGAATCTTCCAAGAATCGGTCGCAATCGAGCACGACACCGCGAATTTGTAGAACGGGACGTCCTGCATGATTGGATGAACGCCCAAGCGTGTGGGGATGATCTTGTTGCGCTTGTTGCCGCCGGGAATGTGGACCTGCTCCCACTTGCGGGTCAGATCAAACACCGAGTTGTACTGAAACGCGATGCCGAACTTGCGCGTGATCGGATTCAACGCAACGCTCGAACCGAAGACGTTGGTGTGCTCGCCGAGCGCAAATAATCCCCCACCGTTGTGGACGAATTCTTCCATCGCGGCCAACTCTTCGTCGCTGTACTGGTCCGTCGGCGTCTTGAGAATCAGTACGTCGTAGTTGGCCAATCGATCGGCCGTCAGTTCGCCGTCCATGTTGACGTCGAGGTCGTAAAAGTGCTTGAGATACTCGGCCATGCAGTAATAGTTGTAGCCGGATTCGTGTCCGTACCAGTCGGTGGTGTACGGGTTGTCGGTTCGTTCCCAGCGGCTGTGGGCTTCGTCGAGCAGGACGCGGCCAGCCTTGCGAGCGCCGGGGTCCCAATAGTTCACACCGACCGCCGCACAGAAGCAGGCAACCGATCCAGCGATGACCATCGTCGTACGAAGCTTTGGGAAGTTCCAGGCCTGCGTGTTGGGCGCCCACTCAGTTGTTTCGGCTGACCAAGGCATAAGCCGCGCGAGAATCGGAATCAAAGGCAAGAGGGTCAGCGCCGTGATCCAAGGCATCCAGAAAATCTCGACGTGAACAATATCGTCATCGTGTTTCACGAAGAGCATCGCGGTGATGAAGATCGGAATCAGGACGAACAACCGCAAGATTGAATACACGCCCAACGTCGCGGTCAGCTTGGCCACGTTGACCACGAAAGACTGCTTGGCCCGTGACAGCCATGCGACGAACGCACCAGCCAGCCAGATCTGAGCGAGGGGAAATATCGCCAAGTGCTCCCAGAGGAATGGGAATTCGTGGACAGAGCGCATCATCCGCACGCCAAGGCGACCACCGCTGTAACTGACGTCCGCACCCAGCCATGAAAACAGTTGGTATAAAATCGCGCCGACGTATGGCACGTTTGGGTTGCGGGCTGTCCACCCCATCGTCATCCAGTATGTCGCGCTTTGCAGAAGCAGCAACGCTCCCACAAACATCGTCGCCAACCCGAGTGATCGCATGACCATCGATCCGCCAGCCACAGCCAGCGATACGACGCCGACGAGCAAGAGCGTCGGACCGGTACGGTATGCAGGCAATGCCAGCAGCAAAATCACCGCGAGTGGAACAAGCCCCCACAGCAGGCGATGGCGCTTCGTCGTGTCCATGGTCGCAGCGACATGACGTAGGCCGACAATGCTGCACAACACGGCCAACATGACCAAAGTCCATTGGCGAAACGGTACTTCTTCGATGTGCTGGTGAAACGCAAACATCCAACTCAACGAAGCCAGAATGACAGCCGCCCAGCGAATCATATTGCACCCTGCTTCAAAACATTGTTAACCAGCCAATTGAAGAACTGCACGTTCGGCATGATCGCGCCTTCTTCGGTTTCGAAATTTCGGCAGTGGAAGATCTTGGTGTCGCCGATCACCACCAACTGCCCGGCACCGACGGGTCGCCGCACAATCGTCGGATCCTCGCGCAAGCTCGCGATGGTCTCAGCCGCCTGACCGTACGCGAGGTCGCTGACAACGGGCCATACCTCCCAGTAATTGGGCATGATGGTTGTGCCCGGGATCGCGTTGGTCGCGCGACCTTGCGGTTTGTACGCAACGTCAAGTCCATAGCGCTGCAAGAGGGTCGTTGCGCCGGCCTTTTCTTCCCACCCGACGGTGAGCAACACGGTGCCACCGCGATTCATGAATCGATCCAAGGATTCGATTTCACTTTCTGAATAGGGCTTCGACGGCGCGATGGTGACGAACAACTTGCTGGCGAGGAGTTGATCCTCATCGAAATCCCGTGCGCCCAGCGAAAAATACCCCTCGCGCATCAGGTTCAAGTAAATGCCGCTGATGGCATCATCGCGCCAGGCCTCCATCGAATGCAGTCCAACATGCGACAAATCAACCAAGGCAACCTCACCGGTGAGCGGAGTCGGCTTGGCGTTGTCGGCAAGGTATTCGCGTGCCCCCCAACCCGAAATCAGCATCGCAACACAGGCCACCGGAACAACCGGCGTTTGATTCCGTGTGCCTCGAACGATCAACCCCATGGCACTGAGCAGCAGGATGATCCCGAGTACGTCGCGCCAGCGAGCCACGGTTGCCTGCCCCGTACTGGCCAACCAATCGAAGACTCGTGCAGTGAACCGCCAAGTCTGGGTCTGAATGGCGTTGACGAATCCGGAGGTGTCGCCCACAACGACGACCTTCCCCTTACCAACGTTTTCAGCGGCCACCAGCACCATGTCACCAAGGCGCTCGTCCTTGTCGGGTGCGGCGTTGTCCATGTAACCTCTTTGTGGGGTTTTGACATGGACGCCTTTGTCGGCGTAACCGTAACGCCCAACGATGAGCGGCGTGGCTGGATACTTGATATCAAGCGATGCGCCGACGACGCAACCGGATTCGTTGGTTGCATCGCCAAGATGAACGGTGGTCGCGTGCGGCCAATATTGCAGTGAATGCAGCCAGCCGCCAATGTAGTAGTACGCGGAATCGAAGTTAAAACTGATGCTGGTGTTCTGGATTGCTTCGTCAAGGATCTTGTCGCCGCCGGGTTCGTCATCTTTGCGCCAGGTGTGATCGCCCAACATCAAGAGCGACCCGCCCTCTTCAACGAAGTTTTCGATGAGCGCGATCTGTTCGCCAGACAAATGATCCTTGGGGTTGGCGATGAACAAGACATCGCGGTCGGCGAGCGACACGTCGTCCAGCGAATCGATGAGACCGCCCTCCCAACCCATCGCATCGAGCATCAAAGGCAGATTGCCAAACATGCCGGCACTGCGCGAACCGTACCGCTGCTTGTTCGGCGTCATCCAGTTGTGGAAACCTTCTTTATAAAGTGCATAGCGTGTCACCCCCGCGATGCCCTTGCCGGCGCGATGTTCACCGGGCGTATTCACGAAGAGAACCACACCAACCACGACCATCGGAACCGCGAACCAGACCAGACTGAACCCCCGTGAATCGTCTTTGGGACGACTGGATTCAACCCGAAGCTTCGATATTGCCCTGAAGTAAATCGCAATGGGCACGCACAGTGCGATGGCCAGCATTCCCGTCATGCGAAGTGGATGCAAAAACTTCCAGACACTTTCCTGCCAGGTCAATGTGTCGGCGGTTAACAACTCCGCATCAATCTGATACTTGTCAAAGACGCCCAGATACAATGCGTAAATCACCGCAATTGCAACTGCCGCAATCGCGCCCCACTGATTGAATTTGCGATGCGATGGCAGGATTGAGGCAACAAGCACAATCAGGAAAGCGTAGGCAGCCAACCCGATTCCGCTGAACGTTGGACCAAATGTGTTAACGCCCGATCCCTCGCGCACAAATCCGGTCAGCACGTTGGAGACGCCTTGGCTAAAATACCAACTCGTTAAGCTGTTTCCGTAGAGGTATTGAAACGTCCCAAAGATCGTCGTGGCGACCGCAAACGCCGCAAAGTGGGTTGCGTGTCCCGTGTGCCGCCGCGCAAAGATATCCAAACCCCAGAACCACAGCGCAGCGCCGAAGAGGCGAATCGTCCAGTGACTTGGCACCATCAGCAAACCAGCGATGCAGATGATCAAGCCGATGATTGGGAACGAAGATGGGGATTGTTGCTTTGGCGCGGGGTGCGATTCAGAGCCGCCAACGGTCTGAACCGATGCAGTCTGACCGGTCCACAGAATGCCCGAAAGAATCAGCAGAACAACAGCGGCAGCCGCATTCAGTTCATGGGCAAACAGACCCATCGCCTCAGCCGCAAACGCGACGCCAAACCAGGCACATGAAATACTCCAGAATCTCAAGGCACGCTCCTTATGCGCAGTGGGTGGAATCAGCCCGACCGGACTGCGCGATTAGAACCACTTAGTTCGACGAAGTTTTGGAACCGATACTGGCGAGTTGCTGTTTCTGTTGCTCGAAATACTGCGCGTGTTGCGGGGCGAGTTTGATCAACTCATCGTACCGCGCTGCAGCTTCAGTTTTTCGGCCCAACTTTCCGTTGAGTTGTGCCAAAACCTGAATGTAGGCGAACGTGTTGGGCGAAGCTGCGTTGGCTTCCTCGGCCAACTTGAGCGCCTGCGGCAAATCGCGATTCAGATCGTAGTACAGCTTTGCCAATTGGAATTTGCCGGATGGGGCAGCCACTCCGCCTGCTTGAATCTGCGTTTTGTAACCTTCGATCGCCTTGGCGTAGGACTGTTCCGCGGCGGCTGAGTTGTTGCGTTGCTTTTCGATGTCGCCGATGTGTGTGTAGCAGCAATAGTATTGCGGGTTTTGCTTGAGCACTTCGCGGTACGCTACAACGGCTTCGTCGTTGCGACCGAGCGCCTTGAGCGCATCCCCCATGGAATGTCTGGCCTGAATTCGTTGCGGGTTTTCCTGAAGCGCCAACTGGAACTCTTGGACTGCTTCTGCGTGCTTGCCTGCACGAAACAGTTCATTGCCCTTGGCAGTGTGAGGCCCACCATCGTCGTGAGCGTGCTGGCCGGCGGCGGCGCGGGCTTGCCCTGCCTGCGCCTGTCTACCGCGTGGCAGTGCGCCAAGGCCACCGCTGCTCTTTCCAAAGTTGGCCATTTGTTGCATCTGAGCGGGTGTCATCCCGTTCGCCCCGGCCTGAGCCATGCGATTGGTGTTGACCGAACCGCCCTGTCCACCCGTTGCCGGCTTGGCTGGAACCTGGCGATCGCTCTCATCAAACCGTGAGAATGCCTGGTCCAACGTGAACTTGTAGAGCCCGGAGTAAGCTGGATCATCGAACATCTGACCGTTCGCTGTGATCAAGACAACCAAAACGACCACCGCCACCCCACACGAGACAAGCAGGGCCAGCGGATTGGTTTTGGAATTGGGACTCTGGTGAATGGGTGAACCACCTTGCGACGATCCGACCCCCGATTTGTGCGTTGTGTTTTTGCCAGCCATGATTTTACCTTTCCTCACTGTGACATAGGTCGTCACAGACTCGGTTTTGACGCACAACCGGTTTTGACTTGTAACCGGTTGGTAATCAAGGACCTTACAGTTTAAGGCCCTGGTGAGTCAGATGGAACCCAAAGCCCCTCACATACCCTCCTGGCGGGACAATCCCGGTTCCGAAGCAGCGATCAACCTTAACGACAAAAAGACTGGGCGAGCCACATGGACCCGCCCAGTCGTTTTCCTGATTTGAAAAACCAACAAACGAGATCAATCAATGACGTTTACTGCGGTCCTCCGTTTTGATTGACCTGCATACCTGAGATGTCAAACGCACCATTGCTCAGGTTCTGAGCCGTCAGCCGAACCGTGCGATCTGGATTATCCACGCACTTCTCGTGACTCAACCGAATCTCGTTGCAGACCACAGGCGGCTGGCCGGGAATATCGACCTGAACTTCGACGAGGTACGCGATGTCGAAGAAGCTGTCGACAGCAAACTGCCCAGGCTCATCACCCAAACGGATACTGACACCGTCCTTTCCGCTCGAACCGATGTTTGACACGGTCAACAAGCCTTCGCCAGGTGCCGGGTTCGGGACAACTGTGCCGCCGACCGGGTTACCGAAGTGGAACAACTCGATGTTCAGGCTCAGTGCCGGATTCCCACATTCTGAAGAATCCACCGAGATCACTCGGACTGACGGATCTGGCGTATCAACTCGATAGACAATGTCGAAGAAACTGTCCACGGCGAACGATCCACCCTGCGGAAGGCCTGGTCCGAAGTCGATCTGGTATTCGATGTCGAAGAAGCTATCCACGACGAATCCAAGGTCTGAACTAACGCCGTCTTGACCGCTTGAGCCGATGTTCGAAACGGTCAACCGTCCACCGGTATCAACCAGCGTAGCCTGTCCAAGCGGGAGATGCTCAACACCGAACACCGTCACAACTGGCGGCAACGGACATCCGCCGATGGCGTCGGCAGGACAGAACGTGGCACTCTGCGGGAAGACCGTGAAGTCGCAACCCACTGGCGTCGCACCCGGGCAGACCGTCGCAAGGTCGGCAGGACACTGCGTCACAACAGCCGCACAGAGCGTGGCGTCACACGGACATGACGTAAACGAGATCGGACACGAGGTTGAGAACACCGGTGCAAACGTGTAGTCGCAAACACCCGTCGGTCCAGCACACACGGTGAGCCCATTATCCTCGCACGTCGTCGGGACCGTGGTCGGACACTGCGTGATGAACGGCTCGCAAATTGTTTGCGCACCGGCCACGTCGGCACAGACCGTCACCGTCAGCGGGCAAACCGTTTCCTGCACCGCACAGAACGTCGGCTGAGGTTCACAAATCGTGAAATCGCACAGAGTCGGATCACGCGGGCACTCGGTCGGTGACGCAGGACATGTCGTCAGGACCGCCGCACAGGTTGTCGGATCACACGGGCAGACCGTCTCACGATACGCACAGAGCGTCGGGTTGGTCGGGCACGATGTGAACTGTCCCGGACAACTCGTGACCAATGCATCCGCACAGAACGTCGGCGCTGGTTCACACTGTGTGATAATCACCGGACACGACGTCGGCGACGTCGGCGAGATCGTCGGATCGTCATGACAGAATCCACCGATTCCCGGACATGTGGTCGGCAACGTCGGGCAGAACGTATCGGTCGTCTGACATTCCGTGAACTCGCAGATCGTCGGCTGGTTCGGACACGTGGTCACGTAGCTCGGACAAACCGTGTCGGCCACCGGACATGAAGTCGGATCGCACGGGCAGACGGTTGGCGTCCGCGGGCAACGCGTCTCGATCATCGGACATTGCGTTGGAATCTCGGGACAGACCGTTTGAACGTTGGTGCACACCGTCACCACATCCTCACAGAGGGTCGGCTGAATTGGACAGACCGTCGTCAGAGGACAAATCGTCGCAGCACCACCAGTCTCACACTCGGTCGGAGTGGCGGGACAGAGTGTCGGCTGATCCGGACAGAACGTCTGAACGTCCGGGCACACCGTGAAGCTACAGAGGGTCGGTGCCTGCGGGCACAATGAAGCAGCCTGCGGACAGAAGGTGTCCTGAACCGGGCATCGCGTCGGATCGCACGGACAGACCGAGAACTGGCTCGGGCAGTTGGTCGGCATCACCGGACACTCGGTGACAACCTGCGGGCACTCTGTGGGAACATCGGAGCACTCGGTGGCGATCAACGGGAATATCGTCGGATCCGGACAACCGGCGGCCTCATCCATCGGGCAGAACGTTGGGTTCTGCGGACAAACCGTGAATTCGCAGAGCGTCGGGGTCCCGTCCGAACAGATCGTCTGTGAGAACGGACATTCCGTCACAACCGACGGGCACCGGGTGATGTCACACGGGCATTCAGTCACCGTTCGCGGACATGCGGTTTGAAGTTGCGGACAAACCGTGTCTTCGAGCGGACAAACTGTTGGTGAACTGACGCACGCTGTGATGGCCAACTCGCACGAGGTCACCGTCAACGGGCAGACCGTATCGACGGGGCACGATGTCGGCTGATCTTGCGTACAGATCGTTGGGACCACCGGACAGGTCGTCACGATATCCGCCGAGCAGAACGTCGGATTTGTCGGGAAGATCGTGAAGTCACAATTCGGCGGTTCCTGCGGACAATGTGTCGGTTCCTGTGGACAGAACGTCGTTCCCTGAACGCCGCAATTCGTCGGATCGCATGGACAGGTCGTTACGACAGCCGGGCAGAACGTCTCATTGGCCGGGCATGTGGTGAACTGACCTGCAATCGGACAGATCGTGAACTCACACATCGTCGAATCCACCGGGCACTCGGTTGGAATGACCGGACAGTTGGTGACCTGTGTCGGGAAGATCGTCGGTTCCGGATCCTGGCAGACGTCTGGAACCACCGGACAGGTCGTCACATTCGTGGGACAGAACGTGTCGGCTTGCGGACATTGCGTGAATTCGCAGAACGTCGGAATCACCGGACACTGTGTCTGGAAGTTCGGGCAGAACGTGTCTTCCTGAGCACACGTTGTGGGTTCTGCCGGACAAAGCGTGAACTCCTTCGGACAGAACGTCACGTCCTGCGGGCACACGGTGAACTGACAGACCGTCGGGAATTGCGGGCAGTTCGTAAATTCGCACTGCGTCGGATTTTGCGGGCAATTCGTCACGTCCGTTGGACATTGTGTGAACTCGCAAACCGTCGGCAGACCAGTCGGGTCACAGAAAGTCGGCTCAACCGGACACGAGGTCGGCTGACGTGGACAGTTCGTGACCACCACCGGACATTCGGTGAACTGACAGACAGTCAGCGCCGTTGCGCAGTTGGTGACGTCATGCGGACATTGCGTTTGATCGACCGGACAAGTCGTCGGATCGCACGGGCAGACGGTGAACGTCTTTGGACATTCCGTGATCACCGCCGGACACGTCGTGGCCTCTTGCGGACACTCGGTCGGAATCGACGAGCACTGCGTCGGCGTCACCGGGAACACGGTCGGATCCGGGCAGTTGCCTGCGGCGTCCACCGGGCAAACCGTCACCGTCGTCGGGCATTGCGTGTGCTCGCAAATCGTTTGCTGCTGCGGACAAGTCGTATCGAACGACGGACACACTGTCGCCTGAATTGCACAGTTGGTCGGGTCAGCCGGACACTGCGTCACGATCTTCGGGCATGCCGTCTGCAGCACGGGACATGTGGTGTCCTGCACCGGACACGTCGTCACCGTACCATCAGGGCACTGCGTGAACTGACTGCCGCACTGGGTTGGCGTCGCAGGGCAAACCGTGATGACGTTTCCGCAAACGGTTGGCAACGTGGTTTGGCAAATCGTGGGTGTCTCGGGACAGGTCGTCACGGCCTGCGGGCAAACCGTTGGACGCGTCGGGAAGATCGTCACTTCGCAATTCACGCCGTCCTGCGGGCAAAGCGTCGCTTCGCTCGGGCAGAGGGTCAGCTCAGCCGGGCAGCGCGTCTGATCGCTCGGGCAGTTCGTTGGGCTGACCGGACAGACCGTTTGCTCAACTGGACACTGGGTGAACTGACCGGTGCCGGCTGGGCACAGGGTCACTTCGCAAAGTGTCAGGATTGAATGCGTTGGACATTGTGTGTCAATCACCGGGCACTCAGTTGCGACCACCGGGTAGACGGTCGGATCTGGTGGCGGCGGACAATCTGCACCGTTGGCCGGACAGAACGTATCCATGTTCGGGCAGACGGTGAACTGGCACTGCGTCGGTTGGAACGGACAGGTCGTGTCCACTTTCGGGCAGAACGTATCCTCGACTGGGCACCGTGTCGGTTCCTGCGGGCAAACAGTTAACTGCTTCGGACACGCCGTCAGCACATCGGGACAAACCGTATCCTGACAAACGGTCGGGAAGACCGGGCAATTGGTCGGTTCACAAACCGTCATTTCCAAGGGGCATTCGGTCGGAGTTTGCGGGAAGACGGTGGGGTCACAGCCCGCAGCCGGATCGCCAGGGCAAAGCGTCGGCTGATTAGGGCAAAATGTTGGTTGATCGGGGCAGAATGTTTGTGCCTGGGGACAGACCGTAAACTCACATAAGGTTGCAGCTTGCGGGCAGTTGGTCACATCCTTCGGGCAAGCGGTCGGTTCTTGCGGGCAAAATGTCGATTCAGTTGGACACGCCGTGAACACAACCGGACACTCTGTCACCGTTGTTGGAAAGATCGTCGGATCGCTGCATGGGTTTGGATCGCACGTGGTTCCGTCGCCCAGATAAATGCCAGAGAATGGCGGATTGATGCACTGATCCTCTGGCACGACCGCGCACGAAACACCGTCACGGCAACACGCACCTTCCGCGACCAGACTGAATTCAATCTGAAATTCAGCAAAGGCGCGAAGGTCGGTGAATCCATCGCCATCCGGGTCGCCCGGTTCGCAACCGGCAATATGCGGCACCCCCGGACCTTGAAGGCATAACGCGAAGATCTCGATGTCAACGAGATCGCGATCGCCGTCACGATCGTAGTCGTAAGGTAATTGCGCGTGCGCGACGCCCGCCCCAAATGGAGCAGCCACCACGACCAGCGCCATTACAAATATCGCCATCCTGCAAACGCCGGACTGGCGACTCTTACAACAGCAGAGTTTCAGAAATTCAAATGTGCGAGGCACTCTTCCAGTGCCCGCGCGCCCGTTCCCCAAGTTGCCGTTCATTGCCCCGGCCTCCGACTTGAAAGTGATTTGATCTGTGAGTGTGCGGCCAGCCTAGTTACAAGTTTGACACCGCGTTGACACAAAGTCAACACGTTTGTGGCTACTGCAGGATCATTGGTTGGTGTGAAATACGCCATTATCGCAGGACTGTAAGTTGGTGACACGTTGTGACCCTTTGCGGACACACTTTAAGCCTCACTTGATGCAAGGACACCATGTGACACCCCGCAACCAAGCGAAACCTCCTTCAAAATGTCGCCAGCCTTGACGCAGAACTGGGCAAAGTCGAACGCGCCTAAGTGAAATGAACCAAGCATCGACGCCTGTAGACTCGCACCGTTACACCATAGACACAATGCAACAAGCGTTTGACGCGGTTCGATAAATTTTTTTGAAAACAAATCCACACTCGGCGCAGATGTCGTTAAAACAACCACTTATGTGTTTCGCCGAATCGCATGCCGCGTTGCATGTGCCAACAAATTCGGCTTCGTGTCCCCTCTAAAGGCCAACCCAATGCCCGACAGATACCCGGAGTTACTAAGAAAGATCATTGAGATCGGCCGCCTGACGGCTGTTGATGCGCTCATCCAATGGGATCAAGACACATACATGCCGCCAAAAGGCGTCAACGCTCGCGCTGAAATGTGCGCCCAGATCGCCATCACCAGCCATCAGCTCCAAACATCCGACGCATTGGGCGAGTTGATATCAAGCGTTGAAGAAACCGGCGACCCTGTACGCGACACCAATGTCCGGGAAGCGAGACGCAACTACGAAAGGGCTTCGCGACTTCCCTCGGAACTGGTCGAACACCTGAGCCGTGCATCATCGTTGGCCAAAAGCGCTTGGGTGCAGGCTCGGCAGGAGAACAACTTTCCGGCATTCGCCCCCCACTTGGATGAATTACTAAAACTCGCCCGACAAAAGGCAGATGCCATCGGATTCGAAGGTGATCGCTACGACGCGCTGATGGATGAATATGAACCAGGGGCCAAAACGGTTGATATCAGCGCACTATTCAAGTCGCTCCGCGACGCACTCGTGCCCCTCGTCCAGTCGATCGCGCAATCCACCAATCCCATCGACGACGCGATCATCCGGCGACACTATCCTGAAGCAGCGCAAGAGGCGTTGTGCAAACATCTTGCGTCGGCGATCTGTTTCGATTTCACAGCCGGTCGCCTGGATCGATCCGTTCATCCGTTCTGCACGTCGATGGGCCCGCGCGATGTTCGCGTCACCACGCGTTTTGACGAACGGTTCTTCTCGCCCGCAATCTTTGGCGTGTTACATGAAGTGGGCCACGGTCTGTACGAGCAAGGCCTTGATCCTGCTCATCAGTTCACCCCCATGGGAACCGCAACTTCATTGGGTATTCATGAATCGCAGTCGCGACTGTGGGAGAACATGGTCGGTCGATCGCTCGCGTTCTGGAAATATCACTTCGCGTCCGCTCAGGAATATTTTCCCGAAGCGCTGGGCGGCGTTCCGCTCGACGCGTTCTACCGGGCGATCAATAAGTCTGCGCCGTCGCTCATCCGTGTCGAAGCCGACGAAGTCACCTACAACCTGCACATCATCATGCGATTCGAACTCGAGCGGGATTTGATCGCCGGCCAACTCGACGTCAACGACGTGCCGGCCGCCTGGAACCAGAAAGCGGAGGAGTTCCTCGGGCTAACTCCACCCAATGACGCAGACGGCTGCCTTCAAGATATTCACTGGTCGCTGGGTGGTTTCGGCTACTTCCCGACCTACGCTCTGGGCAACCTGTACGCGGCACAGTTCTACAAGAAAGCAGACGCCGACCTGGGCGGTCTCGAAACCCAAATCGCCAAGGGCGAAACACTACCACTGCGATCGTGGCTTCAAGAGAACATCCATTCTCATGGCATGCGCTATCGGGCGGCGGACTTGTGCGAGCATGTTACGGGCGAGCGACTTTCCATCGATCCGTTTATGGATTATCTGAGCACGAAGTATAAATCGTTGTATAGTCTGGCGTAACGTGTCGATTGTGGGCTGTGATATCCGTCGGCAAATGGCCTTGGAACCGCGGCGTGGTTGGGACTATCGCCAAGTGGCTTGGACAATTAGAATCCGCGAAGATCTAGACGCACTTTTTGGAGAAATATGGTTAT
>JAUIEW010000124.1 GCA_030429365.1 Phycisphaerae bacterium
CAGCGTGGGAAGCGTGCTGGCCGGCGCGATATTCGGCGACCACTGTTCACCGATCAGCGACACCACGGTCCTGTCGTCAGCCGCAAGCGGTTGCGACCACCAGGTCCACGTCTGGACGCAATTGCCCTACGCCCTGGTAACGGCAGCAGTGTCGATGGCCACCGGCGACCTCCTGTGCGCAAGGCTGCAACTTTCGCCATGGCTTGGACTGGTCTTCGGCATGGTCATATTAATGGTGCTGGTAGCCATGCTGGGTCGAAAGGCGGATCATCGGTAGGGTGCGGTTCACCGCACCGGATTAAGGTCCAAACATGGCAACAGATCGAAAACAAGTACTCTCGGGTTCGCCGTACGAATCGGTTGTCGGTTTTTCGCGTGGCACGCGCGCCGGCAAGTTTATCGCCATCAGCGGAACGGCTGCGATCGGGCCCGATGGCAAGACGGTCGGGATCGGAAACGCCGAAGCACAAGCTCGACACTGCCTGAACATCATTAAGAATGCCCTCGTAGAACTGGGGGCTGGACTCGAACACGTCTATCGAACGCGCACGATACTGACCAACATCAACGACTGGGATGCCGTGGCAAGGGTTCACGGTGAGTTCTTTGGAGACGTCAAGCCGGCAAACACGATTATGCAGGTTTCGCGATTCATTGACCCCGACTGGTTGGTCGAGTTCGAGGCAGATGCACTGCTTGAGGACTGAGCCAATTTCAAACATTTTGTAGCGTGCGGCTAACCGCGCAGGCTATGGGCCAATGGCGCCAAAATCGCTTAATGAAACCCGGCTTTCGATTGGCGTCCTTGACGATTTCAAGGGTGATACGACGATTCTGATCATCGGGTATTCTGATTCATTTGCGAAACTTGCGACGATGATGCGCGCCACCATCGGCGGGGAGGTGCCCGCGTTATCGATTACCGATCTTGATTTCGTGGATGTCTATGGCCAACTGAGCTTGACGCTCTACTGCGTTGGCGAAGGCAAGACCAAAGGCTGCATCAAATCGGAAGGTGCTGATGAGAATTCGTATCAATGGTTTCTCGACGATGAAGCCTGCCTTGAGTACTGCGAGAAGTTGGAATCCTTGGCGGGTAGTGTGGGGCCGGCGCATCAGTATCTTGAGACGTTTCATCCTGAAGAAATATTCGTGATGGCGTCGAAGCGCGAGTATGATCCCAGTATATTCGAGCGAAGCGCGTAGGGGGCGGCTTGCCGCACCTGTTATAACACCAAGCGAATAGTCCGGTACGGCGAGCCATACCCTACATTTAGATTGCATTCGTTTTTGGGTCGCCTATCCACGCAATCAGATCCTTCAAAAACTCATCCCGCTGCGGGCCGAATTCCAGGGTGTGGCGGGATTTTTCGTAGGTGCTGATTCGGGTGTTGGGCCAGTTCAGCGATCTTATGAGTTCTCTTGAGCGTTCGTTGTCGATGATGCGTTCGTCGCCGGCTAGGAACATGTGGAGCGGCACGGGTGGGGCTTTGGTGATCTTTGCGACGACCTTGTCCATTCTTCTCGACGCGAGGTAGAAGCCAGCCGTCGCCTGATGCAGTTGGATCGGGTCGTTTTTCAGGTACTCGATGTATTCCGGCTGATCGGTGAAAAGCTCCGGATCGTTCAGCGGGATGTCGTACGAGCGGGTCGGTTCGGAAATCATCGAGAAGCCGATGCGAAACTTCTCCGCGTTTGACACCGAGATGATCGGATAGATTCCCGGGGCGATCAGCGACAGGCTCGCGAAACGCTTCGGATCGGTCACGTGCATCGCGGCCGACAACTTGCCTCCCCAACTCACGCCAACCAGATGAATACGGTCCGTCCCGGAAATCTCGGCGAGGTGCTTCGCGTAGCGCAGGCCGTCCTCGATGAGTTGCGGTGAAGAATCGGCGTGGCCGCGGGCCTGTGAGTTTTTGCCCGACCCGCGACGATCCGGCTGCAATACCGCGTAACCGGCATTGTTGAGGGCGGCTGCCGTCAGTTCATACCACCCGGCGTGCGATTGAATGCCGTGCAGGTGGAGCACGGCTTCCGAGCAGCCGGGGCGTGGCCAATAGCGTGCGTAGGCTTCGTAACCGTCGTCGAGCGTGATGTGTGTTTCCTCAAATGAAGGCATCGCGGTATGATAAGGCAATTCCGCATCCGTGTTAAATCACGTGTGAATGAAGCGTGGTAGGGTGGGCCGTGCCCACCGCTGTTTGAATATCAACGACACGGTGGGTACGGCCCACCCTACGGTCGCGTCGCCGATTCTTGAAACCGATTACGAATATGCAAAGCACACCGAAAGCCCAACACGTTAAGCGATTGTTGCAAGCCGATCGCTTGTTCGGCATGACTAGCGTGCCGACGCCATCGGTGCTGCGCGAAGTTGTTCGCGGTGGTGGGACAAGTGCTGTCGCGTCGCCGGCTGTTGCGGTGTCGGCTGAGTCGAAGCGCGTGCAGTTGGATGTGCTTGATCGCGAACACGTGAAGGACTGCAAGAAGTGTCGCCTTTGCGAAGGTCGAACCAATACCGTGTTTGGCGATGGCGATGCCAATGCGCGGTTGATGTTCATCGGTGAGGGGCCGGGCTTCGACGAGGATAAGCAGGGCGTTCCGTTTGTCGGCCGGGCTGGGCAACTGCTGAACAAAATGATCGCGGCGATGGGTTTGAAGCGCGAAGAGGTTTACATCTGCAACATCGTCAAATGTCGCCCGCCAAACAATCGCGACCCGGCGGCTGACGAAGTGATCGCGTGCACGCCGTATCTGCACGAGCAGGTGAAGATTGTCGAGCCGGAAGTGATCGTGGCGTTGGGTTCGCCGGCATCGAAGATGCTGCTGGATACGCAGACGTCGATCGGGCGTCTTCGCGGACGGTTCCATGAATATCATTACACGAATCTGTCGGGCGAAGTGTCGAGCATTTCATTGATGCCGACGTATCACCCGGCGTACCTGCTTCGAAGTCCGCACGAGAAGAAGAAAACGTGGGACGATCTGCAGATGGTGATGAAGCTGATGGGGCTGCCATTACCGCAACGTTAGTCGGTAGATTGCGGTTCATGCATTGGTAGGGTGGGCCGTGCCCACCGCCGTTTGAATCACAACGACATGGTGGGCACGGCCCACCCTACATGGCCGCATTTCGGATTCAGAATTGATTCGCAAGGCATCCTGCCTACAATCGGTGCCCAACTCCTCCTCTTTGAACAAACTAAGAAGCAACCGGTAGACGGAGACGCACATGCATTTTTTAGCCAACGTCGATGGCTTGTCCGAATTCGCAGTTAAAATTGGGGATGCGATCTGGGGCATGCCTCTGTTCTTGCTCTTGCTGGGTTGCGGAATCACCTTCTCGGTCATCACGAAGTTCGTGCAGTTTCGCGTGCTGAGCCACGGCATCGCGGTGATTCGCGGCAAGTACGACAAACCGGAAGACGCTGGGCAGATCAATCACTTTCAGGCGTTGTGCGCCGCGCTGAGTGCGACCATCGGTTTGGGAAACATCGCCGGTGTGGCGACGGCTGTCACCATTGGCGGACCAGGCGCGATCTTCTGGATGTGGATCGTCGGTTTCTTCGGCATGGCGATCAAGTTCTTCGAGTGCGGTTTGGCGACGATGTTCCGCGATGAGAAGGACGAACCCGATCCGGGCGCGCCGGCCTACGTGGAAGACGACATCGAATCGCACCAGTTGGATTACGCCGATCAGCCGCATGCGAATTCTGGAAAGAAACCGATATCGCGCGGCGAGGTTTCCGGTGGTCCGATGTGGTATGTGCAGAAGGGGTTGGCCGAGCCGGCGAAAGAACGCGGCGCGAACGGTCTGTATGTTTTGTTTCGCGGGCTGGCGATCTTGTTTGCCGCGGTCACTTTCGTCGCGTCGTTTGGCGGCGGCAACAGTTATCAATCGTGGAACGTTGCGGAGTTGATGGAGTCGCAGTGGCAGATTGATCGCTATTGGACCGGGGCTGTGACGGCGATTCTCGTTTCGATGGTCATCATCGGCGGCATCAAACGCATCGGTGCCGTTGCGGGTCGACTTGTGCCGTTCATGTGCGTGATTTATGTGCTTGGCGCGCTTTATATCATCGGGGCGAATCTGTCCGATGTCCCGAAAATGCTCTGGCAGATTGTCGATAGCGCCTTCGGAACCGCCCAAGCCGGCGGGGCGTTCGTGGGATCCACGATGATCATCGCGTTTCAGCAGGGGTTGCGCAGGGCGCTGTTCAGCAACGAAGCTGGTCAGGGAAGCGCCGCCATCGCCCACGCTGCGGCGAAGACCGATGAGCCGATTCGCGAAGGCGTCGTTGCGGGGATTGGCCCATTCATCGATACGATTCTGATCTGTACGATGACGGCGCTGGTGATCATGTTCAGCGGCGTCTACAACCGTCCCGAGGTCGGCACCGTGCGCGCTGTCGATGGCGACAAAATCTATGTGACGGTCAACGATGATGTCCCGCAAAAACTGCAGCAGGTCTACCGATCAGAAATCCGCGAAGGCGGCAAATCCGCCGACGGGAAAGCGCGCAAGGGTAAGGAACTCGACATCTGGCTGACCAACGATCAGGAGCAGGGCAGCGAACCGCAACGCGTCAGTTCAGACATTCGCAGCACGGGGACAGCCGCCAGTGAAAACTGGTTGGGGGCGACCGAGATTATTCTGTCTGCCGACCCGGAGAAACTGGAGTTGCCTTCCGACAAGGATGTGTCTGTGATCACGCCTGGCTTGCCCGTCCATCTCAAACTCGACGGTGCGAGCATGACGCGGGTGGCGTTTGACACTGGAATCTTCGGATTCGGAAAATGGATGGTGACGATGGGCGTGCTGCTATTCGCGTTCAGCACGATGATCAGTTGGAGCTATTATGGCGAGAAAGGAGCCGAGTTCCTCTTCGGTCGCGGTTTCGTGCTTCCCTATAAATTCATGTTCGTGACGGTGATCTTCCTCGGGTGTGTGGTTCAGGAATTTGAGATCGTTTACAACATGGGTGATGCGTTGGCCGGCGCGATGGTCTTTGTGAACCTGCCGGCTGTCCTGTTGCTGATGCCGAGGTATCGCCGGGCGGCGGCCAACTACTTCAAGCGTCTCGACGACGGCGAAATGCACCGAAATCCATAGGCGTTTTATGAAGCGAATGTTGACGGTTTGGCGTGAGCGTGACAATCGGGCTGATTTGGTTGCCAGGTTGCGTGTGAATTGTTGACGCCACCGGCGCATCGACCTATTCTCGTACGCATATCGAACCTGGATTCGGAGATTGACTCGATGTTGACTCGAATGATGGCCATGTTGGTGGTGTGTGCATTGGCGGTTGCTGCCGGATGTCGCGAGCAAGAACCGACGCCGCCTTACAACCGCAACCTCTCCACGTCAGAGAGTGGCCGACAATTGCTTCCGATCGCCCGCACGGTGGCTGGCTCACGGGACCCGAGCATTACCGAGAACGCGCGGGCGACAATTATTCGTCGCGACGAAATGGATACGCCCGAAGCGGCTGAGATGGTCCAAGGCGAACCGACAGAAGCGCCGGAAGATTTGACGACGGCTGACTCGCCCCAAGAAGCGCTGGCCAATGTCGGTAAGGCGTTTCTCGGCAACCTGATGGGCAAGACCATTCCGCCCGTCGAAGGCGCGACTGAAACTGCTGGAGATGGCGTGCCAGCCGCTGACGCTGGCGAGGCGAGTGGGGAGGCCGAGAAGGAAGTCCGCAGCATCTTTGGCGAATTCGCCAACGAGTGGGCCGCAGGGCGCTACACCAGGTTGGCCTCGTTTTGTGCGAGCGGTCAGGAGTCAGAGGCGGAATACTACTACGATACTTTGGATGAGATGAACAGCAGTCTGTCTTCGTTGCTCGCCGCATATGAAAAGAGCACGCCTGGCGTCAAATCCAAATTTGAACAGATGCTTTCGCAGAAGCGGGCGGCGCCAACGGTGACCGGTGTCACGATCGCTGGTCCGGATGCAACGCTCGCGGTGACCGGTCCCGATGGTTCGGAAACTCAAGTCGTGATGACCCGGGAAGACGGGAACTGGCGAATCAAGAACGCACTGTTTGCAGACTCGGGCAGTTGGCCAACCCTAAAAAGCGCTCTGGAAGCGCATGTCGTGTCAATCGATGATGAAGTGGATGAGCTTTCGGGTGAAGACGCTGAAGCCGACAGTTCGAAGCTTGAAAAACTCATCGAGGAAGCGATCAAATACCTGAGCGCCTTGCCTTGATTGTGGGGACGTTGAATTTGTTACCAGATAACATTGACGGGTTATGATGGCTGTTGATGTTCTTTTCGCCAAGAGCCTCGTCGAGGCCTCCCTGTACTTTCTGGTGACGCCATGCCCCCTCTGCCGGTCGGATCGCCTTGATCCACAGGACGCAATCGCCGGAGAGAATCCCAGCGCAGTTAGAATCATTGGCGTCTGTCGAAACTGCGGCAGTTCCGAAGCATTTCATTTCTCAGTATCACAAGTTCCGCCGGTGAAGGATCGCCACGATCCGATTTCAGGAAGACACGCGATTAATCTGGGCACTGCCCACTCGGAACTGATTGATATTGTCCAATGGGTGACGCTTCATGACATTCTGCTTGAGAAAGTCAAAGCCGAACCGATCCCGTCCGAAGCGCGTTGGTTGAAGGTTCGCGCCGGTCAATGCCTTGACGAAGCGCTCAAGTTCTTTGATGGCGGCGGAGACGCGGCTCCCAAAGAGGCGGCGTTTGTTCCATCGAGCCAAAAGAAGATGGAAACCCATCCCGAACGATACACACGCTCGCGCTTGACGAATCTGCGAAAACAACTTCCCACAGAACGCGCATTTGATGAAGCGCAATCAGAAAGTGAGCCCCAGCGACCCTGGTGGAAATTCTGGTAAGGAAAACTGCATGACGCAAACAACACAGGTTCAGGTGAATGCAATGTCAGGGAAGACGTCACCATCAAAGTCATTGAAGTTGATAAGGGCTGAGCGCTCGCGTTGCGCTGCGGTGCTGTTTGTCGCCTTCGCATTGACCATGACGCAATGTGGATGCGCCGCAAACAGCGGTGGGGGAGCATTCTCGCCGTCGAGTTCCGCAGGCGCTTCTGGCGCGGGTGGGCTTGCGGGTGTTCAGACGCGACTTCGCCGGATGGTGCCAGGTGAAGTGCTTGACGATCTCTACTTCGCATTGCAGGACCAACCGTACGATCGTGCGACCTTGGCGATCGCGATGAAAACCAGTCAAGCGCTGGCCGATGATCTGGCACTTCGCCAGCACGATGCCACCCGGTTTTCGGAGCAGGCGCGTCGCAGGGCTTTGGGGTGGCTCGAACACGCGATTGAGCGGATCGGTCAGGACAATCGGGCGGCGTTGCCGGCGCCTGAATCGACCAATTGGCAACAGTGGCTAAATGAAGGCGGCGATGTCGAAGCCCAACCGTCGTCGTTGTTTGCGTTTGTTGACCGTATTCGTGCCGACGGGCATCAGTCTCGTTTTGGCGATTTCGACTTGATTATTTCAACGGGGCAGCCCGTTTACCCCATGGCTTCAGCGGCAGGCGCATTGGCGGCGGGTGGTGCGTCATTTCATCAGTACGCAAATGCGCTCGACGTTGGGTTGATTCCGATCGGTCCCGGTCAGGCGCAAGCGGCCTCTACCGGAGGTTCCGGCGTTCGGGCGATGAGCCTGCGGGAAGCGCTCTCGCGTTTCGCGAGTAACTGTGCAATCAGCGATGCGGCTGAAGGCGAAACATGGGGCGCAATGATCGCTCGGCGGGCGCTGGTCCGTGGGACATCGGCCCACCCCACGTATCACGCAATCGGCATCTCAACACCAACCGGAGAGCGTTCGACGTTGGCGCAGCGCGCCCGTGCAGCGATGTGGGTGCAGGCGATCGACGGTCAGCGGATGGGGCTGATCGAAGGTTGGCGCGACGTTGCAATCGGTGGCGGTACTGCTTTTCCGTCACGGTTGGCCGACCCCGATTGGCTCGAGGCGGTTGCCCACACGGCGATGGAAATCCGACAGCATGGTGAATTGCTGACACCGTTTCGCTATCCGCGCAAGATGGCCGTCCTCGTCGATGCCAGCGCACTCGACGTGCAGAATCCCAACGCCTGGTCCGCCGACTTCACCAAGTTGGCCGACGCCCTTGTGGACTGGCAGATTCCGTTCGATGTCGTTTCAAACGTGGGCGGTGCGAATTCTGCATATGAGTATCGAATGCGGTTCAGACCCGGCAATGATTTCTCCGCAACCGCTGCGGCGCAAGAAGCGTCCAAACTCCTAAGCAAACGGGCTCCCGAGCTGCGCAAGGTCATCTTTTCGGAATCGGATGGCCAACCTGCGAAGCGACTCTATGTCAGGCAGTCAGCCAACGGCGACCGATTGGCGGTGGTGAACCTGAGCGACAAACCGCGAACTTTGAAGTTGCTTAATTCGGAGGGCAAAACACCCTCGGCAGCCTACACGGATCAGTTGACGGGCAAGACGCAGCGGGGGCGTCTGACGATGGAACCCTTCGGCGTCCACATCCTCAAACAGAAGTAGACCGGGCATGTCAGGACCACATTCCAGGGCACGCTCCGGTTTGGACACGATTTGAAAGAAGCGCCAATTTGCTCAAATCACCATTGCGTAGATTGACTTTTTTGCCCTCTGCCGCATGATTAGGGTGATCTGAGACCTTAGACTGGAGTGTGATTGGACCGTGCAGACGCTGACGCTGGGTGACCTTTCTAAATACTTGTCCGAGCAGGGATTGGCCAACGAGATTCGGGGGGATAGCGACCGAATCATCACGGGTTGTAATACGTTGGACGATGCCTGCGACGGGGACATCACTTTCTTAAATAACCCCAAGTACCGCGAGAAGATCGCGACGACCCAAGCTTCGGCGATCATCATGCAGGACGACGATTCGCTCCAGCCGGTCATCCCGCAGATCATCTGTCCCGATCCGTATCAGGCGCTGACGATTTCAATCCAGAAGATTTACGGTGAAAGACGTCATCCCCAGTGGGGCATCCATGAAAAGGCTTGGATCGCGCCCACCGCGAAAGTGGGTGAGAATTGCAACATCGCTCCGTTCGCATACATCGGTGAAAACGTCACCATTGGCAAGAACGCCAATATCTATCCGGGCACGTTCGTCGGACCCGGCGCGACCCTTGGCGATGATGTAACGTTGTACGCCAACGTGACGGTCTACGACGAATGTCGATTGGGCAATCGCGTGACGCTCCATTCGGGCACGGTGATCGGTCAGGACGGATTGGGATACGCGCCGGCTGGCGAAACCTGGATGAAGATTCCGCAGGTTGGCAACGTCGAAGTGCAGGACGATGTCGAGATGGGCGCCAATTGTGCGATCGATCGGGCCACGATGGGCACGACACAGATCGGGCAAGGCTCCAAACTCAGTGACCTCATCGCCATCGGACATGGGTGCAAGATTGGTGACAACTGCATGATTGTCGCCCAAGCCGGTCTTGCGGGCACGGTCACGGTGGGCAAGAACGTGATCATCGCCGGGCAGGCCGGCATCGTCGGGCATATTTCGATCGGCGACAAAGCCAAGATTTACGCGCAATCGGGTGTCGGCAGTTCGGTCAAAGATGGTGAAAGCGTGCTCGGTACGCCCGCGACGGAAGTGCGTGATGCCCGCCGCCAGTTTGTGGCGATGCAGAAGCTCCCAGCGATGCGGACGCGACTTCGCGAGATGGAATCGGAGCTGGCCGAGTTGCGTGCGATAGTGAGTCGACTGACTGGCGCGGAGGACGAGAGTCGTTCATGAGTGCGACGACTCAGCCTCGCTCTCGAACGAACGGCAGCCGATCGATGGTGACAGTTCCTCTTCGTGAAAACAATGTTCTGGGCTTGATCGCGGGCGGTGGGGCGATGCCCCGCATGGTCGTGGAGAATGCCAGGAAAGCCGGCCAACAGGTGGTGGTGTTGGGGCTTCGTGGGTTTGCCGACCCCGAACTCGCCCGTATCGCCGACAAATTCTATTGGTGCGGTGTGGCCAAGATGGGGCGTGCGATTCGGCTTTTCCTTCGCGAAGGCGCGTACCGGATGATATTGGCCGGCTCGGTCAAGAAATCCGACATGTATGGGCGCTTTCGACTCTTTCGATTGTTGCCGGATCTGACCACGCTGCGGTTCTGGTTTCTTCACCTTCCCGACAAACGGACGGATTCGATCCTCGGTAAACTTGCAGCAATGATGGAAGCACGCGGTATCCTGATGGAAAACTGCGTGAAGTATCTTATGGATTCAATGGCAAAAGAAGGCGTGTTGACCAGAAGCCAACCCTCGGCGTCGCAGATGCGCGACATCGAATTTGGTTGGCCCGTCGCCAAAGAGATGGGGCGTCTCGACATCGGTCAGTCGATCGCGGTGAAAGAGCAGGACGTCATCGCGGTGGAAGCGATCGAAGGGACCGACCGCATGATCGTGCGCGCCGGTGAGCTTTGCAAAGCCGGCGGCTGGGTTCTGATCAAAGTTTCCAAACCGAATCAGGACATGCGCTTCGACGTGCCGACGGTCGGACCGGATACCATTGAAAATCTCAAGAAGCATGGGGCCAAGGCGCTCGTCATCGAAGCCGACAAGACGTTCGTCGTCGATTACGAGGCGATGGTCGAACGTGCGGAGAAGTACGGCATCGTTGTAGTCGCGCACCGAAACGACGATTGCGAATAACGCCGCGAAAGCGCCGTCATTCCCGCGCAAGCGGGAATCCAGGGGAAAAAGAAGTCAATCCAGGTGAGTACCGTTTTCCGTTCTGAGAAGAGTAGAAGAGCAAAACGCTACGCTTGAGGCCAGTTCGCCACAGCTCCCGTTCTTATTTTCGAAGCAATAGTGATTCCTGCGCTGCTTTAGGTTACCCATTCTTCAGGATTGGTTTTGCTCAATTCTGGATTCCCGCCTGCGCGGGAATGACGGCGTTGGCGCGTCTGTACTCAATGCGTTCCAGGTTATAAACGAGTTTCAGGTGATATCGGTCAGGCGAAAGAACGTGCTGATGCGCGAGCGGATGTCTGCCGCCAGGGTGCGTTGCCGCGCGTTGGTGTCTTTCAGTGATGCGGTCTGACTCTCGATTTCGGCTTTGCGCCGGGCGAGGGCGACGCTGAGTTGCTTGGCGATTTCCGGGCGGGACGTGAGAATCGGCGCCAGCATTTCGCTGCTGATTTCGTAGACGATCGTTCGGGTGACAGCCGTCACCGTCGCCGATCGTGCCTCACCGGTTAGAAGCGACATTTCGCCAAAGAACTGCCGCGGAAGCAGTTGGGCGACCTTACGCGATCGGCCATTCTCCTCGACGGAGACCCGCAAGAGTCCCTGGTCGATGACGAAGAGCGACGAACCTTCGTCACCCTGGCGCACAATCGATTCGCCTGGTGCATATGTCTGGCGCGTCGCGTGGGGAGCCAGTTCGGTCAGTTCATCTTTGTTCAGCGATTTGAACAAGTCCACGTCGCGCAGCAGGTTGCACAGGTCTCTTGATGACGCCGGTTCGCTATGCCCATCATGTCCGCCACCGTCAGCCGGCAGCATTCTGACTTCGATCGGGTCTTGTGCGTGCCAGTGCAAATCGCGCTGCGGATAGGCGATGACAATGTCAGCCGACCTGAAGAGACGATCGAGCATCTGGCGGACGTCGGAACGCACGAGACGCAGCGTCATCTCCTGGTTTGTGCGAACCCAGAAGTACACGTCGAAGATCAACGCGTTGTCGCCGAATTCTTCAAAGACGATGATCGGTTCCGGGTTGGGTAGAACCTTGTCGTGTTCAACCACCGTGGTCTTCATTAACTCGATGACCGTATCCACCGGTGAACCGTACTGCACTCCGACGCGCACCGTCGTCCGAATGTCGGTATCGCTGAGCGTCCAGTTGATCACGGTGCGCTCGAGCATGAGGCTGTTGGGGATGAGCATTTCGATGCCGTCGGGACGGCGAACGTGGGTCGATCGGGCGCCGATGGAGAGCACGTGTCCAACCTCGCCTTCGACTTCGACAAGGTCGCCGATCGAGACCTTGTGCTCGGCCAACAGTATCCAGCCGCTGATAAAGTTGTTGACGATGTTCTGCGCGCCGAAACCGATTCCGATCGCCAGCGCTCCGCCAAGAAACGTAAACACGGTTAAGGGGACGCTGACCAATCGCAGCGCGATCAGCGTGAAAATACTGACGAGCAAGTAGAAAATGACGCGCTGAAACGCGACGGACGAAGCGCTCTGCACGCCGACCTGCGGCAGGATGCGCCGGCCTATGGTCCCGCTGAGGACGCGCGAAACCCACACGCCCACCAGCAGAAACAGCACGCCGATCACCACCTTGTTGAGCGTGATGGGCTGACCGTCGACGTCGAAAATCTGGTAATGCCAAACCTGAAGGAATGCATCCCAAATGCTGAGCGGCGCGGCAGTGTTAGCCGGCTGGGGTGAGGCTTGGGCGAGTAGGCCATTAAGCATGGTTGGAATGGTGTCCGCCTAGGTTGCGAGTTGGTATCCGGATTCAGGGTTGGCGGACATTATACGGAATCCGCGCCTGCGACCATCATCAATAACTTCATGCAGAGCAGGCCTGCGTACGTGCCCAAGACGTATCCTGCGATGGCAAGCAGCGCGCCCACCGGCGCCAGTGCAGGGTGAAACGCCGCCGCAACGACTGGGGCGCTGGCCGCACCGCCAATGTTGGCCTGTGAACCGACGGCGACGAAGAATATCGGGGCTTTGATGAGGCGAGCCACGCCAAGCAGCACGATGATATGCACGCAGATCCAAATCGCCGCAACGCAAATCAGCGGCAGGTTTTCTGCGATCTTGTCAAAACTGGCGTGGGCGCCGATGCACGCGACAAGAAGATAGATCATCACCGACCCGATCTTCGACGCTCCCACACCTTCGAGATTTCGCGCTTTCGTAAATGACAACACCAAGCCAATTGTCGTCGCGAAGACGTATTTCCAGGTGCCCGCAGTGAGAACATTTCCAATAAACGCCCACTGCGCGCTTTGTTTGATCCAACCGTCCAGGAATATCCCGGCTTGGTAGCTGACGTATGAGCCAACAAAACCAAGGGCGAGAATGACCATGTAGTCGGCCATCGTGGGGATGCGGTTGGTTCTTGCCTGAAACTCTTCGATACGGTCTTTCAGATCGTCGATCGCGCTCGTGTCCGCACCGACAAATCGATCGATCGCCTCCTGCTTGCCGGCTAGGAATAGCAGGACGGCCATCCAGATGTTGGCAACGAGCACATCGGGAATGACCATCAGCGCGAGCATTTCGTCAGTGACGTTCGCGGCTTTTCCGATGGCGACAAAATTCGCGCCGCCGCCGATCCAACTGCCCGAAAGCGCCGCAAGCCCGCGCCACGATTCCGGATCAAGCGAACCGTCCGCAAGCAATCGGCTGCAAATCCAAAGTGCAATCGGACCGCCGATGACGATGCCGGTTGTGCCAGCCAGCAGCATCACGACGGCTTTCCACCCGAGGCGCAGAATTCCCGGCAGATCAAGCGCGACGATCAGCAGCAGCAAGCTGGCCGGCAACACATGCCCTTTGACGAAATCGTAAAGCGCTGACTGGTGTGGAATGATATGAAACGTGCTCAGCAGGGTGGGGACGAAATAGCAGAACACGAGAACCGGGATGACTTTGAATATCTTACCGAGTCGCGGATGGGCATTGGTGGCAAAAAGCAATGCCAGGACGGCCAACAACACTGACAATACTCCCGCAGGTTCGTGTATCGCCGCGGTCTCAGATTCTGTGGCCAGTAACGACGTTGCCCAATAGCTGTGCATCCGGAAACCTCTTTGACTCTGTTGATGGTATTCATGCCGACAGTTGAACGTGCCGGTTGCGTGGGATTATGCCGCAGGATGACGCGTTCGTCGAGCCAATGGAATTGCGATTGACGCGTGCCACTGCGCACAGAGCAGTGGCACGGTTGGATTACTCTGCTTGTTGGAGCAGCATTTGTAAATCCTGCCAGTATCCCGGCAGGGCGTCGGCGCCCCGCTTCGGCTGAATCTTGGCGAACAGGTCCGGGTTCCTCGCGTGAATCGCCGCGATCTTCTTGCTCAGCGCCAACTGACTGGGCGAGAGAAACGCATCGGGCGATTGGCCGTCCGCGATCGCTGCATTGACCTTCGTTGCCTGCAAGTGCGTCAGCGGAAGGTAGTGGTACTTGGGTTTCTTGGACAGGTGATATTGCTGCTGCGTCGATGTGTCTACGGAAGTGTCACTGCGCGTCACCATGTCGCCCACGATTTCTGTGGCGATCTTGACCTGCGCATCGGCTCGGGCGAAGACGCGATGGGCGCAGTCTTGCTTCTTGGCTTGTTTGACGAGTGCTGCATATTCGAGCACGGCTGAATCGAAATCGACCTCGACAACCTCCAAACTGTCAAGCATCCCAATCCGTGTTGCGACGACACCATCGAGCTTGCC
>JAUIEW010000125.1 GCA_030429365.1 Phycisphaerae bacterium
GATGAACGCCTGCATTTTCTTCTCGGCGTCACCTTCAAGCAAATAGAAGATGCCGTTGGCGATGACGATGTCGGCTGACGGTGCGCTGGGGTCGGAGAGAATGTCCATGTGGTGCGCGTCGAACCCGCGATGACGGGCTTGTTTGACCATGCCTTCACATATGTCGATGCCGATGTATTGGGCACTGGGAACTTGCTCGGCGAGAAGAGCGCCAAAGTCGCCCAGGCCGCAGCCGACATCCAGAACTGTTCTGCCTTGATAGTCGCACGCGTCGATCAGCACGTTGAAACGGGCCTGCTGGCTCGCCCGCGATCCGTAATCCAACGCGGAAATGCCGGCGCCGAAGCGCTCCAGCCGCTCGCCGAAGTACGACGCAACCTTTTGAATGTCATGACTCAAATCGCATTGCATCGCGCTTATCCTACGCTGGCCGGGGTCCGATGTTCCAGTTCGAATCGGTCGGCTGCATTCAGTTCATGCGCATGGTCGATTGAATAGTCCAGCGCAATCAACGTGCCGCGGCCGCATGCGATCTTGGCCGATCGATCGGACGCGATATCGACGATCGTTCCAGGTGTTGCGCCTGTGCCGGATTCTTCCACGGCGCATTTCCAAATTGTCACCCGTCGCTCGCCTACACATCCAAACGCACCGGGATAAGGTCGAGACACCCCTCGCACGAGGTTGCAGATGTCGCGCGCGGGCATTCGCCAATCAATCCAGCCGTCCTCGGGTCGACGTCTCGGATAGACTTTGTGGTTCCCGCTCGGCTGCGGCGTTCGCTTGATCGTGTTGCGGTTGAAGTCATCGAGCACCCGAGCGGTGATGTTCGCGTACATCGGATAGAGTTTTTCGAGGGCGTCGCCAACATCTTCATTGGACGCGAGGTGAAACGAACGCTGCGCGATGATGTCACCCGCGTCGATGGCCTCGGATACGAAGTGTGCGGTCAAGCCCAGTTGCGACTCATCTTCAATAATCGCCCAGTTCAAGGGCGCTCGCCCGCGATACTTCGGCAGCAGGCTGGGGTGCAGATTGACGGTTCCATGCCGGGGGATTTCGAGTGCTTGCTTCGGGATGATGTATCGGTAGTCGGTCAGCCAGATGAGGTCTGGGGCGGCTTGGCGAACGAATGCCTGGAAGCGTGCATCGGTCGGCTGGAGGCGTTCGACAGTCAGACCTTGCCCTTTCGCGAAGTCATAAACCGATTCGTATCGAACGCCGTCTTCGATATCTTCCGGATGGGCGACGACACCGGTGACGTCACACGATTGGCGCAGCGCATTTAGCGCCCGGACACCAACCGTATGATTTCCCATAAACACCACACGCATCGGCGGGCGGCCTTTCTGTTGCAGTTCGTTTCAGCGTGCACATCGCGATCAAGCGTCAAAAGTCGATCACCAGATCGAAGCGATGGTCGCAGTTGGGGGCGCTTTCGGGCAGTCGAACAACGCGCGCCGATCCACCCAACTCGCTCGCCCACGCGACGAGTTCGTCGGCTGCGTACCAATGGGCGTTGGCCTGTCGCTTCAGGATCGCGGACTTTTCCCCATCATTTAAGTGATCGGCACGTCTGATCTGTTCAGTGTAATCGGATTCGAAAGCGGCTTGCTTCTCGCGGTCGGGCACCGAGAAAATTACGATCCGGCCCGGTTTTCGCAGCACCCGCGCCATCTCCTGCAGCATGCGACGAACGGCCGCCGGCGAATTCAGTTGAATGACCTCGGCGATCAGAACGCGATCCACCGAGCCCGAGGGTAGCCGCACATCATCACCCGATGCCGTCAGAATCTTGGCGTTTTCAAACGCCGCGAGATTGCGACGGGCCAACTTCGCGAGCGACTCGACCGGTTCGATGCCGACGTATTCCTGACAGCATGCGCTGATGGCGTTTCCAAAGAGTCCATTCGCACAACCGACATCCAAAACCGTATGCGATCGGTCTATCTGCAGCAACGAAAGTGCGCGGTTCATCTCGTTGCGAAGATCCTGCGCATCGTATTTGCACCCGCGCCCCGACTGGACGATGGGGTTTTCGTGGGCGGCTTTCTTTTCGTATTCCGCTCGCCAGAATGCGGTGATCGATTCTGTGGTTTGCGTGCTAGTTGACATCGTTCATCCCGATGGTTTCGCCAGCCCGCAGGTCGCGAACCGTTTGCCGTCCGATGAGTCGATCCTTGTGGGCTGGTGCGAGACCGCTGGCCGGTCGAAGAAAGACGATGTCCGAGTCTGAAAGCAAGTGTCCTTTGCGCAGCGGGCTGGCGGCTGCACACGACACGCGAAACTGCGTCCGCGCTTCCGTTTCGATTTTGGAAGGTGCGAGGGTTGGCGAACCCATGCACGCTTCGATTTCGCGAATGCGCTGAACCATGTGTTCGAGTTCCATCGGGCTGACCGAGAAACGATGGTCGGGTCCGGGCAGGTTTTTGTCGGTGGTGAAGTGTTTTTCGATCCAACACGCGCCGAGCGCCACCGCGCCGATCGATGCGGTCGACCCGATCGAATGATCGCTGAACCCGACGGGGCAGTTAAACGCCTTGCGCAGCGTGGTCATGCGGTTCAGGTGGACATCTTCAAACGCCGTCGGATAGGACGACGTGCAATGCAGCAGGATCAGTTGGTTGTTTCCGGTCTTGCGGAACGCGGTGACGGCTGACTCGATTTCGGAAAGGGTGGCCATCCCGGTTGAGAGGACCGTGGGCAATCCCGATCGTCCCATGGCCTCAACGACATCGAGCCGCGTCAAAAAGTCGGAACCGTTCTTGAGTACGTCGACGCCAAGTTCAACGAGCCTTCGAACGCCCGCGACGCTGGTGGGGGTTGCGTGAAAGTTGATGTTGCGCTCATCGCTGTACGCCTTGAGCGTCTTGAAGTCTGGCGGGGTGAGTTCGCATCGCCGAAACATCGCGACCTGCGATTCGGTGATCGACTTGCCGCCGGATTCGTAGGTGTAAGTCAATGAACCTTCGCGGATGAAGTCGTCGGTTTCGTAGCTTTGAAATTTGACGGAGTCGGAGCCGGCGGTCGATGCCGCTTGGATCGATTTCTTCGCGAGTTCGACGTCGCCATTGTGATTGATGCCGATTTCCGCGACGACGAATGTCGGTTGGCCATCACCGATGATGCGATTGCCGATTCGGATGGGATTCATGCGACCACCTCCTGTCTTGCACGGAGCGTTTTGACGATCGATTGTGCGGCGCGCGTTGTGCCAAGCCCATCGACGATCCCGCGACCAATGCGGGCCATCGTTTCGCGCCGGGGTTGGTCATCAATTAACTTCTGCACCGCTTCGATGAATGGATCTCCGGCGACGCGACTCCATAGACCCAGGTGGATCGCCGCGCCTCGGTTGTGCAATTCCTGGGCGATGCGCGATTGATCCGGCGACAGCTCGCCGATGATCATCGGCACACCGACGCAACACAACTCCCAGCACGAACTGCCGCCCGCGCCGATGGCGATGTCGGTGCACCGCATGTGCTCGACGATGTCTGCAACACCTGAAAGTACAGTGATGTTGTGGGGGCTGTCACGATGCGATTGGCGCAAACCGTCTGCATGTTCAACCGCGATGCAGGTGATCGAGCAGGGGGCTGATATGCGCTTAAGCCAGTCGAGCACGCGCTCGCAAACTTCGCGGGTATCGCTGCCGCCGAATTGAATCAGAATGCGGGTGCGTTTTGCGTCGTTTCGATCAAACGTCGATTCGCGTGCCATCCGGAATTGTCGACGAAGCAATGCGTACTGCGGACCAATCAAAACCTCCGCGCCATCGGGTACGCTGTATTCGGAAACCGAGACGCCCGGATTCGGATTCAGTAGCCAACCAACACCGGGAAAATCGCGGATGGCCTGATCGTCGATCGCGCAAATCAGTTCGGCGCGACCGGACAGTGTCTCGAAGTACTCCGCAGACGCGCCGTAATGATCGACGAGAATCGATGCAAGTCGGCGATCGTCGATCAATTCCAGGATGGCGTTGGCCGCCAAGCGGTCGAATGCCGAATTGGTCCCCGCAACCTCATGAACGCTGAATCCTTCGTCTTGAAGCGACTGGGCGCCGAACGACGACAGCTTGCCCATCGCAAACTCGACGCGCACGCCAAGGTCACGCAACGCACCGGCGATGGCGAGACAACGCATCAGGTGCCCCAAGCCCACCGCAGCATCGGCATCGCATCGAATCAAGATGCCATCGCTCATGATGCTGCCCGATCGAAAAGCCACCAGGTCAGGTCGTCAAACGGCGTTGCGCCCTTCGCAAGGAAACCGCGATCGATTTCCAGAAGTTCGGGAATGGCCTCTTTGTATGCCTGACCGAAGTCGCGTTTGAACAGTGCACCATTCATGCCACGGTATGGCACTTCGGTCGGTTCGTCCGATGCGTATTCGCCGCACCAGATGTATCGCTTGGAAACCCGGGCGATTTCGCGGAGCGCCGTTGACAAATCGGATGGAGGAAGGTGAATGAGAACACCGCACGTAAAGACCAGATCGAACGCACCATCGTCAAATGGCAATTGGTATACGCATGCGTGAGAAAGCCAGACCCGTTTGAGTCGCTCCCGGGCCCGCTGCAACGCTTCGCCGCCGATGTCGATGCCGTAGCTTTCGATGGCGTCGTCGCGGTCGATTTGCGTCAGGTTTAATCCAATGTTGCAGCCGACCTCAAGGACACTGCGGACGCCCAATCGTTGGCAGAGTTCGTGATGAAACGCGCCGCTGCGCTCGTCGGCACCGCAATTGCGGGCGACATACGCTTTCCCGAATTCGCCCGCCCACATGCGTTGCAGCTTCTGGGCGTGCTGGGTCGGTTGTCCCTGCGTTTTGAACTCTGTTGGCATCATGCTCGTTAGTGGGCGCTACATGCGCTATACGTCGGACCACGTCAGCAATTCGTTCTCGGCGATGTCGCGTTTGGCTGGCCGGCCCACGATTTGCGGAAGCAACTCCGGCGCGATCCCTGTACCGGGGCGTTTGCATGCCAGCATCTTCTCATTAATCGTCGTGCCAGCCGCGATGTCCGTGTTCGCAACGACGCTGACGAAGTACATTTCTTTTTGACGCAGGTCTTCGGCTGACGGTTTGATTGCATTGTCGCCGAGTAGCGCCTCACAGCGGCGGATCGTCTTGATCCAATCGGCGAATTCGTCCGGTTCCAACGCCTTGATGTGGTGATGGCCCTCGTGCGTGCGGTCGAGCGTCATCCGCTTTTCGATCAGGTTGGCACCGAGGCTGACAGCGGCCAGATCTGCCACGTGGTCGCGGTCGTCGGCGGAGTATCCCACCGGGCACGCGAAAACATCTTTCATGTAAGGCACGCTTCGCACGTTCACGCCCGACGCTTCTTTCGCGTGGCTGCAATGAACCAGGATGACGTCGTCCATCTCTTCCGCCCGAATCCAACCGAGCATCTTGTCGATGTCGCCAGCTGTCGTCGGACCGGTGTCGATCTGCAGCGGCTTGCCTGCTTGCGCCATCTTGCGAATGAGCGGAACGTTGGCGGTGTCCCACGAACTGAGTTTCAGAAATTCGGTTTGCAACTCGGCTGCGAGATTCACCCCGGGCAGGTAATCGACGGTCGCACCGAAGATGACACCGCATTTTCTGCAATGCGCCGCGATGGTCTGCCATTCTTTGGTGGTAAACGTCAGTCCGCTGAACATCTCGAACATGTTTTCGTGACGCTGGCCCGACGCGCATTCGTACTCATACACGACGCTGCGATCGCTCATGAAGTATTCCGGCCCGATGATCATGAACTTAATCGCGTCGGCGCCGGCATTGGAAGCGGCTTCGATCAACTTGAGCGATGCGTCGAGGTCGCCGTTGCACGTGGTTCCGACTTCGACCGAGATGAACACAGGTTGGCCGTCGCCGATGATCTTGTCTGCGATTCGTACGTGTTGGTTCATGGTTTCTGTAGGGTGGGCCATGCCCACCGCCGTTTGAATTTCGACGACATGGTGGGCACGGCCCACCCTACATCGCGCCGCTTGTTTACCGTTTTACAAAGACCTTTTGACATGCCGCGATCACATGGGCGACATCGTCGTCCGTCATCTTTGGAAATATCGGCAATGACAGCATCTGAGCGTAAACCGACTCGGCGCGGGGGCAGTCAACAGCCCCACCAGCCGCGTCGTTTGCGTACAGAGCCAACTGATGCACCGGCCGATAGTGCACATTGACGCCGATTCCTTCGGCCCGCAGCGCTTGAAACGCCCGCTCCCGATCGATACCAGTCGCGGTTGAGTCGATGCGAATCACGTACAGATGATAAGCATGCGTGCGATTGGCAAGATTCTTGAGCGGGGCGACCCCTGCGATGGCTTCAAACGCCGCATCGTATGCCCGCGCTATTTCATTGCGACGATCAAGCCAACTGCGTAGCTTCGACATCTGGCTGGCTGCCAATGCTGCCTGCAGATCGGTCAGCCGATAGTTGAATCCCAATCGCTCGATGTCATATTCCCAGGTGGCTTGCGACTTTCGATGATGATGATCGCGGTTCATGCAGTGGTTGCGAAATTGTCGCATCGCCGTCGCCAGCGATTCATCGTTCGTCGTAACCGCGCCGCCCTCGCCGGCAGTGATGTGCTTGACCGGATGAAAACTAAATGCAGTCATCTTCGCGATCGAGCCGACCGAGCGATCACCATAGGTTGCACCCAGCGCATGGCACCCGTCAGCCAACAGTGCCACATGGTGACGCTCGGCCAGTGTGCGAAGCGCATCGTAGTCGCAGGGTTGCCCGGCAAAATCGACGGCGACGATGGCC
Organism: Phycisphaerae bacterium; assembly: GCA_030429365.1. Classification (GTDB taxonomy): domain Bacteria; phylum Planctomycetota; class Phycisphaerae; order UBA1845; family UBA1845; genus UBA1845. The sequence goes on from JAUIEW010000125.1 coordinate 6,788, forward strand.
TTGACTGATTTGTCCACATCGATCGCCCGCGCCAGTTTCGCTTCCACATCCGCTAGATCAATCAATAGGCTGTCCGCGTCGACATCGACGAAGATCGGTGTCCCGCCGCAGAATCGAACGGCATTGGCGGTGGCTGCGAATGTCATCGTCGGAACCAGTACGAAATCGCCCTCGCCAACTCCGAGCGCGTGCATCATCGCGTGAAGCGCAGCCGTCCCGTTGCTGACGGAAACCGCGTACTTTGCGCCGGTGAGTTCGGAAAGTGTTTTCTCGAAACGTTCGACAGCCGGTCCGGTGGTTAGCCAGTCGCCGCGCAGCACCTCGACGACGGCTGCGATATCATCCTCGTCGATCCACTGCCGCCCGTAAGGCAGCATGGAGGTTCGCACGGGCTTGCCGCCGTTGATCGCCAGCGTGTCATTTTTGCAATCGGTGGATGATTTCATCGACGGGTAAGTAGTTTTCAATTCGTTCGCTGCTGTAACTGAAGCCTTCCTGAGCGCGCCGGCCTTTGTCGATCCACGTCTGCGCCGCACCGGTGGGTTGGGCTGGCAAAAGGATAAACCGATCGCCCATGTCAATCGTAAACGGCGCTTCGTCGACCGAGATCAGTGATTCGTGCAGTTTCTCGCCCGGGCGGATGCCAATGATTTTCACTTCGCATTCGGGGGCCATCGCTTTGGCAAGATCGATGATGCGGACGGCTGGCAGTTTCGGCACGAAGACTTCACCGCCTTGCATGCGCTCGATCACCGACGCAACGAAGCGCACGCCCTGATCCACGGTGATCCAGAAGCGCGTCATGCGATCGTCGGTCACCGTGATAACGCCTTCAGCCTTCTGTCGTTCGAACAGCGAGATGACACTGCCCCGGCTGCCGAAGACATTGCCATAACGAACCGCCGAAAATCGCGTGCGATCTTCACCGCGGCTATAGGAGTTGGCCTGGACGATGAGCTTTTCGGCGACGAGTTTGGTCGCGCCGTAAATGTTGACGGGGGCCGTGGCTTTGTCGGTGCTTAAAAAGAGCACCTGCTTGACGCTGCAGTCGAGCGCCGCATCGATGACGTTCTTCGTCCCGTTGATGTTGGTGTTGACGGCCTCGATCGGGTTGTATTCGCACGCGGGCACTTGCTTCAGGGCGGCTGCGTGGACCACGACGTCAACCTGCGACATCGCCCGTCGCAATCGCGGCAGGTCGCGGACATCGCCGATGAAGTAGCGCACATTGTCGTGCGGGAAGCGCGACCGCATTTCATGCTGCTTCCATTCGTCGCGACTGTATACGATGAGCTTGGTCGGGTTGTGTTCGCGGAGGATGATCTCGGCGAAGCGCTGTCCGAAGGAACCGGTTCCACCGGTCACGAGAACTGTTGAGGATGACCAATCGATGATGAACCCCTCCTTGGATTCCGGTTCGCCATGACGCCTTCATGAGTACGGCTGCATTATCCCGTTTTCTTCAACAATTCCCAGCACATAGTCGGGCTTGGGGTGTTTTTTCACGGGTGGTGGGGCGACGCATTCGCGTGATCAGTCGTGGGCCAACCGGTCGATGATCTTCGCCCCAACCGCATCGCCCCAGACGTTCGCCACCGTGCGGAACATGTCCACGATGCGGTCGAATCCCAGGATCAAACCGATGCCAGCCACCGGAATCGCCGCCGTCCCCAGGCTGCCATTGACCGAATCGATCACGATCACTAGCGTAACCAGTCCCGCGCTGGGGATGCCAGCCGCCCCGACCGCAGCCAGCGTGGCAGTCACCGCGACGATGACGAGTTGCGTCATCGACAGGTCCACGCCAAACGCCTGCGCCAAAAAGACCGCCGCCACCGCTTCGTAGAGTGCGGTTCCGTCCATGTTGATCGTCGAACCCAGCGGCAGCACAAAGCCAGCCGTCTCCTTCCCGACGCCGCCGTATTCGGTCGCGCATTCGATGGTGACGGGCAACGTCGCCGATGACGAGTCCGTCGCCAGCGCGGTGAGCAGTGCCTGGCGGATTTGGAACATGTATCGAAACGGATTGGTGCGGCCGAAGATCCAGAGGATCAGCGGCAGGACAATGAGTGCATGGATGCCGATACCGATCAGCGAACCGATGATGAACTTGCCAGCCGGTCCGACGAAGACTTCGAGTCCGATGCGTCCGATGGTCCATGCGAGGAGTGCGAACACGCCGATCGGTGCGAGCCACATCACCGCGACGACCATCCGCATCAGCACTTCGAAGACGGCTGAGAAAAAGTCGATGATGATACGGCCCTTCTCACCGAGTGTGGTGACGATGACGGCGAAGAAGATTGAAAAGCAGATGACGCCGAGCGGTTGACCTTTGGCCATTGCTTCGACGATGTTGTTGGGAATCATCTGCCCGACGAGATTTCGGACGGCGGCCATCAACCCCGCGTCGGCCATCACCTCTCCGCGATCGGTGATTTCGCGGAGGCTGTCGGTTTGCTGATCCTGCATCATTTGGGCGACGTTGGCGGTCTTGGCCAGTTCGTCGCCGGGTCGGATGGTGGTGACGATGACGAGGCCGATGATGACGGCGATGAGCATCGTGATGAAGTAGTAAAAGAGGGTGGCGATGCCGATGCGTCCGAGTCGCGAGAAGTCGCCCACGCTGGTGACGCCGACGATGACGCTCGACGCGACAAGCGGGATGATGAGCATCTTCAAAAGGCCCATAAAGACCGACGCGCCGATGAATTCAAAAATGCCCAGCGCACCGGCATGGGCGTGCACCGACGCCGGATCGTTGGCATTGTAGCCGGGGTCGTAAATCAGTTGCCCAACAACGATGCCGCCAACGAGCCCAAGCAAGATCAAGATGGTCAATAACCAGTCGCGGTTCAAAGCGGCCTCCGACGATCGCAAAATGTAGGGTGCGGCTCGCCGCACCTGCTAAAGAGAAAATGTGACGCCCAAAGCAAGACCAATGCGAACGCATCGTAAGTTATTGCTTGGCGCGTGGCCAGCAAATGTTGATTTCTCAATTTGCCGCGCTTGTTGCTAACTTTCTAGCGGCGACTGATTGTGAACAACTCGCCCAGGAACAATTCGATCAGGACTCCCGTCAATCCAAAGCCAATTGCGACCACGCATGGAAGTGTCACCAGCACATAGAAAAACCGGCGAACGCTCTTGCGGTACACCGCGACAATGCACGCAATCGAAATCCACGTGTACGCAAGCGAGGCGACAAACAAGTAGCCAGCGATGTTTGTGTATCGTCCGGTGTGCCAGATGATGTATTCGACGACGAGGCCCAGCCCCCAACTGAGGGCGCCAAGCAGGATGAATGCCGCCATCATACGCACCAAGGCGAGATTTCTGCCAAACCGACCTTCATTCGGATCATCGATATCAATCGATGTCGTTACGACTGCAGCACTCAATGCCGCGCTAAGCGCGAGACCGATTGCCAGCCACAACAGCAGAACAGCCAGTCGATACTGTACCTCTGGCGTAGGATCGATCACAAGGTATGGAAATCCAGCGATAAGCCCCGCGGGCAACAAACACAGCCTCGCAAAGTAAGTCGGCCCGCGCGTCTCTGGATACTGCGGGAAGTTCTTGGCAAAACGAACTGGATGAAACCAGATTTCGCGGAGCGTCCAAACAAACGCCCGAAAAGTGCCAATGGTCTTCCTTTGGCACCAAACGGGGATTGGCGCTGGCAATCGTTGCCATGAGATCGCGACGCCGCATTCCGGGCACACTTCGTCCGTCAGCCCCGTCAGGTTGTATTCACACTCGGGGCAGCGCAGGCCTTCGTCTTCGGGGGCCTTGGCGCCTGGATTTGTGTCGACGTTGATTCGCACTCAGTTTTCTACCAGTAGGTACGGCTGTCGGTTACGGCGATGCGAATTCCGCATCCCGGCTTGTCGTTCATCAAAAAATCGGCAGTACGCTTTCTATTATTGCGCCGGTGAGGAAGCCGACGATCCCGCCAAACGCGACACATGCCGGAGTCAATATGATACCCATGATCAAATTTGTATGGTTCTTGCGGTATATCCCGGCGATGAATGCCATCGAAATCCACCGATAAACAATGATGGCCAAGAATCCATAGGTGATCAACGTGTCTGGCTTCGGAAATGGTCTGGTGTGAATCACCCAGGCGTAGACTGGACCAATCCAAACGGCTATCGGCAATAGGTGCGCTCGCGTCATGTGAGCGAATGACAGGCTTTGTCGGAAATCTCCGGGTTGCGTGTCATCCGCATTGATCGAGCCAAAGAAAGTAGCCGCCATCGTGCGTTCGGAGACGGTGATTCCAATCACGACGCAAAGCGTAATCCCGAAACAGAACATGCATGCTCCAAACTTCAAGCCCGCGATGAGAAGATGCGGCGTTAGCGCGATAAGGACAGCATGCACCATGCATACTTGTGCAAATCGCGATGCATCATGGTGATTGGGGCGCTTCGGAAATTGCCTTGCGAACCGCTCCGGATGTAGCCAAACCGCAAGAGCCGTTTTGAAAAAGGCTCGCATGATTCCGATCTTGTGACGGCGACTCCAGATTGTCATCGCCGCAAATCGGCTGGCCATCTCCGACGCCAACAGGATCGGATCAAACGCCTCGCCGCATTCCGGGCAAACTTCTTCCGTCAAACCCGTCAGGTTGTACTCGCACTTGGGGCAGCGCAGGCCTTCGTCGTTGATGGGTTGGGTCGATTCGTTCATTTGAGACTGATCTTGAATCTCCATCCGACTCGCCGATTACGGGCCCATGGCCCCTGCGATGACCATCGCCATGGCGAACATCAGCCCGATGCAGATCGCGGCAACGACGGGCAATAGGACAATCGCGATGATCACGTTCCAAACGCTTCGGCGATAAGCGGCTGCGATGCAGGTCATGCAGATCCACCAATACACCAGCGCGAAGGGGCAGCCGACGCGGGCCAGTATCCAGCAATCCCACTTGCTACTTAGAGTCATTGATCCGAGTAGCGCAATCGAAATCAGTAGGGCGCTTTGCAGCAGGTACGCCCGCGTCATGCGGACCAATCCAAGGCTGCGCTCGTGCATGTCGTCGGTCGGTTGCTCCCCCTCGGGTGACATCAGCAGGATCACGGTCGCCATTCGTTCGCAGATATTGACGCACACCGGAATCCAAACGCACATGACCATTGCAAACACATTATCCATTGGTGAGGACGATTCGGAAAATATCAACGGAGGCAAAACCAGCAGCATCGTGATCGCCAACGTGATTCGTGCGAAGATCACCGGCTCACGTGCAACCGGATTGAGCGGAAATCGTTTGGCGAAGTTGATGGGATGAAACCAGAGGGCGAACAACGTGCGAAGATACGCGGCTGATATGCCGACTTCTTTCCGCTCGCCCCAGATGGGTATGGGGGCCGGCGCACCGGCGAGGTATGCGAGCAGCTTTTCGCGTTCGAAATGCATTCCGCATTCCGGGCAGGCGCCGTCATCCAACCCGGTCAGGTTGTACTCGCAACGAAGGCAGCGGATGCCGTCGCCAAGTCTCGTGTCTGCGGGGTCTACCAGTTCTTGCAGTTCAGTCGTCAAAGCGATTCCCAAATAGATGGTGGCACGAGATTGTCCGGGTCGGCCCAGCTGGCTTTCGCCTAGAAGCACATGATGGACGTCACGATACCAAACATGACGGCGTTAACGAAAGTGCAGACCACCACGCAGAGCGGAATGAGCAAGAACCCGAGCACGAGGTTGTAGCTTCTTTTTCGGTAGCTTCCCGCGATCAACGCCAGGCTGACCCACCAATAGACCCCGACCGCTATCAAGAGTATGACCGACATGGATTCGACATTGCCATTTTGCTCCATGAACAAATTGGCGACCCATGCAGCACAAGTCGTCGAGGCACTCAACGGAAGGTACGCCCGGGTCATCCGCACCAGCGCCAGGCTTTCCGGGTACCACGACTTCGGCCGTCCGACCGTGGTAACTTTGAATTCAGGAACAAACACGACGGCTGTGATTGCCCGCTCACACATCAATACGGTCAGCATCATCGCGGCGCAGGTCAAGAGGCCGCCGACGAATCTCGGCAGATCGGGCATCAAGCTGATCAACGGGATAAGCAGGATGCCTGACGCTACAATTAAACACCATCGGGCGAAGTTGGCCGCGTCGTCACAATCGGGATTCTTGGGGAAACGCCGGGCATAACGGGCTGGATGCGACCAGATTTCGAGGATGGTACGAACGAACGACGACAGCTCGCCGTTTTCAACTCGCTGCCCCCAGATCGGTATCGCTGCCGGTACGCCCGCCAACTCCGCCAGCAGTTTCTCGCGATCAAACGGTTGGCCACACTCCGGGCAGACGTCGTGAACCAACCCGGTGAGGTTGTACTCGCATTCGGGGCAGCGCAGCCCTTCGTCGTCGGTGGTGATGGTTGACGGCATTTGTTCGACCCGGTGGTCCGGCGCACACTTTGAATCCAAAGACATACCAACGATGGCTTCACTGCGTCAGGATGAAGACCATCATTGTGGTGAAGGTGACCGTGATTGTACTCAACATGAGTGAGGCAAATACGCACAATGGCAACAGTAGAATCGACAGGATCAGATTTGCCAGGTGCTTTCGATACGTGACCGCGACACAGGTGATGCAAAACCACCAATAGGCAGCGAAGACGTATAGGCCCGTTACTAGGATTGCGTCGAAGCCTCGCGGTACTCCGAATGATGAGTGTTCAACGATATAGTTCACCGCAAGCGGCACGCTCAAGATGTGATACGCACGCGTCATCCGGGCAAGGGCAAACGCGTCGGTGAATTCGAAATCGTTTCCAGAGAAGACTGTCACGGCCATCGCAACTTCGCAGATGATGATGCCGACGACGATTCCGATGGACGTCATCAAACACGTAAAGGGTTCTGAGAGCAATTCGTCCTTGTATGCGAACATGCCCGATGCCATAGCCAGCGCAACAACCATGCACCAGTTTGAGAAGACAAAAGCATCGCGCTGATCTGCATCGGTTGGAAAACGTTTGGCGAAGTGGATGGGCCGAAACCAGATGGTGAGGATGGTGCCGAAGAACGCCTTGAAAATGCCGATCTGTCGACGGCGACTCCACATGGGAATCGGTGCAGTGACCGCCGCCAGCAGTTCCTCGCGATCAAAGGGTTGGCCGCATTCCGGGCATAGATCCTGGGTCAAACCGGTAAGGTTGTATTCGCATTCGGGGCAACGCAGGCCTGTGTCGGCTGCCTCAGGCGAGTCAATTAGAGTTGGCTGGCCGGTTGTCATAGGAGATTCAGCAAGGCATAGCCCAGAATACCTGATCCGAGCATCGATAATCCAAAACATAGTATGGCGCAAATCGGTATCAGTATGATCGCCAATGCGAAATTAAGAAAGCTCCTGCGATAGAATCCGACAACGATTGCGATACATGCCCAACAGTAGATCATCGCGACGAAACACACCTTAATCGTCGCGAGTCCGACGGAATCCAGTTGTCCCATGATGTTGTAAGTCGCCCAACACCCAAAAAAGACGACGGCCATTAAGAGTGAAAACGCCCGCAGTATATGCACGA
>JAUIEW010000126.1 GCA_030429365.1 Phycisphaerae bacterium
CCAGGGGCATCAGCCATATCGCTGACGGAAGGAACCAGAATGAAAAGAATTCTGAGAAGTCGTAGAAAGACGACCCGGGGTCGCTTGCCAGCAACAGCGATGTTGCGGCCCAAAAGATCAGCATGTAGCGCAGCCAGTTGCGAGGGGGATGCGACCATCGATAGAGGATGCCTCGGTGATTCTGGTCGGTGTACGTTGCTCGATCCTCGGGATCGAACTGCCTTCCGCACTCGGGGCATACAGGATTCTCTAGTCCACGCAGCAGGTAACGACAGTTGAGACATACCGAAGTGTCGGGAATGTCGATGGCCATTGATCGAGTTGAACCCAAGCCAGCCGACCTGCATGGCGATTGATTGACGATGCCCCGGTAACGTGCACCCATGAATCTGTAGCATGCCCCATGAATCTATACGCCCGTGTTTATCCCGAGTTCAAGGCAATGCCAAGCGATATCCGAATTCAATGGAGGATACTGGTGTTTATGGCGGAGTGCGAGCTTGTCTGACACATCAACAACTTATGACGTGGCGATCATTGGCGGGGGGATCGTTGGTCTTGCGACGGCGATGGCCCTCAGTCGGGCGAGTGGCGATCGCGCGGGTGACTTTCGGCTGGTGGTGGTTGAAGCGGAAGGGCGGCTTGCTCAGCATCAGACGGGACACAACAGCGGGGTGATTCACTCGGGGCTTTATTACAAACCCGGTTCGCTCAAAGCGAAACTTTGCACGTCGGGCCGCGAATCGCTCTATGCATTTTGCAAGGAGCATGGCGTCACCCACGATCCGTGCGGCAAGTTGGTGGTGGCCACCGATGAGAAGGAAGTGGCGACGCTTGAGATGTTGGCCGGTCGCGGTGAGGCGAATGGTCTCGACGGAATGACGTGGCTTAACCCGACGGAGATGCGCGAGCGCGAGCCGAATGTGTCCGGGGTGGCTGGTCTTTGGGTGCCACAGACTGGCATTGTCGATTACTTTGAGGTGGCGCAGGCCTACGCCAGAGTGATTCGGGCGGCTGGCCATCAGATCGATACGCATGCGCGGGTGACGGGCGTTCGCGCGATCGGTGGCGATATCACGCTGACGACATCGCGCGGTTTGAAGCGGTGCAGGCACGTGATCAACTGCGCCGGGTTGCAGTCCGACCGCGTCGCGAGGATGTGCGGTGCCGATCCAAAACTTCGCATCGTCCCGTTTCGCGGCGAATATTACGAACTCGTCGAGTCGCGCCGCAGCCTCGTGCGTAATCTCATCTACCCCGTGCCTGATCCGCAGTTTCCGTTTCTCGGCGTGCACTACACCCGCATGGTCAACGGCGGGGTGGAAGCCGGTCCGAACGCGGTGCTCTCTTTCAAGCGCGAGGGGTATGACAAGTTCAGCTGCTCACCGCGCGATTGTTTCGACATGGCCACCTATCCCGGACTTTGGAAACTCATCCGCAAACACTGGCGGATGGGGCTCGGCGAGTGGCATCGGTCGTTGAGCAAGCGGGCGTTCGTCACCGGTTTGCAGAAACTCATTCCAACGATCACCGGCGCCGACTTGAAACCGGCTGGCTGCGGCGTGCGCGCCCAGGCGATCGAACCGGACGGCTCACTCGTCGACGACTTTCGCATCATCGAAAGCGAACAATTCATCCACGTCCTAAACGCACCATCACCCGCGGCTACCGCATCCATCGCCATCGGCCAACACATCGCCGAACTAGCTTCTAAACGCTTTGGCATTTCAACAAACCCGCTTTCGACCCCTTAGTCTCAGTCAAACTGTATCCAAAATACTTCTGGTTGAGGCGGGAGTGCGCCGGCGTTAGGATGAATTCACCGGGTCGGCCTTAATCCATTTCATTTCACGGGCAGGAGGAATTGCGCGATGGCTTCCAAGTATCTGACGGTTTTCGTGTTGCTCGGTACTTGCGGGTCGGTGATGGCGCAATCGTTTAATGTGGATGTCGGTGTGGCCAGTGATGCGCCGAAGTCGACGTATGCGGCGGCCGGTCAAGCCGGTTTCTGGAACAACGTCAGCGGTGCGCACATCACGCCGTTCACGCCCAACCCGACGCCCAGCGATGACATGCTTCTCGATGTCGAAGGCAACGCGACGGGCGTTGGATTTCATCAGTTCGGCGGCATGGATTTGCAATCGGTGGGAAGTTCGGACGCGACCGGTACCGACGACGCCAAATTGCTCAACGACTATCTCGTCACGCACAGTGCGTCGCTCGAATCGTGCATGTATCTCAACGGTTTGCAGAACGGGTTGTACGAAGTCATCACGTATGCATGGTTTCCCAATGAATCGAAGACGACGCAATTGGTGCGGTTCGATTTTGTGCCTGGCTTCAAAATCATCGGCGGCGATTGGCCGGGCGACCACGCGGAGGGCGCGACCTATTCGTATGATCTGATCAACGTGACCAGCGGGCACATCGGCTGGCACGTGGGGATTCCAGCGGGCGGAAGCACGACGATTGGCGCGGCGTTCAACGGATTTCAACTGCACAAGGTCGGACCGCCGGCTGACACCGACGACGATGGCGACGTGGACGACAAGGACTACCAGCAGTTCAACGACTGCATCAGCGGTCCCGAAATCGCCGCCGACAAACCTGGCTGCCTCGAATCGGACATCGACGACGACAATGACATAGACCTAGCCGACATGGCCGAGTTCCAGCGATTGTTTACCGGTTCGTAATCGCGGAATGAAAGTCACTGCCAGCCAGTTGCGTTGGCGGCTATAATCGTTAATCTCCAACTCAGCCACCAAGCGTTTTTAGCGCATTTGGCCAAGCGTCTGTAGCTCAGTTGGATAGAGCATCGGATTTCGAATCCGACGGTCGCAGGTTCGAGTCCTGCCAGGCGCAGTCAGTTCTGATCCTCATCTTCCGTTGCGATTTCCATTAGCAGCCGTTTGGCAAGGTCCTGGTCCTCAAGGACGGCGAGCATCAATTGTTCCAGAGCCTTGGCAGGAAGGCGTGCAATGTGCATGACCATTTCTGACACGGTTCGATGGACCGGGAGCAGCACCAGCAGTTGCCGCCAGAGTTCTGCGCCGGTCTGAAGCATCCACGGTTCGTATTCCATTCGGTCCGCAACGTTGACCACTCTCCTGTAGGTCGCGTCGCTGAGTTGGTTCAGCCCATGCATGCAGATGAGTTCGACCGTTCCCTTCACCAACTCGTGTGACAAGATCGGCCAAAGCCATCCCCTCGCAACGACGCGCAAGTTCTGCGATTCGCCCAGGACGCCGCCAAAACCGACGGTGCCGCTTCGAAGGTGGGCGGCTCTGAAATTGGTTGGCGTTCGTGGATTGCCGAACCTGACTGACTTTTGGATGACGCCATCGAGTTTTTCATGCGGAATGTTCCACACGCGTTGCGTTGCGATCTTGCCCAGTTCGGCCAGCGCATGGCGGTGTTTTCGCTCTCTGATTGCGGTGCGAACGATGCGGGTTAGGAACTGCCAGGTGAAATACATCGGGATCCGTGTGACGCCTTTGATTCGGCATCGTTCAAACGCACGTTTTTTTGATGCTTGGGCAAGGCTTAGCCCGTGTCGGGACAGCAATGTGTGTTTGGAAAATGGATGATTGGGTCGAGTTGCCCTGCGCCAGAATCGGTCCGGCCAACCGTGGACGAGGACGAATTCATCCCGCCAATATTGAACAAATCCCGCGAGAGCGACCTGATCATAAAGTCGAATGAGTTTGCCGTCGATCGCATTCAGTTCATCGCGGACGATGTAGTGGGAGGTCAGGAACGCGTGTTGAGCCGCGCCTTGAATGATCAAGTTCAACGTCAGCCGCTTGTTGATCTCATCCTGCACATCGTGGGGGAAGTCTTGCGTCATGGATGGCCTGCTTGCCTTGCGTCAGGTTCTCTTGATCCGGTTTGATTATGCCTTGGGTTCAGGAAGCGGTCGCGTCTTGGGCCAAGGAGGATTGAAAGGATCCGGTTTTTCCCGCCGGTCTGGCGAAGGGAGTGGTTGCGGTTTGGGTTCGGGGACGGTGGCCGGTTCCGCAGGCGGTGCAGTGGGGGATGTGGTCGGCATGGTTGATCAATTCCGTTTTTGTCTGAACTGGCGACGTGATGCGTGCAACTTTGACGAACGTACTTTGGCAATCGTCATGGCGGCTGGTTGATTCTTCGCATTATACCTTAGCCGGTCAAGGCGATACCAGAATGACCGACAATATTACTACGTAAACAGATCGGAGTTTGTAGGATTTCACGAGTTCATATTCCCTTGTAGCACAGCACTGGTCGAAGTTCTTGCGTGATTCGCACGAGGTCTTTTTGCGCTCGCATGACGGCTTCGATGTCTTTGTAGGCGCTGGGCGATTCATCCGTCAGCTTGGCGGCGGTGTTGGGGTCGATCCAGATGTCTTTCAGTTGGCGGTCGAGGTCCTTTCGTTTGATCTTTGCGCGGGCGGCGGAGCGGCTTAGCTTTCTGCCGGCGCCGTGGGAGCTTGAATTCAGGGCTTCGGGGTTGCCGCGTCCGACGACGTGATAGGTCGCGGTGGCCATCGAGCCGGGGATGATGTTTGGGGTTCCATTGTCGGCGCGGTTTGCGCCTTTGCGGTGGACCCAGTAAGGATGGCCGCGATGGTCTTCGCGTTCGACGTGGTTGTGATCGGTGTTGATCCAGGTGCTTTCGTCAATTTGTGCGCCCAGCGCTTCGGCAACGATGCTTGCAGCCGATTCGAGCATTCGCCTGCGACTCTCCTTGGCGTACAACCTTGCCCATGCGACATCTTGCAGATACGCGTTACCGGCATCGCTTTCGGAGTCGAGCCATGACAATCCGCCGCCGACTTTTTCGGCATGCTTAAGATGGGCGGCGGTGATGTGTTGGCCCATCACCCGCGAACCGCTGTGAACCATCACCCAAATGCGTCCTTCCTCGTCCGACTGAAATTCGAGAAAGTGATTGCCGCGTCCGAGTGTGCCAAGTTCTTCGCGCCCGACGCTCAGTGCTTTGGCGATGAGTTCCGGATGCGACAGACGCTCCGCATTCAATTCGCCTTCCAGTTCCGGCAGACCGTTTCGCCTCGAATGGCGGATGACGGGGACGGCGTGCGGTAATTCCTGAAGGACATACTCAGCGGCTTGTCGACGTTGCAACGGGCTCGCGTCTCCGGCGAAGGCGACGGCGGAGTATCCGCAACCGATGTCGCCGCCGACAGCCGCCGGGTAGATCAATCGTTGGGTTGCGACGGCGAGCCCGTTGCTGACGCCAGCCGCAAGGTGTACGTCGGGCATGACGGCGACGTGTGCGACATCGGGTGCGCGGCACAGGCGTTCAATGGTTTGTCGGACGGCTGGCTCGGGTTGATTCGCGAGCCACGTATGGGGTGTGACTTGATCAGGCATGGTCTGATTCCTTGTTGTCTGTTGAATCCGTAATCGGATCCATGTCGTATGTATTGATGGTGAAAACAAGTTCGGGGGCGCGGCGGCGCGAGATGGATTCGGCGACTTCGGTCCGCAGGTATCCCTTGTAGCGGTCGAGTGCCTCGCGAACCTGCGAGAGATTACTGCCGCTCTGCACCGCGACCGTCACGCGCAGACGTCCAGCATTCGGTGCAGGTTCCACACTTGCAACGCACGCATCCCCCGGGACGTTTGTTGCCGGGAATACCAGTTGCAGAATCTGTTCAACCTGTTTGCACAATTGATCCAACTTGCGATCACGTTTGTTGTTTCGTCTGGCATCAACGCGTTTGTCTTCGCTCGGATTGACGCCGTCATCTTCAAATACATCTGCGCAAAATGCGCGCAGCTTCTCTGCATCACGTCTGCTCGATGGCATAAACGCTCCTTGAAAGTCGTCGGCTGCGCACACCACAACCGGCGAAGTTTCGGTAGTTTCAAACCTTCGCTAACGATGAGGGAGCCTTGCTGCGAACACAGAGGGCGGTCGGCGCGGAATCATCGCGCATGCCTTATTTCAAGGCGATTTCAACCGAGGCTGTTGCTTGAGGATCGAACAGGCGGGAGGGATGAATACTCAACGCCCGACGATGCAGCGAGGCTCCGAACGATTTGTTTGAATTGTCACTAACATACGAAACCTCCTTTCTGCACAGGGTCATTGAATACAGGCATTTTGCGCTACAGATTTTGATAGTCAAGCGATGGAGCGAGAATTATTGCGATCGAGGTCATGGTACTTCTGTGAGTCGGGCGCTGATCCGAGGTTGGTTCGGGTTTGTATTGAGTGACTCCTTCCAATAACCAATCGCCGAGGCGCGTTCGTTGAAGTGATCGGCTAGGAGGTTGCCGAGGTCGCGGTTGGCTCGCCAGTCGGTTGGTTCCGTTTGCAGGATTTCTTCGAGTTGCTTGCGAGCGCTTCGCCAGTCGTTTTGCCTTGAGTAGAGGCGGTAGAGGTTTCTTCTTGGCGTGATGTAGCGGTGGTCGATGTTAGCCGCTTCCTTGAAGTAGGGGAGGGCTTCGTTGGGCAGGTGGTGTTCTGCGAGCGTGCTGCCCAGGTTGTTGAACCCTTCCTTGATGCCTTCACAGAGTTTGGCGGCATTGGCGAAGTGCTTTAATGCTGCTTGTGGTTGATCGGCTTCCAGTTGATTCAAGCCCTTGAAGAATTCGTGGTCGTATCGAATATGCGACGAGCCGAAGTCGTCAACTGTTGGCGTTTGATCGTTTCGATAGTTGCACTTGTCGACCAGACCAGTGCCATTAAATGGCACTCCGTTGGGCAAAAGGTGATAGAGGATGCCGGCTGTCACGAAGCTGGCGTTGGGGACGGGCGGTGCTTGCTTGGTTGCGAAGTAGACGGGGCGTCTCGCGGTTTTGATGAGCCAGACGGCTGGCGGGTCGGGCGAATCTTCGGGTTGGTCGGCCACCAGGTCGGGACGAACGTAGCCGTACATATCCGCGATGGTGACGTCGGGGCGTTCGCCTTCGACGAGCACCTTGTAGACCAGCGGAAAGGTCGAATGATCGCCCGAAGGAAAGATGATCGCCCGATCCAACATGCACGCGAGCATGTTTTCGGCGTGATCTTCGGCGTACCAGTACTTTGAATAGTTGCACGTGTCGTAGTGCGATGCGATGAGTACGCCCGGTGCGATCAATGTGAGTATCGAGATCACGATGGCGTTGCGAAGTTTGCCGGCGATCGCTTCCAGAAGATGCGCATACGCGACCGCCAACCCCAGCGACACGGGAATGAAAAACACCTGAAGCGCCCACCGCGCGGTCCGGTCCAGATCGAAGTTGGCCAATAGTACAAACAGCAAACCGGTACACGCCACCCACAGAACCACCAGCCAGAGCATCGCCCGCGCCCGTCGCGTCATCACGACCATGCCGAGAATCGACGCGGCGAGTATCCACGGCGTGAGGTCTTCAGCCACCGTCTCAACCATGTACCACGATTGCCCGGCGAATCGTTCGAGCGAACGTGGTTCCGGTGTTTTGATGGGCCCGATCGCGCCGTACTGCTGGCGGGTGACGTGTTTGATGAAGCGGTCGAATGTGGACGGATCGCCCCAGTTCATCGCCGGGTCGGCGGCCGCCCGCATCGGCAGGTACGCGTATGGCAAAAGTCCAACGAGCAGCAATGTCAGCGATTGGGCGATAAGTTTCCAACGTTTCAAGAGTGACGGCTGAAGTGACAGTATCCACACGACGAGCGCGAGACAGGCGAACCCGATCGAGTGGTGGTTGCACATGCCCAGACCGGCGAGCAGCGATGCGAACAGGAGGGGGCGCGTTTGGCGGGTGGCGTACCAGCGCAGGGCGCAGCAGAAAATCGCGGCAGTGACAAGTGAGTTGAGGGCGTAGACTTCGGTGATGACGCTTTGCATCCACGACGTTTCGGACCAGACCCAAACCAACGCTGCGCTCGACGCAACCAATCGAGACAAGCCGACCTGTCGCAGGGCGAGAAACACCATCGATGCCGCGCCGGCAGAACACATCGCGGAAAACAGGTTCGCCCGCCACGCAATCGAGCCGACGGCAAACAGGTGAACCCAAACGCCGCAAAGCGCCGTCCACAACGGGTATCCCGGTGGATGGGGCACGCCAAAGTGCCAGGCGGCTGCGACAAGTTCGCCGCTATCTTCGGCTGTGACGGTTGGAGCGAGGGTGATGACGAAGAGTGCCAGCGCCATCACGCCGACAGCCAACGCCCAAAGCCACTCGCGACGATGGGTGGCTGGAGGATGCGGCTGACGTTCGGTGTCGGGATTGGCCCGATTCTTGCTGCGGCGCGTCATGGTCGCATCGTAACAGAACGCGGAAGGGCGGCGAACCAATGCAAGGGAGGCGGGGCTGACAGGATTGCGAGAGTGGGGCAATCGCACGTTTCGGGGCGATGCATAAACGTGGTTTTGACAGATGTTTAGCGGGTGCCTACGATAGGCTCTGCGCCGTGACGGTGGGGGAATTCCCGCCGGACAAACGATCGCGCATTCGAAATCCATGACTGCAATTGTGATTTGGGACAATCGATAGGGGCGGTGAACAGACTGCCCTCATGTGTGGGAAGATCGGGTCAAGGTTGTCGGGCTCGGTCGAAGAGGAAGCCACTCAATGCCCAGCAAAAAATCAAAGTCGAAAAAATCCGAAAACGGTGACGTGATCACCGCTGATGCGGATGGCGGTTCCGAAAAGAAGCCTGATGCCGCAGGCAAGGAGGGTGCAGCCGGTCCAGGGCAGCCGACCACTGCCCGTCGAGCGCCTGGCCAGAAAGAGGTCATCCCTTTTGAATGGAAGGTGTGCGGGTTTGCAGCCGACGGTTACACGCTGACTTTGTTCAAGTCGATCGAGAAAGCCGACTCCGAAGCGCAGTTGGAGCGGTTGAAAGCCGACGGGTACTATTACGGTTTGGAATTGCTGCGGCTTGATGAAGAGCCCAAAGCCCCGCCGCAAGCGCGCAAGAGTCGTGCCGACGCCGAGAAACAGCGGGCCGCTCAAGAGGCAAAAGATCGCAAAGCCGAGGAGTTAGCAGCCAAGAAAGCCAAGAAGAAAACCGTTGGCACCGAGGTCGAGGGTGTGACCCGCGTTGGGCGGAAGAAGTCATTGAAGAAGGACGCAGCCGCCGACAAGAAGGGCGGTACGAAGAAGGCCGCCACCAAGAAAGCGGCTGCCAAGAAGACCGCCAAGACCAAGACCGCGAAGAAAACCACCAAGAAAGCAGCGACGACTGCCAAGAAGGCGACGACCAAGAAGAAAGCAGCGCCCAAAGCGGCCAAGAAAACGGCGACCAAGAAGAAAACGGCTAAAAAGACAGCAACAAAGAAGGCCGTTACCAAGAAAACCGCAGCGAAGAAAGCAACGACCAAAAAAGCCGTGAAGAAGAAAACGGCGACCAAAACCAAAACGAAAACCGCCAAGAAGAAAACCAAAACCAAAAAACGTTAGGGCGTAGGACACCGTTGGCGCGGCCGGTCCGCTTTATCGTTTACCAACAAAGACGGCGAATTGCAGTTGGCTGTCTGCGCAATTCCAAGAGGCCCCATCGACATGCCGCAGAAAAAACCATCCAAACAAATTCAGTCTCGTTTGGACCAGGTCCGGGAGGCGATGCGTCAGAAGTCGATCCCGGCGCTGCTTGTTGCTCACCCTGCCGACTATTTCTATTTGACGGGATTTACGGGTGAGGATTCTGCTGTCCTGGTGACGTCGCGATCGGTCGTGGTCGTGACCGATGGACGATTTGAAGGCGCGGCGGATAAGGAAGTCGGTTGGGCAAAGGTGCGATTTCGCAAAGGTGAGTTGACGCCGGAATTGGTTTCGGTTGTTCAATCTGCGCGTTGTTCGCGCCTCGCGATCCAGCCGGAAAAAGTATCCGTCGCCACGCGTGATGCGCTTCGCAAGGGATTGAAGGGCATTCGTCTCGTCGATGCACCGCCCACACTGAGCGAATTGCGTGAGTGCAAGAGTGCGGCGGAACTCAAGAAAATCGACGCTGCGATTCGCGTGGCTGAGAGTGCGTATCGGGCGATGCTCAAAACGATTCGTATCGGTCAGACGGAATTGGAGTTGGCGGCACGTTTGGAATACGAAATGAAGCGTCGGGGCTCGACCGAGCCGGCATTTGGCTCAATTGTAGCGATTGACGCCAATGCGGCGTTGCCACACGCGGTCCCGGGGCAGCGACGCGTCAAGAAGGGTTGCTTGATCCTTTTTGATTGGGGTGCTACGGTTGATGGCTATCGCAGCGACTTGACCCGTACAGTGTTCGTCGGTAGCATCCCGGCGAAATTCGAGGCGATTTATGAGGCTGTTTTGACGTCGCAGAAAAAAGCGATTGCTGCCATATGCGCAGGCGTTCGCATGTGCGATGTCGATGCTGTTGCGAGGCAGCACATCGCCGATTGCGGTTTCGGCGAGCGGTTCACGCATGGTCTCGGTCACGGATTAGGGCTCGACGTTCATGAGTCGCCATCGCTGAGTTGGCGCAGCGATCAAACGCTTCGGGCTGGCATGGTTGTGACCGTCGAACCGGGCATCTATTTGCCGGGACTTGGCGGTGTTCGAATCGAAGACGATGTCCGCGTGACGAGCAAAGGGTGCCAGGTTATGTCACACCTGAGCAAGTCGCTCAAAACGGCAGTGATTGACGTTGGCCGATAGCGCGGACGCGGCGCGTGTTCGAGTTGTTGGAAAAATGATGAGCAACGGGCGCGAGGCGTCCGATTGACCAAACAAAAATGGAGACGCTCTTCGTGGTTGATCCAGAAAAGATACGTTCGCTTGTAGAAATGATGTCCGAATTCGACCTCACGGAGATTAATCTCCGCGATGGTGAGGAAGAAATTCGCCTGACCCGTCCCGGACCGGAATCGGGGCCGGTGATTTCGGGATCAGGACCGGCTGGCCATATGGTCTTACCCGCTCCGGTTCCAACGGCTCCCGCTCCAGCGCCCGCGCCGGCAGAACCGGCTGCACCTGCGCCCGCGGCGGCACCGGTGGCAGCCGACAATCTCAACGCGGTAAAGTCGCCCATGGTGGGAACGCTGTACCTCTCGCCGGATCCGAGCAGTCCGCCGTTCGTATCGGTGGGAACGCGGGTCACGCCGACGACGGTGGTGTGCATCATTGAAGCCATGAAGGTGTTTAACGAAATTCAAGCCGACGTCAGCGGAACAATCGTCGAAGTCCTGGTCAACAACGAAGACCCGGTCGAGTTTGGTCAGCCGATGTTCATGGTTCGACCCGATTGAGTTTCCGTTGCCCGTATTAGATGCCCGGGCCATCGCGGCGCGGTAGGTTCCGTTGGGCGTCTCGAGTTGGTCGGCATTCATTAGACCTGTTCAATTACCCCGGCAGCTGGGTCACGACGCATCCCGAATCCCGCTGAACCGTGGAGTTCATATCCGATGTTCAAACGCATTCTCGTCGCCAACCGAGGTGAAATCGCCCTTCGAATCATGCGAACCTGTCGCGAGATGGGGATCGAAACGGCATGTGTCTATTCGGAGGAAGACAAGGGCTCGCAATATCTCGACATGGCTTCGCGGGCGGTGTGCATCGGACCAGCCGCTGCTGGTGAAAGCTACCTGAAGGGTGATCGAATCGTTGCAGCAGCCGAGATGGTAGGAGCCGACGCAATTCATCCGGGGTATGGCTTCCTCGCGGAAAACGCCCAGTTCGCCGACATGTGTCGCGAGTCGAACATTCAATTCATCGGGCCATCGTCGGATTCGATGCGTCTTTTAGGCGATAAAGCCGCTGCCCGTCAGGTGGCGAAGAAAGCGCGCGTTCAAACCGTGCCCGGTAGTGACGGTGTCGTTGAAGATGACAACGAGGCGTTGAAGGTCGCAGCAAAGATCGGTTATCCGGTGATGGTCAAAGCCCTCGCGGGCGGCGGTGGACGCGGACTGCGGGTCGCTGACTCCGAAGCCGACCTGAAAAAGGCGCTTTCGATTTCACGTCAGGAAGCGATGACGGCCTTTAAGGATGCGGGCGTTTATCTCGAAAAATACATCGAGAATCCGCGCCATGTCGAAGTTCAAATTCTCGCTGATCAGAAAGGCCACACCGTTCACCTGTTCGAGCGCGATTGCACCGTTCAACGTCGCTATCAGAAGTTGATCGAAGAATCGCCGTCACCGGGCATCGAAAACCGCACGCGCGACGAAATCTGCAAGTCGGCGGTTCGCTTGTGCAAGTCGGCTGGCTATTACAACGCGGCGACGGTGGAGTTTGTTGTCGATCAGAAGGGCAAAGCCTACTTCATCGAAGTCAACACGCGTATTCAAGTTGAGCATCCGGTGACGGAAATGATTACCGGAATCGACTTGATCAAGGCGCAGGTATTGATTGCATCGGGTGAAACGCTTCCGTTTACGCAGCGGGAGTTGAAGCGCAATGGTGCGTCGATCGAATGTCGTATTAACGCCGAAGATCCGGATCATGGTTTCCGTCCGTGCGCCGGATTGATCGAGCGGTTCAACGCGGTCAGCGGTTTGGGGGTTCGACTTGATACGCACGCCCACACGGGTTATCGCATTTCGCCGCGTTACGATTCGATGATCGGTAAGTTGATTGTGCATCGTCGCACGCGAGATGAGGCGATCGCCTGCATGCGGCGCTGTCTTGCCGAGCTGCGCGTCGATCCGATCAAATCCACGATCGGTCTGTATCAGCGGATCATGAACGACGACGTGTTCATCTCCGGAAAGTTCGACACCAAATACGTCGAACGTCTCCTCGCGAAGTAATCCAACCATCCAAAAGCTTGCAACGTGATTGGGAGTCGATCGCTTATTGGCGAAGCGATGCGGAGCCGGTGTGCGTTTCGTTTGATGTCCCGCGGGTGACGGTGAACTTGTAGGTTAGAAGCGGAAACTGGCCCGCGCCGAAGGAAGCAGTGCAGAAAAACGCGGAGAAACCGGTGGCCCAGCGGGTCGATGGGTAGGACGCTTTGGCCGCTGCTCGAAAGGTGGCTGCGTCGCTGAACGTGCCAGCCGCCGACGTGTCCTGAAAGGCAAGCAGTTCATTGGTGGATGTGTCCCGCTCGATCAGCAGCATCTCGCTGTTGTCTTTGGACTCGTCGTCGTTGGTGTCTTTCGCCCAGACAATCAGGTAGTCGGTCGAAGTGGTCTGGCCCGAGTTCGGGATGATCAATTCCTCTGCCGCATGGACGACGCTTTTGATGCGCTGCTTGATGACTTCGGCGCTGACGATCATTTCCCGACGGAGTTGGTCGTCCGAAGTGCCATAGGTTGTCGCTCCGAGGATCGAAAGGGCGGCTACCCCGACGACTGCGAGGATCGACATGGCCAGCAGCAACTCAACCAGCGTGAATGCTGTTTTGTTCTTACGGGTTTGATGCACGTTCGACATCCGGTTGCACAAGTTGCACTGGCTATTCTGCCGGTTGCGGCACAAACGACTCGACGCTCCAGCTTTGCCCGCTGTCGTCGGAGATGGTGACAGTGACCAGTTGCCCGGTGATGTTGCCGCCAAGCGATGCGATGCTTTGCGTGTTTGCCGCGACGGTGACCGATTGCGTGAAGAACTGGTACGGATCGGCGTACGCATTGTCGGTTGCGTCCCTAAGTGTGCCGGCCGCCACCGTGAGACTGCCCGATTCGGAAAACCCGTGATAGTCGTCGATGTTGTCAAACGCGGTGCGGGTCGATTCGCCTGACTCAGGACCGGGTGTGGATTCACCGTCAGGATCGTCGTACGGGAGGCGCAGGATTTCATCCATCAGCGAGTCGGCTAGCGTCAGCGCCCGCTGGCGATGCAACGCGTCGTAGGTTTGCATTTGCCCCGCGACGATCGCCTGCGACGCGACGACCGCGACAATCGCGAGGATCGAGGCGGATAGCATCGCTTCGAACAACGTCAGTGCGCGTTTTCTTTTCGGACGAAACACGAGCGATCAACTCCCCAAAAGGCTGCAACTCCAACTAGGTTGATCGGAATTCTGCGCTGTCGGGTGCAATCGCGCCGGTGGTGTGGCCGCGGGGGTGATTATTATGAGACGCAACCCGCTATCCCTTGAACCGAATCGAATCTGCCGATCATTCAGCAGGGTGATCAGACATGCGTCTGAATGGACCCTTGCGCATCGGGGCGTCACATGACTTGCGGGGTTACATCAAGGTTCAAGCGATCTCAGCGGGGCATGGCCTACACGTTGGTCGAGGTGCTGACGATCGTTGTGATCCTCGGGATCGTGGCGATGATTGCGCTGCCACTGCTCGAATCGACCGATGCGGCGCGGGTGTCGTCGGCGGCTCGGTTGATTGTCGCCGACATGCAGTACGCCCAGATGTATACC
>JAUIEW010000127.1 GCA_030429365.1 Phycisphaerae bacterium
AACTCGGGAAATACTCCGGGCTTGCGAATCACGACGAGACACAAGAGAAGAAAGAACTCCAGGCCCAACTGCGCGAGCGCTGGCGGGTGATCTGGCCCCGCGAATCACGTATTTTCAATTTTGAAGACGTACGATGTGATCGCAGTGCCGATTCAATGATTCACCTTCGCTACGTCCATCAGGTTTCGAATTACCCGCCAGACGAAATCGTCAAATACACTTGGAAATTCGGGAGTCCGGAAAAAGGGACCAAACTGTACGCCGCGCCCCGCCGCGACTACATCGACCGCATTCATACGGTCAGTATACCAGCCGACTGCGTTGCCCCTGACAACACGTTGCAGGTCATTTTTGAGAACCTCAATCCCTACACGAAGTACGGGGAGAAACAGTTCGACTACACCGTCATTTTTCAGAAAGACGATGCGGTTCAGGTGTACTTTCAGGTCGGCACGTTTGGCGGCAACTTGATTCGCACGCTGAGCCTGGTGCTTTGCAAGCTGGCGTTTCTCGCGGCGATCGGAGTTGCGTTCTCGACAGTCTTCTCCTTTCCGGTTGCATGTCTCGGAGCTTTTTCAGTCTTGCTGCTGGCGACGACCAGGGAGTTTCTTCTTGATTCGATCAGTTGGATTCCAGGGGAAGGATCGTTGGGCATCATTCAATTCCTGTTGGCAAACATCGTTCGCGGACTCTACTTTGTGGTTCCGAATTTTGATCGGTTTAACGCACTCGACCTATTGGTCGACGGACGAAACGTCACCCTCATGTGGGTCTTGCTGACGATCGGGAGTCTGGTGCTGATTAAGACAACGATACTGCTGCTTGCAGGGTGCCTGATGTTTATGAGAAGGGAAGTCGACGAAGTCTCTTTGTGACGCAGATCACAATGGCGTCTCAGCGTTTGAGATCGACTTTGCGAGTAGAACCATGACCCAGATGACCCAATCGAAAATGGAGGCGTATCTCGCCGGCCGCTCCAGCGCCATGCGAAGTGATCGATGGGTTCGTCTGGTCGCTGGACTGCTCGCAGTGCTGTGCCTCGCGGGATCGATGATGCTCGTGGGTCCGATCAACGACATTCGCCGCAAAGAGCAGATGACGATGGATGTCACGGTTGAGGGACTTCCCCCGGACATCGCACTCATGACGAAGCTGGGCACGCTCCGAGCACTTGCGATCGATGTGGCGTTCATTCGACTCGAAGAGTTGAAAGAGGAGAATCGCTTTTTCGAGCTGATGCAGCTTTCGAATTGGCTTTGCAAACTGGCTCCCCGATATCCCACTGTTTGGAGCTACTCTGCTTGGAACATGGCCTATAACATTTCCGTGTGCCAATACGGTGACGAAGCTCGGTGGCTTTGGGTTTCCAATGGCATCAGAAACCTTCGCAACAAAGGGCTCGTATACAACCCCAAGTCGATCACGTTGTACAAGGAGTTGGCTTGGATCTTCAATCACAAGATTGGCGACAAGCTCGACGACTCGCACATGGCGTACAAAGCCGAACTCGCCGTGGAAATGGAGCGGTTGTTCGGTGAACCGCCGCTGGTGCTCGAGGACGACCAAGCGGTGAATCGGTTCCGCGAAATCGTCGAAGCCCCGCGGGATCTGGACAAATGGATTGAAGAAACGCCAGAAGTGAATGCTTTTGTTGCGACACTTCGGGAGCTTGACCTCAGTCCCGACGAGACCCTGCTCTGGTTTGTCGCAGAGTACATGCGCACCTATTCAAACGTCGAACAATTCGTGCTCGAAGAAGGTCAACTGCCCCCCACCGATCTGAAATCGCGCCGCCGCACACTCCTTTCCCTACCGGAAAACAAAGATGTTCTTGATCGATTGTGCGCGGCGATCCGGTCCAACATCCTGCGCGCGCCAGACAAGTACAACATGAACATTGATTACATGTTGTCGTTGATGGACGAGTATGGGCCGCTGGATTGGCGCAGCCCGTACTCGCATTGTCTCTATTGGGCGTCATACGGCGACAAGGTCACAGCCGACATCAAGAATCGCGACAGCGCCGACTCAATGAATGCGGTTCGGTTCATTTTCTTTGCATTGGATCAACTCAGCCTCAAAGGGAAGATTATCCTCGAACCCAATTTTGAGGGGCCAGGCAAGTCATTTGTCGACTACCAGCCCGACTCCCGCTTCATTCGCCACATGCACGAGGCATATCTTAAGTATGGCAAAGAGCAGTTCGGCGATGATCCCAATTTTGTGGAAGGAACGGCTGGGCCGAATTATTCAACGGGGCATGAGAACTTCCTGATGCGCTCCATCCGCCAGCTCTACCTTACCGGCGGAAAGAAAAATCTGGACGAAGCAAAAGAGTACTATTTTTACCTCCGCAAGTATGACCTTGATGAAGCCGGGCATCCGAAGCCCCGATACCACACAACGTTCAAGGCCTTTATTGAGCGTCAATTCAAGGAATCGCTCGACACACAGGCCGGTGCGACTGTTTTCATCCAAGCGTTTCTACTTCGGTCATTGAAAGAAGCGGCGGTCGGTGATGTCGAACGGAGCCTGAGAAGTTTTGAGACGGCGAAGGAATGGTACGAGTACTATCATCGTGACACCAAGACCGACCGCAACGCTCGACGCAAACTTCAACCGCTCGGCATCATGCGGCGCGATATCGCCCGCATCTTCATGCAGCGGCCTGATTTCTCGGCGCAAGAGAAGGCCCGCGTGTGGAAGTCGCTCGATCTTTTGACGCGCCAAGCCATCTACGATGACGCCCTACCGTTTGTCGAGCAGCAATGCGCAGTGCACGAGCCGCCATTCGACGCCAACAAGGTGATGCCAACACCCCCAGGAATGGAAGAATATCGCAAGAATCCCGACAAGGTGCTCGACGAGCTCAAGTATTACGACGAGAACGTTTCACAAGGTAAGAAGCAGGTCGTGGATTAGATCCACTGCGTTGCGCTTGGTGTGGGCAACTCCCCTGTGCGCTAAGACGCTCACGGTGATTTTTTGCGATCACCGGTGGCGCCGGCTGGCTTGTTGAACCAAGTGCGCGATTCGGTCACAAAGAAAAGCTCTGAAGCGGTCTGCATTTAAACCCCGAGTTCGTAGCGCGGCGCCGGAAGCAGTCAACCCGCTGCGATCCTCATCGTCAAAGCGTGTCTGGCTGAAGGCGATGGCTCCATCAATGACAGTTCCGTTGTAACGCATGCCAATGCCATCGAACTGAATTGAGATTACGATTTCACGTTTTCCGTCGAGGAATCGCTCTGCATTCATCTGCAGGCACAACCCCTTGGGAGCGTATTTCTCCCTCAATTCATTAACCACCGGGATCAATTCGTCAACAAAAAGCCGCCGAAGCGCATCCATCGGCGACACGTCTCTTGGGGGCGGAACGGAGTCGTCCTGCTCAGCGACTTGAAACTGATGGCGTTCGAAGATCTCATCCAGACGATTCTCGCACTCGCGAGGGTTCAAAGTCGACTCATGAGCAGCTTGTGGCGCACCCGCTGGTCCCATGGCGGTTGTCGTGCGTCCCTTTGATTGTCTCAGACTTTTCACTCGCAACATCGGCCTGCCTCCGTTCTCAATCTCTTCGTCACCGAGAGCGTACGATATCGATACGCCCCGGAAAGGTGGCGTTGCGGTTTAATTGCGGTAAACTGATCGTGGTCCCCCGTTTTTATGGGAGTAAAACGATGACACGCAACGCCATTGGTTTGTTCGTTATTATGTTCGGTCTCTTGACCGGTCCGACTTTTGCCGCCGACGATCAATTCGACGCCAGCCTGCCGCAGGTATCCTGGAGCGATACTGCCGACCATTATGGGACGCGCTGCGTCGTGTATGGCACCGTGGTCGGTTCAAAGGACATTGGCAGTCGATGTTTCCTGAACTTTGCCAGAGATTTTCGGACGACCTTCACAGCGGTCATTCCACAAAATCTTTACGGTCAATTTGAATCGAAACCGGAAAAACTCTTTCTCAACAAACACGTCCGGATCGTTGGCGAGATCGTCAAATTCAAAGGCAAACCTGAGATCGTCATTAATTCTGCAAGTGAGATTCAAATCATCGACAGCCCCGATCCACCCAAAGGTGGTGAAGAAGTCAAGGGCAAGACGGTTGCCAAACCCGACCGACCAAAGGAAAACACGCCGGCGGTCTTCGTCCCTGCCCAACCCAAGACGTTGTCCAATGGAGTTGTTAAGATTGCGACGTTTAACGTCTTGAATCTATTCGATAACTTCGACGACCCTTATACGGACTCTGAGTACTACCCGGGCAAGCGGGCTTCGGAAGTTGCAAATCTTGCCAAGACGATCCGTCAAGCTGATGCCGATGTCGTCGCATTACAGGAAGTTGAAAACCGTGGCGGTCTTGAAGACTTTGTCTCAACGCACCTGGGGGACATGGGCTATTGCGATGTGGTCCTGATTGAAGGGAATAATCGGCGTGGGATCGATGTGGCCCTCATTTCCCGGCTCCCGGTAGGCGAAGTGACGTCGCATCGGCATGTGGACTTTCGAAGCGCAGACGGTAAGGACATGCGTTTTCAGCGCGATCTTCTCCAAGTCAGTATCGAACCGGATGGATACAAACCGTTCGATGTCTTCGTCGTCCATCTCAAGAGTAAGCACGGCGGTGCAGATGCGTCCCGCCCAATCCGCCTGGGTGAAACGTTGGCCATTCGTAGGAAGCTGGATCGCATCCTCGCGAACGATCCGAAAGCGTCGTTCGTGATTTGCGGTGATTTCAACGACACGTTCGACAGTGAACCGGTGGAGCGTTTGGTTGGTAGCGGCGCCACCAAGCTATCGGCGTTCTTTGACGATCTCCCCGATGACAAGCGAATCACCTACAACCGCAGCTATCTTTCGATGATTGATTTTATTTTGGCGTCTCCGGAGATGGCGACCAACTATGTGCCCAAGAGCTACGATGTGATCCTCGGCACGGTCGAAACAAGCGGATCGGACCACAATCTGGTATCCGCACAGTTCAAGCTGGCCCCACAAGCGGCGGCCTCGCAGAATTGACTTATGCCCGAGCGGTTTTTACCATCGGTCTACATCCTGTGAAATTGGATTCACATCGATTCTGCTGGAAATCGACAACGTCATCGATGGTATCGTGTGGTTCACCGGGCATCGAACGTTTTAATCAGCGTCGAGCACAGGATGCTGCGGGAAACTCAGCGTGGCCATACTCTATGTTCTTCAAGGTCCTGACGCCGGTCAGGCGATCGATCTCACCAATTCTAAGGTGCTCTTGGGGCGTCACTCACAGCAGGCGCCGCTCACCGACTATACGGTATCGCGCCGCCATGCCGAACTCACGCGCGAAGGCGAAATCTGGACAATCACGCATCTCGGAAGCTCGAACGGAACCTATGTCAACGGAGAACGCATCTCCGAAGCGACCGAACTCCATCACGGGGACCAGATCAAGATCGGCGGGACGCTGCTCGCGTTTCGTGGCGAATTGGGCGTGCAAGGATACGGCGGACCGCTGACCGCAGAAAACATGGTGCGTTTCAGTGGCGAAGGGGATGCCATCGATTCTTCGCTGCTTTCGGCGATTCAATCAAGCGAAGAAAGCGTGATCGTCGCCGCGCCGGAGAACGCAGCCGCCGTTCGATCCTGGAATGTGATGTACCAGTTGGCCGAGGCGGCTGGCGTCATCGCGTCTGAGCGGGAGTTCTTGGACCGCATCACCGACATCATCCTTCGCAGCCTCATCGTTGATCGCCTGTTCATTCTGATTCGCAAAGATGGCAGCAAGAAACTCGAACCGGCTGTCGTTCGATATCGCTCAAAAGCCGGTCGCAAGCACGAGCAAATCAAGACATCCAGCGCGATCATACAACAGGTCGTCGACACGAAAGCCGGCGTGCTCTGCGCCAATGCGAATGCCGACGAGCGATTCACGACCGACCCCAACACCGCGAGTCTGGAAAGCCTTGCACTGCGCAGCGTGATTTGTGTTCCACTCACAGGTCACGATGAAGTCATCGGCGTCATCCATATCGATTGCCCGATGGCGCGGCATACCTATAGCCAAGATCACCTGCGCCTCGCGACTGCAATTGGGCGCGTTTGCGGATTGGCAATTGAGAACCAACGATTGACGGAAGCAAGAATGCGAAACGCGCGGTTGGCCGCCACTGGCGAGACGGTTGCGTATCTATCGCATCACATCCGCAATCTCTTGCAGGGCCTTCGCAGCGGCGCAGACATCGTTGACATGGGCCTGAATCGTGACGACTCCGAGAAAATTCGCACCGGTTGGCGCATCGTCGAACACAACCTTGATCGCGTCTTTAACCTGACGACGAACATGCTGACGTTCAGCAAGGATCGTGTGCCGAAGATCGAACTCGCTCAAGTCAACAACGTCATCGACGATGCGGTCGAGTTGGCCAAGCGCCACGCGGAAGAGCGCGGTGTCATGCTACTTGCCGATCTTGATGACGTCCCCGCAATTCCCACCGATGTCGAAGGTATTCACCAGGTTGTGTTCAACCTGATCCTAAATGCCACCGACGCCTGCCCGCCAGGTACGGGCCGTGTGCTGGTCAAGAGTCGCTACGATTCGGAGGCCAATGTCGTCTCAATCCGCGTCACGGACAATGGACCCGGCATTGACGCGGATAACGTACGCGGCATATTTGAGCCCTTCAGATCTTCAAAAGGTCAGGGCGGGACCGGCCTGGGATTGGCAGCTGCCAAGAAGATCGTCGACGAACTGCAAGGCGAAATTCGCGTCAAGACGGCCAAGGACAAGGGGACACGATTCGAGGTGCGCCTCGCCGTGATGCGATCCGGAACAACCGATCTGGATAAGACCCACCCCACTGCCCGCTAGATTCGATTAAAGAAAAACGGCTCCATCCCCTCGAAGAGAGAATGGAGCCGCGTGTTCATCTCTGACTACGATCTGAGTCTGGACTATCCACCGAGCAGCGTCAGGACGTTCTGCTGCTGAGCGTTAGCGATGGCCAACACGGAGGTACCGGCTTGGACCAGAATCTGAGAACGCGTCAACTCGGTGGTCTCTTGTGCGAAGTCCGTATCGCGGATGACCGATTCCGATGCGGTGAGGTTCTCAGCCGTGATCTGCAACTGCGTGATGTTCGGCTGAAGGTTGTTTCGCTCAAACGCACCCAATCGCCCACGAAGTGTTGTCACTTCGGTGATCACCGAGTCAACGATGTCGGACGCCTGGTCAAACTTACCGGTCCGCAGTGCGTACTCCTGACCACTTCCCAACTGCGACAGGAATCCATCGATGCGGTTACCGAGTTTGTTCGCCTGCATCGCCGGAACACCGATGTTCGACTGCTGGTTGGTGTTAACGCGCGGTCCAAGCTGGAAGAGCGAACCGCCGCCGGTGATCGCGAACGATGTACTGCTGCCCGTCGTCTGCGTACCGAGTCCTTCGTCGAGTGCGATCTTGACATTGAGCAGTCGCGAGTTCATCGACAGGTTGAGTCCGTCGGCGATTGTTGCGGCGCCGTTGACGGTGGCTTCCGCATCCACTCCGTTCGTGCGCGTCACAGTTCCACCGTTGGTGTCCGTCACGTCGAATGCACCGCCAGTGTCAAGCGCCTTGACCGAGACGAACTGCTTGCTTCCGTAACCTTCACTGAGGAAACGGATACCCGACTGGGTCGCAGAGTTGATGAATTCCGCGGTCACGCCCGTCGCGTCTGTCTGGTTGTTGATCGCAATGACGATTGCGTTAATCGGCGCACTCGCCGGGAAGTTGAGTGTGACGATACCCTTTGGCCCCTGAATGTCGAGCGCCACGTCAGCCGAACCCACCGTCGCACCTGGGAACTGAAGCTCAGCTTTTTCGGCTGCCGCGGTTACGTCGACCTGCACCGGAATGAAATCTGCCCGTCCGAAGTTGGCGGCTTCGACCTGCACGTCAGCCAGCGCCGCAGTATCGATACCGCTGGTCACGTAGTCGAGTGAACCGTCCAGCAGCTTTCGTCCCGCAAACGTCGTGGTGTTCGCGATACGTGAGATGGCCTCAATCGCCGAGTCAATCTGCAACTGGTTGGCGTCGACTTCTTCATCGCTGAAGGCGCCACGGTTGGCGGCTTCGACGACCAGCGCTTGAATATCCGTAAGTAGCGAGTTCACCTCGTTGAGCGCATCTTCCGTCGTCGCGATGACGTTAATGGCTCGCTGCGAGTTGTCGATCGCCTGGGTGACAGCCGAGATTTCCGATCGCAATCGTTCAGACACGATCAGACCGGCTGGGTTGTCGGCACCGCGGTTGATCTGCAAACCACTCGACAATCGTTGCAGACTGGTACTAAGTGATCGCTGCGACTGCGACAGCTCTCTCTGGGAAACGACAGCGGGTATGTTGTTTGTGATACGACTCATGAGCAATCCTCCTTGATTGCATTACGCTGACCCTCTCATCCTTGTCGGGCCAGCACCCTGACTTTCTGCCCTAGGTATTGGGCGTGTGCCAACTAACGCACGTTTGTATGTTCATGCCGCTGAATCACCTGTGCCATTTGATCAACACTGAGTGTCGCGGCGTTTGTATTTTCTGTCTTGATTGCTTCATAGACTTCCTTGCGATGAACGGGGATGGTGGTTGGCGCCTTGATGCCCAACCTTACCTTGTCTCCTCGAACGTCAACGACGGTTATTTCAATGTCGTCTCCGACCATGATCGTTTCATCGCGCGTCCTAGATAGCACCAACATCCGTGGCTCCTTCCTCGGGTCGGCCTATATCTGCGCTTTATTGTTGGTAAGACCATTCGAATTCGCTTAGTCGGCGAAACTTCGCAATCCAAATCGCTCGTACTCACTCAGAGCGGTCGTCTTACCACCGAGACCACGCACCGGTCATCAGGTCAATTGCTGCAAACAATTTCAAGACCCGGTGCGAATGAAAAGTATTAACCCGTTTTGCTCATTGCGGGCTGCGGTTCGGGCAATCGCATAAGCGGGTGCCGCGTCGAATACTTGCGATCGCTCAACACCAACTGCCGTGCCGCGTGCGTTTTCACGTTGATAACCAACGGTCCCTGAAGATTGCCAGTCAGCACCTTGTCAATCTTGTTGACGATGATGAATACCTGGGCTTGATCCGCATCCGTGACACCGAGATTGGTCAACTCTTCCGACTTGACCGGGGCGCGGTAGTCCTGGACAAACAGGCGTGGGTCGCACACCACGAACGCCAACTCGGCGCGGTCAACAGCTTGGAGCCAATAGAATCCACTGTTGTCACCGGTTTGGATCAAGGCATATTGTTTCTGGTTCGGAAATCCCAGAATACCCTGTTCAAACGTGATGAACCTCTCTTCGTTTACCTCTAGCGGTCCGAATCGCGACGTTTGTATGGTCATCGCGCCTCTCCCTGCAGTCGATCCATTTTGGCCGCGCGCTTCCGAACGACGGAAAGCTCTCACGCGTTGTCTTCGCGTGCTCCTGCATCTCCTCGCAGGACAACCATGCGCCGATCAGGTCCGACTGCCAGACGCTGACGACGTTTCAACTTTTGTTCTTCGCGGCGAATTCAAATCACCGCACCACCCACGGTCCCCATTGGAAACCGCTCGCCCCGCCTCGCTCCTATCGCAAGAAGTCGAGCAGGGACGTATTCAAGACCTGCGAACCGGTCAGCAAACTGGCTTGTAACGCCGTTTGGGCCTGCTGAAAGCGGGTCACAGCTTCGGTGTAATCCAGGTCGCGAACTTCGCTCATCAACTGCTCGGTCGCGAAGACCGCGTTTTCCGTCTGTGTCTGACGATCACGCATCGACTTGCCGCGTGCACCAACGATGCCTCGCGACTTGTTGAAATCGACGAGGTGGCGATCGATATCTTCCGCAGCAATCGTGAGTGCCTGCGAATCGTCGGCAATCAAAGCACGTTCCAGGTCGAACAGCGCCGTCAGCACACCGGTCGCCCGCGCTGAGGCCACATCCGTCCCGACAATCTGTGTCTCAGGATCATCAACGGTTCCAGTCAATCCCAGATCATCCACGGCGTACGACAGGTTTGCTCGGCCGGCTGACATGAATCCCGTACCGCCCGACGAATCCGTCAGCGTGATACCGCTACCCACGGCCGCGAGGCTCGCGGTCATGCCGACGCCTGCACCAGTTGCGGCGAGGTTAATGGCATCGATGACTTCGCCGACGGTGGTCAAACCGTCTAGGTTCACTTCGAAAGAAGTTCCGTTTTTGGCTGTAATGAGAAGATCAGTCTCGCCCTCTTCGATTCGCACACCGCGACCGTTGTTCAAACTCGACAGCGGCGTATCCAAATCCAACGACCGAATGCCCAAACCGCTGGCGACGGCTCCACCGTTTTCGCCGATCGACAGCTCTGTACCGGAAAGCAGGTTCACCACATCGATACCCGTACCCGCCTCGTTGATACTTGCTCTGACTGACAGTCCGGAGTTGTTGATTGCGTTTAGCACGTCTTGAATAGACGTGGCTGTGGACAAGTCGATCGTCGCTGAGCTCGCGCCATTCGTCATGGTGATGCCAGCCGATACGTCCAGACCAGCGCCATCGAGAAGTGCGGTCAGCGGAGTGGTGCGTGAGAGCGACGTGCCCAGATCTGTTCCGACGATCGCAGCGCCGGTCGGCGCCGTGGTCGTGATTCCCAGATCGCCGGCGGTTGTTCCCGTGCTGATGTCGCGAATCGAAATCGGTGTCGCGCCAGGTGTGACCGTGATTCCGTTGTTCGTCAGCGTCGCGGTGAATCCAGCGCCTGCCGCCGTCGCTGCGTCGTTGATCAACTGCACAACATCACCAGCCGTGTCAGCCGACGTAATGTCAACCGTCACCACGCCAGCCGCCCCATCTTCGACGATCTGGAACGACCCTTTGCGAATGCCAAGTTCCCGCGCACCACTAAGGTCTTCCAATCGCGTCCCGTCGGCGATGATCGGGTTGAGATCGACCGTGCCTTGCACCTGACTTGAAATTGCGCCAAACAAGACGTTGCCCGGCAGGTTGATCGGCGTCAGTTCATCGACATCGGTCCGTGCGAAGACATCGCCGGTGTCACCAACGTATCGCACGCCGTCGATCGTCTCGATAAACGGTTGACGATCGGTATCCCTTCCCGCGAAGAGGTACCGCCCTTCGAATGTCCGGTTGCCAACGGCGACCAGTTGGTCACGAATTGATGCAATCAGCTCAGCTGCCGCCTCGCGCTCCGCGGGGCTCGACAACGTACCGATGTTCTGGCTGGCAATCGATTGGGCGTCGATGATCAGTGCGCTGACTTCTCCCATCGCGACATCGGTGGCGTCCAGGGTGTTCGCCGCATGGCGGATGTTGGTAATAAATTGCGACTGCTCGCCGAGGATCTCAGACATGTTCAGCACGCGGGCAGCACTTCCCGGATCTTCGCTTGGCGTCTGGAAACGCTGCCCGGAAGCGAGGCGGCCTTGACCGGTAAAGAGCTCGGCAGTGTTGCGGCGTAATGACGACAACAACGCTTCCGTCTTCTGCGTCGTCGTTACGCGACTTAGATTGACTGAATTGATTGCCATCTCTTTATCCTCGCGACTGTTTCGTGTCGCCCGAACGTCCAAACACCATCAAATCACTTCGATTACGAAATCGTGTCGAACTACGTCACCAAACTGAGCAGTTCCTGAAGCAGCGAATCAACCGTGCTGACATAGCGTGCAGCACCTTGAAACGCCCTCTCGTACTTGAGCAGTCCGATTGCCTCTTCGTCGAGACTCACACCGCTCACGCTTTGCCGCTGTTCTTCCAGCGACGTTGTGATCACCTCAGCCGCCTCCAACGTGTCTTGGACCGAAGCCCCGTCAGCTGCGATTCCGTTGGCGATACCGTTGTAGTATTCAAAGATCGTCGCGCCGTTGAGCACATCGCTCGCCTGATTGGTCAGCGCCGACATACGCCCCGCATTGTTTCCATCACCCACGTGGTTGACCGTCGCCGCGGCCAGAAAGCTCGAATCGTTCTTGAGTTCATCGCGAACGGCGATGTCATCGGCACCGGAACCTTGAAAGAACGTGTTGATGCCCAGCGCCGCGAGCAGTTTGGACGAATCTTCGCGGAACGAATCACCGTCATTGCCAAACGTAAATGCAAATCCCGCGTCGGCATTGAGACTCAAACGGTGGTCCGGCGTAATCGATGCATTCACGCCGGCGACATCGGTGTTAATCGCGGTCACGATGTCTTCAAGCGTCGTGTCCACGCCCTGGCCATCCAGATCAACTTCGATGCGATACGAAACCGGTGATCCCGTGGCTTCATCCGTCACGGAAATGTAGAAGCTTCCGTTCTGCGGCAGATTCTGAAGACCGGCTTCGAGACTGTTGAGCGGCGCGGAGACGTCATCGACCACGTTGCTGGCGACAACCGAGGTGAACGGACGAAGTCCCTGACCGTCGGCATGAATGGCGTTGACTTCCGCAATGATGCCCGCGGCCAACTGATCGAGCTTTGCCACCTGGGCGATGGCCTGATCGTCCCGTGCTTTCATGATGCCTTCGATCACACCGCCGGCGACGTTGACCGTTGCGTTGGTGTCGGCGAATCGCACCGTGGTCCGCTCGAAGTTTCCGTCGAGTTCGTTCTCGGTGGTGAGCCCGCGTGAGGCACCGTGTTGGATCAGCGGCTCGCTTCCGACGTAGACGCTGACCGCACCACTCGGTTGCTCGCGGACCTGCACGTCAAACACTTCGCTGAGATCGCGGATCAGTGCGTCGCGACGATCGCGAAGGGCGTTGGCTTGTCCGGTTCCGCCGGCTTCGACGGATACGATCTGCGTATTAAGTTCCGCAATCTCTGCCGCGACGCGATCGGCATCTTCGACGACGCGGCGGATTTCGTTGTTGAAGTCGAGCGACGTTTCGATGATGTCCGTGCGCGTCGCCCGCAGCGTTCGTGTGAGCGCGTCACCATTCGCGATTGCAACGGCTCGAATCGCCAGGTCGTCCGGCGCGTTCTGCACGTCGCTCAGGCTGTTGAAGAAATCCGTAATCTGCGAGCTGATGCCCGTTCCGGTCAGGTCGTTGAAATACACTTCGATCTGGCTGATGCCTTGCCGCTGCGCCACCGCCGACTGCAAATCCCCAACCGACGCGCGGAGTCGATTGTCCAACGCCTCATCGACGTGCCGCTTCAGTCCGGTGATCGCCACGCCAGCCCCGGGACGTAGACCCGGACCGATCGACGTGCCGTTGACCGCCGACAATTCCGCCGACTGCCGCGTGTAATCGACGTTGCCCGCGTTGGCGACGTTGTTACCGACGACCTGCAGCGCTCCCTGATAGGAGAGCAAGGCGTTGCGACCGGCTGTTAGTCCTGAAGTTACAAGTCCCATCTGACCTATCCCACCAAATCAAAAATTCGTTCGTTGGCCGACACACTCGCCTGGCCATCGGATGAATACGCCGCACCGCCCGTCGTCGGCGCCGTCATCGAAGCGAACACCATTCGCATGTGTCGCAAGATGTTCTGCGACACCAACTGTGCGACATGGTTGCGACGGGCAATCTGACTCGTCAATTCGCGCATCCGCTTCACCGCGGCTTCGATCTTCGACGCTTCCGCACCGGCGAACCGATCGGCCAACTGCATCGCCGTCATCGCACGAGCCCGCTGCGGTCCGACGCCATACGACCGACCGAGATTGACGGTCAACTGCCTGCGAAGCCCTTCCCGCTCGTTGATCTGCTCGACGACGGCTTTTTCACTGAGCATCGCCTCGCGAATCTTTTCCGTGTCCGCGGTCTTCATGGCGTCAATCTTCACATCGATGGCCGCAAGCAGACGCACGTGCAGTTCCGCGATCTCGTCCAGCAATCGAACCAACGTTGTGATTCGCGAATTGTCTGGTCCCTGCATTACCACGATGGTGTCTCCGCTTTCGGTTGTGCCAACTGGTCAAGATCGCGCTGAGCCTGAGCGATTGCGGCTTGCTGACGCGTTTTGACATTCTCGGCGTGGATCGCGTTGCGTTCGTAACGGTCCACAATCGCTTCCGAGATATTCCAGTTCTTGCTTTGTCCCATTTCCTTCGCAAAAATCTGATCGAGCTGAGCCTGAAACACTTCTTCGCCGCGGCCACCATGACCATACTTGCCCTTGAACTCCGACGATCGAAGCTGGCGAAGCATCGTTCCGTAGAAAATCGAACCGACGATTTCGTCCGCCGCCTGCTTGAGCTTGTTGCTCGCTGCGGGTTTGTCGGGCT
>JAUIEW010000128.1 GCA_030429365.1 Phycisphaerae bacterium
CTTCGAGACCGAGTCCCTGGAATGAATACGGCGAGCTGCGCGGTTTGAACGCCCCGCCGCGCAGAATCGATGCGCCCGCATCTTTGACGGCTTTTCCGACTTCAAACAACAGGTCGCGACTTTCAATCGCACACGGCCCGGCGATAACGTTGACATGCGGTCCGCCGACGCGAATGCCCTTGATGTCGATGATGGTGTCGGCTTCGTGAAGTTCGCGCGAGGCGAGGCGATAGGGTTGCGTGACGGCGATGACGCGATCGACGCCGCCGAGTTGTTCGAGTTGCTGCGTGCCACCGACTGCAATCGTACCGACGGCTGAGATCATCGTGCGGAATTCGCCATCGGCGCGGTGGGCGGTCAAGCCCATGTCGGCCATGCGCTGTTCAACCGCGACTTTGTCGTCAGCCGTCGCCGTCGATCGCATGACCACCACAAGTTCCATCGTTTCAATTCCCGCCAAGCGAGCGAATGTAGGGTGGCCCATGTCCACCGCAATTTGAGTGCGAACGATATGGTGGGCACGGCCCACCCTTCACGCCGCATTTTTTCGATCTAATCATAGTCCCCGACAGCCCGGCTAGACCACTTCGGTCGCCGGGGGGAACGAGCCCAGAATCTTCAGCGAACTGCAATGCGCGCCGGCTTTTTGAACCGCTTCCGAAATCTCTGGCGTTTCAATATGCCCTTCGATATCGACGAAGAAGCGGTACTCGAACTGCTTTTGCCGGCTCGGTCGCGACTCGATGTACGTCATGTTGATCTTCGCCTGCCGAAAGACATCCAGCACTTCGACGAGCGAACCTGGCTTGTCCGACGCGATAAACAAAAGCGCCGTCTTGTCATGACCGGTTGGCTTGGCGTGTTCCCGACCGATGACCAGAAAACGCGTCACGTTGCCCGGGTCGTCTTCAATGCGATCGCAAATCTTCAAGAGGCCATACACTTCGGCGGCCAACTCGCTTCCGATGGCAGCCGCCCCTTCCTCCTGCGACGCCTGCTCTGCCGCTTTGCTCGTGCTGGCCGCACTAATCGTCTTGGACATCAAGCCCGTTTCGGTCAGCCACTTTTGGCACTGCATGAAACCTTCGGGCTTGGAGTACACGCGCTCGACTTTTTCGAGCGGGCAGTTGGCCAACAGATGGTGCTGCACGGAAAGATTCACTTCGGCGCAAATCTTCACGTCGCGTTCATGGAATGCGTCGAGCGTATCGATCACCCCGCCGCCGACCGTGTTTTCAACCGGGACGATCCCCAGATCCACATGTTCGCGCTCGATTTCATCGAAGACCGCCGAGATTTGCCCGAGCGGTTCATACTCCACCGACGCGCCGAACTTGCGCTTGGCCGCCAGGTGCGAGTAGCTTCCGGGCGGACCGAGGTAGGCAATGCGCGGCGGGCGTTCGAGCGTAAACGATCCGCTCATGAGCTCGCGATAAATCGCCGTAACGGTTCGATCTGAAAGCGGCCCGTTGTTTGCAGCGACGACCTTGTCGAGGACCTGACGCTCACGGGCGGGCGCGTAGGTGGCGTCGCCGGATGCGCGTTTGAGCTTGCCGATTTTGACGGCCATCTCGGCGCGTTCGTTGATCAGGCGCACGATGTCGGTGTCGATTTCGTCGATGCGCTGACGACAGGATTCAAGTTGCGAGTCGGACGTGCTCAAGACTAAGTATTCCGATTGCTTCATCGTAGGGTGGGCCGTGCCCACCGCCATTTGGATGCCAACAATATGGTGGGCACGGCCCACCCTACATCTTTATTCTACACGTTTGCGACAACCGAATGCGAGCATAGCGGGCGCGTGGGGACTGTCAACGCGGATCGACGCTTAGCCGTTACCTTCGGCCTTTCCCGCCAGCGCGACAATGTGGCCCAATTCCGGAATGATCAGCTTGGTCATGGCAAGTTCAACGGCTTTGGGCGAACCGGGCATCAGAAATACCGCCGTCTGATTGACAATTCCTGCCAGCGCCCGCGAAAGCATCGCTGCCGCCCCGACCTGATCGTAGCTCAGCATGCGAAACAATTCGCCAAATCCATCCAGCCGCTTGTCCAACAATGGAACGATCGCTTCGACCGTCGTGTCGCGCGCGGCGATTCCCGTACCGCCCGATAACAAAACCGCATGACAATTGGCGTCATTGCATTTCGCCCGCACCAGCGCCGCGACATCAGCCGGTTCGTCTTTGACGATTGCGAAGCTCGAAACATGGTGTCCCGCGTCGGTAAGCAGCGAACGTAGCAGCTGCCCTCCAGTGTCGGTTTCTTCCGTCCGCGTGTCGCTGACGGTGATCACCGCGCAGTTGGCCGATCGCTGGTCTTTTTGATGGTGTGGCGGGGGCATGACGACGTTTCCTTTCCGCGGGGACAGGCCAGCCCGTTATTTCAAACTGCTCAGACCTTCGTCATTGCGCAGTTCGTTGACGCGGCGCCAGACGGCCGGATCGTTTCGCAGCACGTTGCTGAAGTTGGCCGTGCTCAATCCGAGTTTCTGCGCGGCGGTTGATACTTGCATCTTGCATGCAAACAGCAAATCGAGCACTTCCCAGACCACCTCAAAATAACGCTGATCACGTCGCCCAATCTCAAACTTTCCCGATTTGCTGATGCACGATCGCAGGAGTTCGCTCGGTTCATAACCATCCGTTTCGACATGGCGGCGAACGTTCAACGCAATCGACAAACGAAGGCGTTTCAGCGCTTTGGCCTTGTTTTCATGCTGCGAGCGACTCTCAACGGCATTCGCCGATACGCCCGTCGGTTGATGACGCAGGCGAATCGCCGACGCAGTTTTGTTGCGCTTCTGACCACCGGGACCGCTGGCGCGATAGGTATCGACCACGCATTGGGCGAGCAAATCGTGATCGTCAAGCGACACAAAACAAGGCACGTCATGTGGCGACTTCGCAGACGCTGGGTTGTTCTCTGTGTTGGTCAATAACTGGCCCTTGCCTGTGTTTGTTTAAACCAAAAACATCGCATCAATATCGGTTGTGTCTTTGTAGGACCGCGCAATCCCAGGCGCAGCGCCCATCGATTATTGGACACCCATTCTTATTTGCACATGTATCGTACTGTCACAAGTGACTTTCCGACCAAACCGATAAATCTGTGAGACTGGTTCGCACACCTTCCGGCTCAACATGCCGGCTTGGAGACGACTGCGATGATATTTCATCCACGTTGGATCGTAGTAACAGCATTGGCCTTGTCCACCCTTTTCGTTGGTTGTACGAGCCCAAGTGCAGGCACAGGAAACAATGGCAACACCAATGGTGGAAGCGATGGCACACCCACGCCGTCGAATGACGCCACCGGTTTCTTCGTCGATGGCAGCAACAATGTCGAAGGCGATGGACCGCTCCAACCCAGCGCTGCCGAGGAAGAAGGCGAAGAAACACAAAGCCACTTCCGCGGCATCCAGGTTGATCCGCGGTTTGAAGACACGGCTGGCGCCAAGTTCATCACCCACGCCGACCTTAACGGCGATGGGATGGTCGACATCATCACCGGTCACAACCAGTCGCAACCCGTACAACTACACCTGCAAGGTCGCGACCAGGATGGCAACGTCGTCTTCGACACGGTGACCATCGGCGGTACGCTTCCGATCGGTACGATGGCCGGCGTCGAAGTCGCGGACATGGACCAGGACGGCGCGATGGATGTCGTCGTCCTCGTCAAGAGTGATGGCACAATCGCTTTCTGTCTCGACGGTGAACCCAACAGCGACAACTTCACCGGACTCATCGCCATCCTGTTCTCACCAGGACCGGCTGGCGACATCACCGACGGTGACCAGTGGCAACAAGTCATCATCCAGGACTCGTACAGCCCCTTCAACGATCGCTGGGGCAAGCCGCAAGATCAGCTTCGCGCCATCGACTTCCCCGAAGAAGGCGGTTACACGAGCCTCGCAGTCGGTGAGATCGACGGCGTCAACGGTCCTGACATCGTCGTGACGTCAAACGTCCCGATTATTCCATGCGGAACGGGGCTGAACACGGTCGAGCTATGGCTGAACCCAGGCAATAATGCGCGAAACGGTGACTCGCAGATGATCACCTCGAATGCGGTTCCCGCGCTGAACATGCCGCCGACGTTCTGGTACCCGATCTGGCTGGACATCAACGCCCCACTCATTCGTGATTGCGGCATCTACGATGTGGACGGCGACGGCGACCTCGACGTGGTCGCGGCGCATTCCAACACTGCAACGCAAAACGTCCGTTGGTATCGCAACCCGCTGAACGAACAAGGCTTGAACTCGTTCCTCGCGGGCGCATTCCAGAACGACAACCGAGCGCTATTCTCCACGACGTGGGAACAGCGGCCCATCGGCACGGTGGACGGCGATGTCGGCAACCTCGTCATCGGCGATATGGACAACGACGGATTCGATGACGTTTTGGTGCGTGCGTTTGGTCAGGGTGTGGCGATGTGGTTCCGCCGCCCGACGCTCGACACCGATGTCGATCCGACGTTCCCGCCCGACAACCCCGACAACAACGCAGGCGACAACACGCCGGTGCCCGACCGCTTCAACTTCCCGTGGCAGGTCTACGTGCTTGACGACTTCTCACCGTTTAGACCGGTCGGGTTGGCGATTGGCGACCTGACCAACGACGGTGCGAATGATGCCGTGGTCAGTGTCGGCGGTGCGCTGTACTGGTTCGATTCAACCGTCGGTCAGAGCGTGTTTGACGAATGGGGTCGCGATTTTGTGCTCGACGATTCCAAAGAAAACGGAACGACTGACGATCCGACCGACATCGACTTTGTCGATAACGGAACGCTCATCAACAACATGATCGTCGTAGACGTTGATGGCGACGGAGCCAACGATGTCGTCGCGACCTTCGACCGTCGCGTGGACAGTGGATTGGCCGACGACACCATCGTCTGGTTTAGAAACACGTTGTTCGAAGAAGACAACTAGACCGTCACCCATATGGGTCGTACGCAGCAGGATCTTACGCAGCACCGCTTGATACACAGAGCGTGGAGGCTACCTCTGATGAAGTGCAAGATACAACGGATGTTCGCAATCTCGGTTCTGGCGGTGATCGCAACCGCCGGTTGCCAGTCCGGATCAGGCAATGGCGGTTCGACAGGTTCGAGCGGCGACTTCTTGGATTCGGGTCAGACGCAGAGTTTCTTCCGCGCCATCCAGATCGACCCGCAGGCTGAAGACACTGCCGGTCCGCAGTTCGTTGCTTCCGGCGACTTCAACAACGACGGTCTCGTCGACCTGGTCAGCGCCTGGAACGAATCGCAACCGATTCAGATTCACATCCAACAGGACCCCGGTCTGTTTGGCAACATCGTCTTCGCCACCGTTCCGCTCGGTGGAACGACGCCGATCGCCTACACGTCGGACCTGAAGGTGGCTGACATGGACCAGGACGGTTTCGACGACGTGGTCGTACTCGTCAAAGACACCGGACTCGTTCCGCAGTGCGATCTGTCGCGCGAAGACTGCGACGTCACCGACAATGGTGGGTTCCTCGAAGACGCGCTTCAGGGCGCGATCGTGATCTTCTTCAACCCGCAGGACCCGACCGGTCTGCCGTGGGATGGCGTCACCCTGCCGCAGTCAGTACTCGCTGGAACGTCGGAGGGTGAACTGCCCGAAACTGGCGGCTACACGTCGCTGGACATCGGTGATATCGACAACATCAACGGTCCTGACATCGTCGTCGCGCTCAACAGCCCGGAAGGCGATCCTGCTGTCGAGCCGGCAACCAATCGCGTTGACGTCTATCCGAACAGCGGCGGCGCGACGGCCCGCAATCCTGAAAACTGGGCACGCTACACCATTCACAAAGATCGCCCGCAGGTCAGCGACTGCCGCATCATCGACGTCGATGACGATGGCGACAACGACGTGATCGTCACCTTCCCGAACGCCAAGAATTCGAACATCCGCTGGCTGCCCAATCCGCTCAGCTTCGGCGCGGACGGCAACGTCCTCGAAGAGTGGCCGCCCCACGCACCGATCGGTCAGATTGCGACCAACGCGAACGTGATCGAACTCGGCGACATCGACGGCGACGGACATCAGGACGTGATGGTGCGATCGTCGGCTGGCAAAGTTATTCAGTGGTTCCGACGTCCGGAGTCACCGTCGGCGACGTTCATCCGCAGTCCGTGGCAGGTGTTTACGGTGGCGGAGTTTGCCGAACGTGCACCGGGCGCGATCGCGCTCGGCGACCTGACGGGTGATGGAAAGCTCGATGCGGCGATTGCGGCTGAGGGCGCGGTTGCGTGGTTCACGCCGTTTAGCAGCACCGATCCGAACAGCACGTTCGAACTCTGGCGCGAGAACCTCATCATCGATGATGGCCCCCCGCCCGAGGAAGATCAAAGTGCAACCGATCCGCAAAGCGATCCGACCACTGCCGTCGATCCCGCGACGGGTCAGACGGTTATCACCGACCCGAACGCCAACCCGCAAGCGACGGCTGGCACGCTGGTCAACACCATGCTGATCCTCGATGTGGATGGTGATGGCCGCAACGACATCGTCGGCACGCTGGATCGCAACGCCCTGAGCGGTTTGTCGAACGACGCGCTGGTCCTGTTCCTGAACACCGGTTTCTAAAAGAACCGAACGCCAGAACAAACCAAGCCAATTCAAGCAAAGCCCCCGAACGATAAGAAGAACCAATCGTTCGGGGGCTTTTTAATGCGCAGATAATTTGAACCCGCAAAATGAGTGGCCCGCCTCTTCAGAGGTGGGGAAGCCGATGATCAAAGGCAATGAAGACGCCCAGTTCTTGAATCATCCAACAAACTCATCCGGTAAGCCCGCGCAATAGCATCGCACTCTCCAACTTCCAACGTTCGACACCGTGGCTGTTTGAAACAAACCCCGGCAAATCGAAACCGATCATCGCCTCTCCCACGTCCGAGGACATGGGCCACCTGTTCTACCACCCCATGTCCAATTACAGAGCCAATTAGGGCCAATTAGAGCCAAAAACACCTGCACGGGTAGCTCGGCTTCAGAGAGTCGGGGCAAAATGATTCGACCTGTGAGGGCCCAAACTCTCGCGAGGTATGCTCGTACAAGTCGCTGTCTGTACGATGGATAGGTAAATGCTTAGGCTATGCGACGTACCGAGCAAACGGAAACCGCATGGCAAAGAAAAAGACCTCAAAAACTGGCAAGCCCCCGAAGAGTCGCGAAGGTGACGCGAGCCCCCCGCCCGCGTCTGTCGCGAAGTTGGTCGAGCGCTTCGACCAACACGCAGACGCCTACCGCGCGGGAAAATACAACGAAACGCAGATACGCCGCGAATTCATCGACCCGTTGTTCAAGGCACTCGGTTGGGATGTTGATAACTCCTTGGGCTATGCCGAAGCTTACAAAGACGTCATCCACGAAGACGCCATCAAGATCGGTGGTGCGACCAAGGCGCCGGACTACTGCTTCCGAATCGGAGGCACACGCAAGTTTTTCGTGGAGGCCAAGAAGCCAAGCATCGATATCAAAGGCGATCCCGGCCCGGCGTACCAACTCCGGCGTTATGCGTGGTCAGC
Organism: Phycisphaerae bacterium; assembly: GCA_030429365.1. Taxonomy (GTDB): domain Bacteria; phylum Planctomycetota; class Phycisphaerae; order UBA1845; family UBA1845; genus UBA1845. The sequence continues at coordinate 7,546 of JAUIEW010000128.1, forward strand.
CAAGCTACCCCTGTCCATTTTGACCGACTTTGAAGAATTCGCGGTCTACGACTGCCGAATCAAACCTTCGCCGAACGACAAGTCATCCAAGGCCCGAACGATATACTTCCGCTACGATGAACTGCTTCAGCGCTGGAACGAACTCGCGTCCATCTTCTCGCGAGATGCAATTCTCAAAGGCTCGTTCGATAAATACGCAGACTCCACCAAGAAGAAACGCGGAACAGCCGAGGTCGATGACGCCTTTCTTGCTGAGATTGAGCAATGGCGCGATGTCCTTGCCCGAAACATCGCGCTGCGAAACAAGAAGCTATCGCAGCGGGAACTCAATTTCGCCGTACAACGGACCATCGATCGTATCGTCTTCCTGCGCATCTGCGAAGATCGCGGCATCGAGCAATACGGCACGCTGCTTGGGCTCGTCAACGGCAAAGAGATTTACCAGCGACTATTTGAGCGCTTCCGCCGGGCCGACGAGCGCTACAACTCCGGCCTATTCCACTTCTCAAAGGAAAAGAGTCGCCCTGAAGCCCCCGATGATCTGACTCCAAATCTGTCCATCGACGACAAGCCGCTCAAAGACATCCTCAAGCGGCTCTACTACCCGGATAGTCCGTACGAATTCTCCGTCCTTCCCGCAGACATCCTCGGGCAGGTCTACGAACAATTCCTCGGCAAGGTCATCGAACTATCCGCCGGTCACCGCGCCACCGTTGTCGAGAAGCCGGAGGTGCGCAAAGCCGGCGGGGTGTACTATACCCCCACCTACATCGTCGATTACATCGTCCAGAACACAGTCGGCAAATTGGTCGAGGGGAAATCACCATTGGAAGTCGGAGCGCTGACCCCTACCTACCAGCCTTCAAAAGCAAAAGACGCGAGACCGTTGACGGTTCTCGACCCCGCATGCGGGTCGGGGTCATTTCTGCTCGGCGCGTATCAATTTCTGCTCGACTGGTACCGAGACCGGTACGCAGAAGAGGGCCCGGACAAACACACCGAGGGCAAAAGCCCGCGATTGTTCCAGCATTCGTCGGGTGAATACCGGCTCACCATTGCCGAGCGCAAACGCATCTTGCTTTCACACATTTATGGCGTAGACATCGACACGCAGGCCGTCGAAGTCACCAAGCTGTCGCTGCTGCTCAAAGTGCTGGAAGGAGAAAGCAGTGAAACGATCGGCTCAAACCTGCTTCTCTTCCACGAACGCGCCCTGCCTGACCTCGCCGACAACATCAAGTGTGGCAACTCGCTCATCGGTCCGGACTTTTACGACAACACTCAAATGGACCTGTTCGACGAAGAAGAACGACTCCGCGTCAACGTCTTCGAATGGCAGACTGAGTTTAACCACATCATGGCGGGGGGAGGATTCGATGCGGTCATAGGGAATCCACCGTATATCGATTCGGAATGGATGACCAATTACCATCCAGAACAAAGGAAGTATTGCACCGCAAATTACCTAGCGGGTTCCGGTAACTGGGACATTTTTTGCGTATTCATTGAGCGAGCGTCCAAGGTAGCTAAGAACTCTGGTTACATCAGCATGATTGTGCCCAACAAACTTGGGTCTGCAGATTACGCAACTGGTGCTCGCGAAGTCACGACAAGGTCGAATACGCTAATAAACATTCGAGATTATTCGGCCGTTCCGGTATTTCCTGTCTCCGTCTATCCCATCGTATTCGTTGCTTTGTCCTCGAAGCCCGATGAACCCAAGCCTGTTCAATACCAAAGATTTAGACTCGACGAAAACTCGATCGTAACGAAGGGATTTGAACGAGAGTTGGATTACGAAAGGTACTTCGGCAACGTAAAGCAAGGCTGGGCAATTTTCGGCGATCTGGACACCCTCAATCCGGTATCGCGAATACTCAAGAGCATGCCCTGTTTGGCTGACATCGCGGAAGTGAATGGTGCCGCAACTGTCGCGGAGGCCTACGAACTAAAAAACTTATTATCCGACAGCAAATCAGATAAATGTGACGGCTTGCGTGTGGTCAACAGCGGCACTATTGATCGATATCAGTTTCTGTGGGGACGGCAGCCGATGCGTTACATAAAATCCTCATGGCAGCGCCCCATCGTGAATCGTCAAAAATTATCAGAATTGCCACCTCGACGATTGCAACAAGGCCAATCACCCAAATTGATCGTTGCGGGAATGACAAAAAGTCTTGAAGTTGGCATTGATCTAGATGGAAATTGGTTGGCCGCGAAATCGACCTCGATAATTCTCAATTCGAAGATCGACCTGCATTATTTAATCGGAATACTCAACAGCAAGCTCATTGACTTCACGTTTCGTACAATGTTTGCTGGCAATGCGCTTCAGGGAGGCTACCTTCGTATTGGCCCACCGCAACTGAAGCAACTTCCGATTAAGGTCGTAGACAGGACAGACATGTCATTATCAAAAATTCAATCAGCAATCGAAGGACTCGTAGCGAACTTACTTGGCCTCTACGCACAATTTCGTAGCGCGACAGGACACGCAACGACGGCGATTCAACGCCAGATTGAGGCGACGGATCGGAAAATCGATCAACTTGTTTACGAGTTGTACAACCTGACCGCCGAGGAAATCGCGATCGTCGAAGCGGCGACGGAATGACGAACAGTCCGCTGTCGGATTCGCGGCGAGCCATCCAAGGCACGTCAAACCATGCGCGCAAAAAAAAAGCTCTCGGACCCGTTAACCCGAGAGCTTAAACGCGCAACCAACGCGATATACACTTTTTTGTCGGTACTAGTTTACCAGAGCATACTGCTGCTGGTACGTTCCCAGGTCGGCCAAATCCACGTCACCGTCTGAATCCAGATCGGCGAAGCCGCAATCCGAACCGACGCTTTGGCCCGGTCCAGCGAAGCAGCGGGTCACGCTCTCGAGGCTGTACACCTCTTGCGTCGCGACGGCAGATGCATCATTCAATCCCTGCGTGGTGATTGCAAATCCACCGGCAGAAATCTGCGAATCGGACTGGCCGTTCGGACCACCCATCATGCTGCCGATTCCGATCACGATTCCCAAGCAAGCGGCCAGCGGGAGACCGACCAGTGCCTTCTCGTAGAAACGAATCAGGCGGGAACCGCCAGCGGGTGCCACCAGAGCGGAAACGTCCACCGATGTCTGCTCGAAAACGCCCGCCTTCTGGGCCGATGCGGCCTTGGCGATAAGCATTTCGATTGAGTTATTGGACATTGTAGACATTGCTACCGGTTTCCTCGTCTGGAATCCCCTCGTGTTTGGCTTTACATGTCATGAGTCTGTGGAACCGCCCTGAGGCGCGAGACTTTTTTGGAATTTTTCAAATTTCTTTTTCAAGCCACCCCTTCAGCTTGTCGAGTATCGCCCCCCACCGCGACCGCAGCGTCGATTCAGCCACCCCCAGCCGAGCCGACGCCTCCTTCCAGCGACGCTCCATGATCAGCCCGATTTCCGCGCAAATCATTTGCTCTTCAGGACTTAAACGAGCAAGGCACGCCTGCAGCCGCTCCAACTCCTCCGCCCCCTGGAGCAATAACTCCGGACTGGTGTCGGCGTCGGCCGGTTCGAGGTCGGCCCGCCCCTCCTCGATGGGAATGACGGAACGGGCGTCGGCTCGCTTACCCGCGTCGAGGCATTTGTTCTTGGCTATCCGGACGAAGTAGCCCGAAATCTGGGGCGGGATCTTGCTCGGACCGCTCCGCCGCAGCGACTGGACGATTCCCGTCCAGGTCTCGTTGGCACGGGCGTCGAGCCAGCCCGGATCGCGTTCGCAGTGCCGCCGGCTTGTCTGGAAAATGGTGTAGCGGATGAGGCGGTCATAACGCTCGACCAAGGCCCGCATCGCCCCCTCGTCACCGGATAGGAGCCTGCGAATCAAGACGACGTCTTCGCGTCGCCTTTCATCACTGTCCGAATGGTCGCTCGTCTTCCGGTCGGTCATTGAATCATTATGGCGTTGATTTGTCGCGACGGTCAAACAGTACCTGCCTGGGGCTTCCCTGGGCGGCTAACACACTTTGGACACCGACTTATAACCAACAGCCGATAAGCGATTGACACGTCCCGAAGAAATGAAGTCTCCCAAGCGACCGCTCCCAATAAGAAAAGGGTGCCACACCGTGACACGATGTGACACCCTTGGGGGTTTAAGTTGAAGCCAACGAACAGCCTACGGATCGATCAGGTAGATTCGATAGATCGTCACGAAGGTGGCGAACGGCGCTTCGATTTCAAAGACGGCGGGCACGGCTTCCTGCGTCGGATCGTCCTGCACCGTTTCGAACGTGGCTTCCAATGACTGTGCGTTTTCGATGTTGCCGAAGTTCAACGGTATCTCGGCAAACGACTGCTCGCCAATCAAGCCGCCCTTGGCGTCAAACGCACGCACCATCAGCGGATTGGTTTGATCGATACCGAAACCTTGAAGCGGAACAATTCGCAACCCGCCAACGATACCCGGCATCCCGCCTTCAAGTGCAAGTTGGGCGAGTTCGATCCGTAGGATGCCGTCACCGATGCCGATGTGTTCCGGTTCAACGCCGAACTGGAAGTTCGTCTCGCGACCTTCTTCGCCAACGAGTTCGTATTCAACTGAACCGACTTCTTCGGTTTCGTCTTCGTTGAAGATCGGGCCCATCTGAACACCCGGCTCGATCGGTCCCGGTTCGGGTAGCGCGATGAAGTTACCGACGGGAATGCAGAACACGATGATCGCAAGATCGGTTCCGTCGGTGCCCATCATGCCGTCATTCGATTCCGGTTCACCATCTGTGCCATTGGTATCGCCGGTACCGGCTGGCATCACGTCGCCGGTGCCGGTGCCCATCGCGCCGCCAGCCCCGGGATTGCCGAGTCCGCTGTCGCCACCGGTTCCACCATTGCCTCCGGTTCCGATGCCGTCACCAGCATCGCCGCCAATCGAATCGCCACCGCTGGCATTACCGCCCTTGCCGCCAGTTGCATTTCCTTCACCGCCCGGTCCGCCGTCGCCGGCATCGCCGAACTTGCAGTTTCCACCGTTGCCACCACTGCCGCCGGTCGCGTCGGCTGTCCCGCCGTCACCGCCAATGACTTCACCCGTCGTGACCGGAAGCCCGCTGACGTTGAGCGATGCTTCGCCACCGTCGCCGGCTTTCGAGGTGGCAGTTCCACCACCGCCGCCGCTGCAACAGGCGAATCCGTCGCCGCCGTCGCAAGCTTCTGCCGTCGCGCTGCCGCCATCACCGGCGATCAACGGGCCAATGGTCACGTTCGCGAGTCCGGTCACGTTACCGCGTGCGAGCAGGCGCTTCTTGTTGTCAGCCCCCTTCGCACCGGTGGCCGTCGACGATGCGCCCATGTCGCCAGCGCAGCCGGCTGCACCAGCCGCCCCTTTGGTGACGGTCGCGCTTCCACCGCTGCCTGCGATTCCCGGATTGATCGTCAGCGGCCCGGTCATGTTGATGCCGCCCGATGCGGTCATGCGGAAGTTACCGCTCTTACCGCCGGGCTTGCCCGTCGCGCTGGCACAGGTGTCCATGTCATCGCCGCCATCACCGCCATCGGTCAGGTTGAAGACGACGTTGGCCACGTTGATCGGACCGCCGTTGTTCCAGATGTTTAGGCGCATGCCGTTCTTGCCGCGCTTGGGTCCGCGGTTGGTGTCGGGGTCGGCGTCGGCACCGTCAGGTGCGCCCGGACCGTTGACCGTCCAACCGTCGAGGTTCAGCGGGCGATTACCGTTGAAGCGGAAGATCCAGACCGGTCTGTCGCCAGCCGGCGGTGGGTCGTCCGGGTCGGGCCATTCACCGGAAATCGTCACCGGCATCATCGCAGGTCCGACGACCTTGGGCTGCCCGTTGGTGTTGGCATTACCGTTCGTATCCATATCGCCGAAGATCGCGGCATCCGGCGGAAGCGGTGCGAACGTCGGCGGGTCATCTTCAGCCACCTCTTCGACCTCGTCGAAGAAATCATCGGGCGTGCTGTCGAGCACGGTTTCGTCGTCGGTGATGATGAGGCTTCCGGTCGTGTGGAACTTGGCAGTGTCACTAATTGTCACTTCGTCGTCGCCGACGATGATGTGGATGCCGACGTCGTGTTCGTCGAATGGTTTGTCGCCTTCGACGCCGTTGGTGTTGGCGTGTTGCGACATGATGGCGCCGTTGATCGTGAGTTTGCCGTTGACGCGCAGGGTGACGCGGCTGTCTGCGCCTTCAAGCGTTCCATCGATGGTGGCATCGCCATTGACGGTGACGACCGCGTCGTTTTCGACCATCATGGTTTCTCCGGCAGCGACGTTGAATTCTTCAACGGTGGTGTCGCCGTCGATGTTGTCGCCGTCGGGTGGCGGATCCATGGTGCCGGGGCACCCGCAGACAAAGAGCAGCGTCATGCAGCTGACGGCGAGTGACGAGCCCCATGGCAGGCGACTCCTTAAGGTCCGATCGTGGTCGTTTGTTCCCATCACAAATTCTCCTGATGACCAATTGTGTCCGCGCAATGTGGTACGCGGCTATTCCGTTGCCTCAGATTGGAGGCAAGATCTGAACGAAAATATGTCGGGGGAAACCCACGCGTCCCGTATCCGACCCGTCGGGGCATGGGGAACATCATCATCGAGCGAACCGAGAGTCCGGCCAACCCCCTAAAGCGATGCGCACTGACTTCGTCATT
>JAUIEW010000417.1 GCA_030429365.1 Phycisphaerae bacterium
TAGAGGCGATGGCGCAGGCGATCTTCCGAGATTGGAGCCGAAAAAACGAAGTTGAATTGGAAACCTGTATTGCTTCGGAACTAATCAAGCAAAAGATTCTACAAATTGGCGATGGGTACCGCGCCAAAAACTCAGAGCTTAAAGAGCCCGGATTACCGTTTATTCGGGCTGGAAACTTGAAAGACGGTTTCTCTACAGACGAGGCAGATGTTCTTAGCGAAGCTAGTATCGAAAAGGCTGGCGATAAGCTCTCCAAAGTTGGTGATGTTGCTTTTACCTCCAAAGGCACTGTTGGCAGGTTTGCGCGTGTATCCGCCCATACTCCTAAGTTTGTTTATTCACCGCAAATTTGTTTTTGGCGATCGCTTGATCCCTCTTCGATAAGGCCGTCCATTCTATATTGCTGGATGACGAGCCCTCACTTCATCGATCAACTCTACGGTTTTGCGGGCCAAACCGACATGGCTCCCTATGTTTCTTTGCGTGACCAAAGGATGATGAAAGTTCCTCGGTTTGGCGCGTCTCAACATCATGTAGCAGATAAGTTGGACCCCTTAATGGAGCTACAAGCGAATAATGTCGCGGAGAACAGTACGCTCACATCGGTGCGCGACTTACTACTTCCGCGCCTCATGTCAGGTGAAATTACTCTCAAAGATGCTGAGACGCTGGCAGAGGCTGCGGAATGATCGATTTGCTTTTAAGCGACGGCGTTGTGGGTGGTTGCATTGGTGCAGGTTTAACTTGGATTGCTCAGGCAAGCATTACCCGCAACGAGAGGAAGCGGCGAGCGCTCTACTTGAGTATTCGTTCAGTGATCGCGTTGGATGCCTTCGTTAGCAGTTGCGCTTCCGCGATGACCTCTGATCCCGAGCCAGAGCCGGGTCAGGACCCTGACAATTATTTTGACCTGCCTGATCAACCTATGCTTCCGGATGATGTCGACTGGACCTCGATTTCCCATGATATCGCCTATCGCACTCTCATAATTCCACAACGAGATGCTGAAGCTAAAGAGGCCGTCAAATGCATTTGTGGAGTGGCGGACGGATTGGCGGCCAAAGAAACCCGCGATGAGTATTACATCCCGCTGGGACTGGAAGCCGCTAACATAGCTGGCGAGCTCCGCACCAAGTTCTCGCTCACAGGTCGAGAAACGGGGCGTTGGGATCCGGTCGCTGAGTTGAAAAAATTGGAAACTGATTTGCACCGCAAAGGCGCGGAGCAAAACGAAGGGCTCTTACCGAATGAGTGAGTTAGGCCGCTTTCAGCGTGTCGACCTGCGCGACATCTGGAAAACAGAAGCGCAAGACTTCACCCCATGGCTCGCGCGACAGGAGAACCTGTCGGAACTCGCCTCTGCGCTGAACATCGACTTGGAATTGGAAGCGCAGGAGAAATTTGTCGGCCCCTTCAGGGCGGATATTTTGTGCAAAGATACGGACGATGGTTCATGGGTGTTGGTTGAGAACCAGTTAGAGCGAACCGACCACATTCACCTTGGGCAGCTACTGACTTATGCCGCCGGATTGCAAGCGGTCACTATTGTCTGGATTGCCTCAACCTTCACTGCGGAGCATCGCGCCACCCTCGACTGGCTGAACGAGATCACAGACGAGAAGTTTCGGTTTTTCGGACTGGAAGTGGAGCTATGGCGGATAGGCGACAGCCCCGCCGCGCCGAAGTTCAATGTCATATCAAAGCCAAACGACTGGTCGCGCTCAGTTTCCGCAGCGGCTCGCCGTATTGAGAGCGAGGCCCTTACAGAAACCAAGGCGGCGCAACTGGAGTTCTGGTCAGCTTTCAATCAACAACTCGATGCCACTCAAAGCCTCATCAGCGCCAAGAAACCGAGGCCGCAACACTGGATGCATTATAGCGTAGGCCGCTCGGGCTTCGGACTCGGCGGATTGTTGGATACCCGGTCACAACGGATTGGTGTTGAACTTTTCATGAACGACGACAATGCCAAGTCCTATTTTAGCGCCCTGCTCGTGGAAAGGAGCCAGATAGAAACTGAACTCGGTGAAGCGCCGGAGTGGATGGAACTTCCAGACCGCAAATCCTGCCGTATCGTCCTTTATTGGCAGGACATTGACCCGTTAGACTCCGCGCGCCGTGAGACATATATGAATTGGATGCAAGAAAAACTTGAACTGTTCTCGCGAGTGTTTCGGCCCCGCATCCGTGACCTTGAGCCGGTGCCCGAATGACCGCGCAAATTCACCTCGCAGTCCCTACCGATGCCGAATTGCTTCAAGCGCTCGGGCGACTTGCTGTTGCTCACGGTAATCTGGAAATGGTGCTCGTCATGTGCGTGAAGTCAATCGAGCAACAAGAACTTGAGACGGTCCTCAAGGACTTACGAAAAAAGAGCGCGGCCAAGTTACGACAACGCATTGAGCGCGCGGCAAAGGATACATTTAATAGC
>JAUIEW010000418.1 GCA_030429365.1 Phycisphaerae bacterium
CAGATGTCGGGCAATGTCATTCCGCGCAAGCGCTGCGGCGACTTTAATCAGGCATTGATGGACCTTGGCGCGACGATTTGCACGCCGAAAGTGCCATCGTGTGACACTTGCCCGTTCAAAGGCATCTGTCTCGCCCGGCAGCGTGAACTTGTCGACGAGATTCCACCTGTTCGCAAACGTTCAAAGCCCACGCGCATGGACCTGACTGCCCTCGTGATCGAATCCGGTGAGCATGTGCTGCTTCATCGACGCAGCGATTCGGGGTTGTGGGCTGGCATGTGGGAGTTGCCAAACGCGGAGGCCAATGGCGAAAAAATTGACGAGGTATGCGAAGCGATCTTGCCGGCGTCCGTCCGCAAATCCCTGACCCGCCCCGTCAAAGCGCGTGCGGTGCAGCATCAACTGACGCATCGAACCGTGCGTTTTAACGTGTACCGCGCAACGTGCAGAAAAGCACGGGTGCCAAAACATTTCCAATGGGCCCGCAAAGACGACGCGCTGCCGCTTCCCAAAGCATTTCAAAAAGTACTATCAGCGACATCCCCGTAGGGTGGGCCGTGCCCACCGTCGTGTCGTTTGCGAACGAAATGGTGGGCACGGCCCACCCTACTGCTTGGCGAAGAAGTCAGAACCTTGCGAGAAGCGGACTTCGACCTCAACCTCGACAAAACTCGTCGTCAGGTCGGCGGTTGAAGGAGCAGCCGGCGCGGCGTTGTCATTGCGAACGGTCAGGCGGACATAGTGAAACCCCACGCCCATGCGAACTGTCGTGTCGGCTTCGGTGGCGAACTCCTCGCCCGGGGCAAAGGTATCAGGATTATCGTCGGTGGCGCCGGTGCTCCAACTGAATGTAAGCCCGTTCGCTCCCATGCCCGGCACGCTGCGACTTCCCCGAAAACGCAACACTTCCGAGCCGTCGTCATTGCTGCCGACCACCACAAAACCCGTATCACTTTCTGTTACGAACTGACCTTCTTCGGGGAGAACGTCCAGCACCACGACCGGATGCACACTCGAACACTCCAACACCGTCTGAGCGCATCCGCTCTGCAGCGCCACCCGCTTGGTTTCGCCTGTGACAAACGGGATCGTGTCGCCATTGGAACCGTCGCCACCCCCATCGCCGCCATCACCGTCACCATTCCCATCACCGGGCGGGCCAGTCTGGCAGCCTGTCAGCGACAACGCGCCGATTGCAGTGCTGGCAGCGAGGGCCAATATCACAAGTTTGGCGTTCAAATGCATGTGGTCTAGACGCATCCTGATTATCGTTTTGCCAATGACGTTATTGCGATTATAACCTCCAGCGATGTATTGCAATATCAATCGAAGCAGGTGTCGAGTCCACTGTGAGATTGGGCCCGAGTGCGGCAGTTTGAAGTTTGTGTCAGAAACCGGGTCTGGGAAGGTAAGTCAAGTGCGAGGAGGACGATCCATGATGCGCCGGTCATCGCTTTTGGTTTTGGTATTGGCATTAACGGGCTGCCAGACGACTCCCCCGCCCGGTGATGGCGGCGATCCCACGGCTCAGGAGACCCGCTACGACGGACTCCCCGATCAGCAGGATTCCGAATTCCTCGCCAGCTACTCGCTGAAGACCCGTTGGCAAAAGCAAAACCTGACGTACTTCATCCAAAGCTTTTCTCCCGATCTTCCCGAAAGCACTCAGGAACAAATCATTGCCGACGCCCTGCAAACGTGGTCGCTTGTCGTACCACTCAACTTTCAGCGCGTAAACGCTGTAGCCGACGCGGACATGGTCATCGGATTCGGCACAGGCGATCACTGCGAACTTTATGAAGCCACCAACCAGAAGTGCCCCGCGCGTGAAGGCCAAGGCGGCGCGTTCGATGGCGCCAGCGGCATACTCGCCCATTGCTATTTCCCACCGGGAAGCGGCGGACCCAATGCGGGCGACTGTCATTTCGATGACGCCGAAACGTGGGCCGACGACAACGCGACGGGTTCGCAAGTACGATTGTTGGAAACAGCCATCCACGAACTCGGGCACGGACTGGGGCTCGGACACAGCGAAGTCGAAGCGGCTGTCATGTATCCGAGTTATCGACCCGGTCAGCGAAAGCTTGATCTCGCACCTGACGACATCTCCGGCGCGCAAGAACTCTACGGCGCCCGCGACGGCGGGGTCATGCCGCGCCAGCCGGACCGCCCCGACATGCCCACGAATGTCCCAACCGATCCATCCAACATCGACGCCGAAGACCCCGACGGCGATGGTCTGGACACCGACACCGAACTCTTCATCACCGGAACCGATCCGAACGATGCCGACACCGACGACGACGGCTTGATCGATTTCGAAGTTGTGTTTGGATTGAATCCGCTCAATCCCGATACCGATGGCGACGGCGTCAGCGATGGCGACGAGGTCGATCAGGACACCGATCCGTTCACGCCGGAGTTTG
>JAUIEW010000129.1 GCA_030429365.1 Phycisphaerae bacterium
TGTTCCCGCGCATCACGAAGCGCCTGTACCGATTCGGTTTGCGCTTTTTCTTGTACACGTTTCTGCAGTGCGGTGACGGCCTTCTCCGCCTGGTTTACTCGGCGCGTCGATCGATCGAGTCTAGCCTGCAGCAAATCACGCCGGGCGTCGTAGCTGAGAAGTTCGCTGTTGTACGCTTCGATTTCGCGCTCAATCGCCAAGCGCCGAGCCTGGATCAACGAACGTTGTGCCGCTCGAAAGATGGCCGACTGATCGTCTTCAGGCGTTGGCGCGGGATCCGCCAGCGCAAGCAGCCGCGCTTTCGCCGCTGCAATCAGCTCCGGGATTTCCTTCCGTCGCGTTGTTCGTTGATCGCGTTCGCGTTCCCAATCGGCGAGCGTTTTCTTCTCACTGTCCAGATCGCTTTGAACTTGACGCAGACGCAGTTCGAGATCGGCGCGGGTGGCGTCGGCGGGGGTATCGACAACCGGTTCGGGCGATGGCTTCGCCAGTTCTGCTTGGATGGCGGCCAACCGCTCAGGGGCTTTCTGCCGTTCGGATTCGTATTCTGCTGCTTTGGTCGCCCATTGTTCGGCGATGTCGAGCTGCCCGATGGCTTGCGTGTAGACGCCGGTGGCTTTGCCTTTGGCGTCCTCGGAAAGGTTGACGGCATCCTTGATCTGATCGAGTTGCAACTGCAGTTCGGGCTTTGTGAGCAGCAGTTGCGGTGAGGCGACGGGCGCGGACCCGTTCGTGTTGGCGGCTTGGCCTTCCTGGCTTAGGGCGGATCGTGGCGATGAGAGAACCGACGCGACTAGGATGGTTAGCCAACAAACCCGACATCGTCGTATGGATTGTTGCATGTCGATTCTCAGCTTTCGTGTTGAGTCCACGCAAAGATCGCGGCTCGAAATTACATTCGATCGCCCTTTGGCAGGATGGACGGCGTCTCGCTCTCGCCTCTTCCGAGCCAACCTTTGCGGCGAAAGAACAAAATCATCCCGATCGCGGTGGCGCCCATCACACCCAAAAGCACCGGATAGGCCCAAGGCATCTTCAATTCGGGCATGACGTCGAAGTTCATGCCATAAATGCCCGCAAGAAAAGTCAGCGGAATGAAAATGGTGGCCATGATGGTCAACACTTTCATCACTTCGTTTTGCCGGTTCCCCACGCTTGAGAGGTAGACATCCATCAGTCCACCAGCAAGCTCGCGATAGGTTTCGACACCGTCCATCAACTGCACACAATGATCGTAGCAGTCACGAAGGTACACGCGGACGTTGTCGGTAATGAGTGGGTTCTCATCGCGAATCATTTCATTGATGACTTCCCGTTGCGGCCAAATCGCCCGCCTGATCGTCAGCATGTCGCGTTTGATCCCGTGAATCTGCGGCAGATTCTCAGGCCTTGGGTTGGCTACTATCTGATCCTCCAGGGCCTCGAGCTGTTCACCGAACTTTTCCAACAGCGGATAGTAACCGTCAATGACTGCGTCGAGCAGCGCATACGTCAGATAGCTCGGCCCGGCGCTGAGAATGATTTTTCCCAAGTTTCTGATTCGCTGACGCACCGGATCGAACACGTCGCCAGCCCGCTCCTGAAACGTCAGCACGAAGTTCTTACCGAGAAACAGGCTGACCTGTTCCGGGCGGATGCCGACGTGATTGGACAGTACCATTCGCGTGATGCAGAGGGTGTGGCCCTCAAAGTGCTCAATCTTCGGACGCTGGGGCACGTTGACGACATCCTCGAGCGCCAAGAGGTGAATTGAGAACTTCTCTGCGATTTCTCGCAGGACGGGTTCGTCACCGAGTCCTTGCACGTCGACCCAGCAGACTGAGTTGTCGTCGAGCAAGGCAGTCAATTCGCAAGCGTTGACGTTTTCAAATTCCTCAAGTTTGTCAGGATTGTATTTCATCACCCGAATCACCGGAGACTCGGAGCACTCATGAATCATGAGCGTTCCGGGCTTGGACCCTGCAGGTGGATGTCGCTTGCGAAGCATGTTGCGGTGCCTCCGTGGTGTGCCCCGTTTAGAACCCCTTGTCATTCTTAGCCCACTGCATCACCACATTCTCTGTGCGTTGCGCGTTTGGTGCAAGAATCAGCTTGCATGTCCTGCAAACCGAGACTTCGCCTGGGACCAAGTCGGCGCGTCAAGTTGCCGTGCACCGCAGGCGCTTGCCAATGCTTGCGTTCGCCGTTTTAATCATGAATGTATTGGCCGCAGGTTCTCCGCTGTTCGATATCGCGTTGGCCAGGTCGACGACACCATCGTTGCGACTGGAACAGGTCAGAATGAGCAAATTGAAGAAAAAGCCACCCGCCGTCATCGGTTGGCGCGAGTGGGTTGAACTACCCAATCTGGGAATCTTGCGGGTCAAGGCAAAGATCGACACGGGTGCACGATCGTCTTCGCTTCACGCGCTTGACATCAAGCTATCCGAGTGCGACGGCAAGACCTTTGTCAACTTCAGGGTCCACCCTTTGCAGCGGAATGCGCGCGAGACGGTTGAGTGCCGCGCAGAAGTCTTGGAGTATCGGCTGATTCGCAGTTCGACCGGTCACGCCCAAAAACGCCCGGTGATCGTCACTGACATCAACGTCCTGGGTGAAACCTGGCCTATCGAATTGACGCTTGCCAATCGTGACGAGATGGGGTTTCGGATGCTTCTGGGGCGCGAGGCGATCCGCAAGCGATTCATCGTCGACTGTGGAAAATCATTCTACGGGGGACAGCCGCCTCGCAAGAAAAAAGGTGCGGACTAGCAACTGCGGAGCACGGGAAAACAACTGATTTCTAACGTAAGGCAGAATCGATGAAACCAAAAATGAAGCTGGGCATTCTGTCTTGCAGTCCGCATTGTTATAGCACCCGCCGACTGCGCGAGGCAGCAGAAGAACGTGGACATGACCCGAAGGTTCTAAACACGCTGAAGTTTGGAATCGACCTGCGGCAGGAAGAACCCGACCTTTACTATCGCTCCAAACATTTGAGTCACTACGACGCGATCCTTCCGCGCATTGGCGCCTCGATCACCTACTTCGGCACGGCGGTTGTTCGACAGTTCGAACAGATGGATGTGTTTTGCACGAATACCTCAGCGGGCATCACCAATTCCCGCGACAAGCTTCGCAGCCTGCAAATCCTAAGCCGCCATCGAATCGGCATCCCCGAAACCACATTTGCCCGCGATCGCAAAGACCTGCTCCCGGCGATCGAACGCGTGGGCGGTGCGCCGGTGATCATCAAACTGCTCGAAGGGACACAGGGCGTGGGCGTGGTGCTCGCCGAAACGGCGAAGGTCGCCGAAGCGATCATCGAAACGCTGCAAAGCGCCAACCAGAACGTACTGATTCAGAAATTCGTGGCAGAAAGCAAGGGACGCGACGTTCGCGCATTTGTGATCGGCGACCATGTTGTGGCGTCGATGCGCCGTGTGGCCCAGGGCAGCGAGTTTCGCAGTAACGTACATCGAGGCGGAGTGACGGAAGCGATCGAACTTGATGAGGTATACAGCGAGACGGCTGTCCGTGCAGCGCAGATCATGGGGCTGCGTGTTGCGGGCGTGGATATGCTCGAAGGTCATGACGGTCCGCAAGTGATGGAAGTCAATTCGTCACCCGGGTTGGAGGGCATCGAAACGTGCACCCAACTCGACATTGCCGGTGCGATTGTTGATTATATCGCCGCCCAGGTGAACTTCCCGGAGATCGATATTCGCCAGCGTCTTACAGTCAGCCGCGGTTACGGCGTCACGGAGATTCACATTCCCGAAGGTTCCGAGTATGTTGGTCGAACGGTGAAAGAGTCGGGGCTTCACGATCGCGACATCAATGTGTTGACGCTGTATCGAGGAACATCAGTCATACCCAATCCGCGATCAGCCCGTCCGCTCGAAGCGGGCGATCGGCTTTTGTGCTTTGGCAAACTGGAACAAATGCGGGCGATGATTCCAGAGAAATCGCGCAAAAAACGTCGAACCAAGATGAAAGAACTCCCCCCTCAAGATTGACGTATTGGTCGGTAACTGGCGCGGCACAGCAATGGAACGAATTCGAAAATCGATTGGCGAATGGAACGGCACGACCATCAACCCTGGCGAGTCTCGCAACGTCAAGCTCGCCGTCGGTGAAGCTTACTCGGGCGTGACCGTCCGTATCCCCATTCACATTCAACGAGCTGTCGAACCAGGCCCCACCGTATTCGTCACTGCCGCCCTCCATGGCGACGAGATCAACGGAACCGGAGCGGTACGGGGCCTTGTGCAGGATAGCACTTTCAAGCTCATACGCGGGAGCGTCATTCTCGTCCCGGTGCTGAATATCCTGTCATTCGACCGACACTCTCGGTATCTCCCCGATCGACGCGACCTCAATAGAAGCTTTCCCGGATCTAAATCGGGCAGTCAAGCCGGGAGGATGGCCGCCACCATCTTCGAAGAAATCGTCTCGCGAAGCGATTACGGAATCGATTTGCACACGGCGGCTGTCCGCCGCACCAACTACCCAAACGTTCGCGGTGACATGACCAACCCCGCGGTTCGCCAGCTCGCCGAGAGTTTCGGCTTCGAGATCATCATGAATGGCAAAGGCCCCAAAGGCGCTTTTCGCCGCGAAGCCTGCAGAGCCGGTTGCCCGACCATCATCATGGAAGGCGGTGAGGTCTGGAAAGTCGAACCGGGCATTGTGGAAGCCGCCACAGTCGGCATCAAGAACGTCTTGCGCGGTCTCGACATGCTGGAAGGAGAACCGGATAACGCCTCGTTTCAAGTCATCGTCAACACGTCCAAGTGGATGCGCGCGGAACACGGCGGATTCCTACAGTTTCACATCAAACCCGGCGACATCATCACCAAGGATCAACCCCTCGCGACCAACACAACCCTTCTCGGCAGCGAACGGAACACCGTGTATTCACCGTTTGACGCCATTGTCATTGGCATGACCACGTTGCCCGCGATCAGCCCCGGCGAACCCATTTGCAATCTCGCCCGCCTGCCGCGTGGAACAAAACCAGCCGACCTCCTTCGTCGCCGAACGAAGGAAGCCGGCTTGGGTGAACGCTTGACTGACGAACTCGCGTCCAATGTTCTCGTTGTCGAACCGTCTGACGACGCAAACGAAAGCTGATTCGGCCTGACCGATCGTGGTCAAGCCACCCCGCCAAACCTATGGGCAACTGGAGGAGAATGATTGCCCTGTGTTGATCGAACCATCTGAGTCAGCGGCTGGCGATTGCCAGGTGAAGTCGGCATAACCACACCCATCCGTTCCCGACAATCGAAGCGAATAGCCCGCCGGTGTTGAACCGCTTTCGCTAACGCCGATGTTCGTCGATGTCAGCGTGTCGGCTGGCCCGTCGGTCGCGGTGAATGATCCCTCGTAGCTTAGGAATTGAACCACGGTGCCAACGTTGTCGACCAAGGCCAGCCCATCCGGTGCACCGTTTTGCAGCCCGCTGATTGAAAACGCCAATGTTCCGAATCCATCTTCCTGATCGGGAATGGTCCCGCTGAGTCCCGTCGTTGAATAGCTGGAGCCGTCATTTCCGTTATAGGCAACGATGTCCCAATCACTGAGACTCAAGCCAGCCGGTCCGGCGATCTCGACGAATTCGCCGGTGTCGGCTCCGCTGTTGTCGTAGTGGATTTCATTGATCCACGGATCGTCGTATTCAACCGAAACACCGCAGTAGCCTTCCAACGTCTGAAGCGTGTTGGACTCGCCATCGGTCTCCGCCGACGCGCTCTCCCAAGTGAAGTGGTTGTACGCGTCCCCTGTTCCAGAAAGTTGCAATGAATGACCGACGGATGTTGAACCTGACTCGCTCACACCGATGTCCACCGACTCGATCCCGTTGGCCGGTCCGTCCGTGGCTGTGAATGTACCTTCGTAACTGATGAATTGAACCACGTTGTCACTGGCGTCGACCAGGGCGATTCCATCCGGACCGTTCTGCAAACCCGAAATCGAGAACGCGATCGCCGACATGCAACCTTCGTCATCCGAAAACGTGCCCGACAAGTTCGTCGTCTTGTATTGTCCGCCGTCTGCCCCGTTGTACGCGATGAGTTTCCAGCCAGTCAGACTCGTGCCACTCAGACCTGCGACTTCAACAAACTCGCCGGTGTCGCCGCCGCTGTTGTCGTAGTGGATTTCGTTGATCCAGGGCAGGGCGCATTCGCCGTCAAAGATGCAGTTGGCCCATTCGGGGTGATCGATGAACGGATTGCGGTTGCCCTGGTAGTACTCGACAACGTCGGTGCGGTCTTCTTCAAGGTAGTCCACGGGGTCTGCGTTGTGCCACGAAAGCAAATCAGAAAGCTTGCCCATGTATGCCGTGCTCTTATTTTCAGTCGCGTCCGGATCGAGCAGGGCCATATTGTCGGTGAGGATCAAGTCGGGCTCATCGACTGACGTAACCCCGTGCGTTCCACCCTCGTACCGTACGTCCATATAGAACAGCGCTCGAGCGACATCCCCTTTCCGCCCCGACCAGGTCTGCCACGTTCCGGTTTCATGAGAGCCTTCGGTCCAGCTTGAGTTTCCGGAATACGTTCCGCTTCCGCCGCCGCGGCCGTCGTTATACTCGGTGACTTTTTCCGAGCAGCCGGAATCGCAATCGCGATAAGGTTTGTTGCTGCGCGACGAGTTGTATCCCGAATCGCAGGCAAAAAGATGATGACAATCGGTGTAAGGATAGTTATCGCTGCCGTCATCGGGGAATCCGTACGACTTCGGCCAGGCGTGTTCGCGGTTGTAATTGCTGTTTCCGCCGCCTTCTTTGGTGTAACTGGCGTTCTTGTAGAGGTCGAGGATGTTGCTGCTGTTGTTGGGGTCTTCGTCGGCTGCATCGAGTATGTCCCAGGTGTCGGTGGCTGACGATGTGTATGGGTATCGCGTGTGGTCGTCGATGATGTCGTGAAGCGTACTCCGCAATGATGCCGCGTCACTCGCATCCACGCCGTCATAGTACCCGGCAGTCGGACCGGCGACGGCTGCCACGTTCATCAGGCCGATCACGCCCGCCCCCACAACAACGCCCATACAGAATCGATTCGAAACACGCCCTGTAATCTTCACCATCGCCATTTCAAAGCCTCCTGTTTGCAACAACCAAGTTTCGGGACGATGGACATCGCGTGACGCCCCTCCCGTATGTCCTTGATGCGCCGTAACAATTTGGCACAAAGATGTGGTAACTTTGCGAACTCGTCCGGCTCGTCGAATTCGCTGCATCTCGGCTATACCGATGACGTGAAGCGCTCGCAAAACCAATCAGAAATTGATGCGCGAAATGGGGAACATTACCGGGAGGGCTGAAAAGTCGACTGCACGACCGTGGTCAAATGGCGGCAATGCGAATGCCTTGCGATGAAGTGAATTCCTTCGCGCAATGAAATTTAATCGCCGGCGATTGCGTCATCAAATCGCGCGAAAGATCCGGTCAATGGCGATGTATGGTTCTCATGTGTGAACTTAACCGGGCGAACGCCCGCGCTCGTTCTGCACCGGCATGTGGGTCGTGGGGAATGTGCCCGACATGATTGGGTGTTGAAACCAATCAGGATTGAATGCGAGCAGGCTCACGAGACGTTTCGGACTTGCGGGCTTTCAGCAGTTCTGCGAGTGCGGTGACGGAGGATCGCTCCTCTGTAACGGGCAGTTCTGGGCGATGAATGTCTTCGATCAGATACAAGGGTCGGCGTTTGACCTCGTCGTAAATCCGCCCAATGTACTCGCCGAGAATTCCAACGCTGATGAGTTGGATACCGCCCAGAAACAACACCGCTACGATGATGCTCGTGTACCCATCAACAATCGAAATGCCGAACATGCCCATGCCCAGCAGTCGCAGGACGACCAGCGCGACGCCGTAAATCATCGCGAAAGACGAGACAGCCAACCCCGCACCCAGGCAGAAGCGGAGCGGCTTGTAGCTGAAACTGAAGATCGCATCGAGTGCGTACTTGAGTAGACGCCACAAGCTCTGCTTTGTTTCCCCGCCGGCACGCTCAGCGCGATCGTAGAACACAACTTTGGTCTTGAACCCAACCCACGCACGCATCCCCGGAAGGTATCGATTGGTTTCGCTCAAACGGTTGATCGCATCTGCCGCCTGGCGATCGAGCAATCCGAAGATGCCTGCATTGAGCGGAATTGGAAAATCGGAAAGAAAACCGAGCACCTTGTAGAACAAGGGGAAGAGCGCCCCGCGGAGTCCACGATCCATGCGGCTACTCCGCCGAGCCACGACCACGCGTGCACCGTCCTGCCACTCGGCGACGAGATCGGGTATCACCGAAGGCGGGTCCTGCAGATCGCCATCCATCAAGACAACCGCATCACCTTTTGCGACGGACAACCCCGCGGAGATGGCCGGTTGATGTCCCCAATTGCGCGACAGCTCGACCACAACCACACGCGGATCGCGCTCCTGCAACAGGCGAAGCATGGTCAGCGATTCATCACTGCTGCCGTCGTCGACGTAGATCACTTCCCAATCCGCGTCGACGGAATCGATGGCGCGGGCAACCTCCGCATGAAGTCGCTCGATGAGCGCGGCTTCGTTGTACACCGGAACAACCAGCGAGATTTTCGGCTTGGGCTCAGGCTTCACGGGGCGTTACCTGCGCAGGGTCAACCGTTGGGCATCGAAACGCACGATGCGCGCATCTATCGCTGGTTTTATCGGAGCAATTCAGACGCCGCTTGATCGCGGGATGGCGGCAGGATCGGCGATTCTGGCCCCTCCATGCCCCATTGCTGCAACCGAGCCAGCCGGCTGCCGATAATACCGATGCGGAAACCTTCGCAAACGCGATTCGCGAATCATCAGACACGGATGTCCACCACATGAACAATCCCAGTATGTCGTCGGCTGGAATCTCACCGAACGTCTGCCCAACGCTTGCCCTTGAGCAATCGCGCTCGACTGCCAACTCGCGTCTGTTCTTTTTGACCGATCGACAGCTCACCTTCGCTTTCGCGCTGCTCTTGTCGCTGAGCGTGGTGATCATTCATCGCGTCAACCAGCGTTCATACGTCGGGTATCACGGGATGACCCATTCGGCGATCGCGTTTTCGGTGATGGCCGGCAACGTTCCGCCGACCAATCCGTTCGCGGCTGATTTGCCCCTTCCGTACTATTGGGCGTATCACGTGCTTCTCGCGCAAGGCGTGCAGCTATCCGGCATCACCCCGGTGGCGATCGCGGAAATTTTCAACGTGCTCACGATTTTCGCGCTGACGTTTCTGTTCGCGCATCTGGGACGCAAACTGATCAACAGTGCCCGGGCGGGATTGCTCGCGGTCGTGATCATTCTTTTCGCGATGAACCCCTTCGGGCCGCTCTTGATGGCCTACCGCGTCATCGAAGGCACACTTGGACTTTCGATCGGTGAATTCACCCGAAGCCCCACCCATCCGATGCTGCGCGGGATGTTCCCCGGACTCGATATCCGTTGGGCGGGTACCTACTTCTTCCACATGCAACCATCGTCTCGACCGCTGGCGATGTTGGCGGGCTCGGTGGCGGCTGTCCTTGCTTGCGGGTCACTGGCGCGGGTTTCGATCTGGCGGAGTGTCGGGCTCGCCATTGCCATCGCGAGCGCCTGCGCCATGCAGCCGATCGTCGGCGTGGGGACCGCGTTTGGATTGGGCGTCGGCATGCTGTTCTTGCGGGTCTTCCGCAAAGATGAGCACACCATCGGCAACGGAATGCTCATCAAGCTGATTGTCAGCATGGGCATCGGCGTCCTGATCGCGTTTCCGACCTATCAGCAACTTCTCAACGGAAACCTCGTCGGTCTGCCGATCGAAAAATCGATTTTGGTGATTGCGGCGAAAGGGTTTCACGTCTTTGCGATGCTTGCGGTTTTGCCGTTGGTGTTGACGTGGTTGGCGATGCGCCGTGGGTACCTCCAATCGCCGCAGATGCAGATGTTGGCCGTCGGTGGCGTGGTGCTGATCGCGACGAGTTGGATCACGAACGTCCCCGGACACCGCGAACACAGTTTCTTTAACATGGGCACGTACCTGCTTGCACTGCCGGCTGCCGCTGCCTGCGGATTCGGGCGAGAGGAAAGCATCGCGTTGATCAAACGCCGCTGCATCCGCGTGTTGGCGTGCATCCTACCCGTCGCAGCCGTCATGGTTTTGTCGTTTGGATACCGCCGCCCGATCGCACTGGCCAGCGACGGCGAACTGATGCGTTACCCCAAGCGGACCGACACGATGGCCGTCTACGATTGGATCGTGGACAACACACCGAGCAACGCCGTGTTGATGTTCGACACGCGCGACGGCGAGCAAATTGGTTTCTACGGCGTCGAAAGCGAAGTGCCGGCGATGACCCGGCGGTTTCTGTTCATTGATGTGGTCGAGTGGTTTATCCCGGCGAATCATCCGCAGGTGGCTGCGAGACAGGACGTGGTCGCGACTCTCTTTGACGGAAAGGCTTTGTCGCCCGATCAACAGCAACTCGTCAAATCGTTCGATCATCCGCTGTACGCGCTGACGCGTGAGCCGACCGAAGACGCGATCATCGCGGATCGGTTTGGTCCGCCGCAATTCAGGCGAGGCAAGTACGCGGTGTACGCGCTGAAAGATTTGAACTAGCGAAACGTCCGCCGGTGTCAGCTGTTCTTGCGCCACACACCGAGAACTGACTTGCCAACCTTCCGTCCCAACATCGGGTCGAGCACGCGCGATGTTCGCACCATGCCTTTGTCCCAAAGCTGAATCTGGCGATGCGTCGGTTCGGCGCTTCGCAGCAGCAGCCGATTGGCCAACGACGCCAACAATCCGACGGAATCCAGATAAGTCAGATGAGCAAGCGTTGCGTCAGCAGGTGTCAACGCGGCTAGCGTGCGCTTGGTGTAGCGGCGATAATGTCCGATGGCTTCATCGAAAGGCGTGAACAGCCATTGGTGGGCCGGCGACAGCACGATGACGTGCCCGCCCGGTTGCAGCACGCGAATGGCGTTTCGAAGTTCGGTCGCGTCGTCCTCGATGTGTTCGAGCACATCGATGTAGAGAATCGTGTCCACGACGTCGTTGATGCCGATCGACGTCAACGTCCCCACCTTCGTTTCGCAGCAAGTTGGAATGTCGCCGGCATCAATTGCACCCTGCAGTTTTCCAGCCAACGAGGCATCGGGCTCCAGGCAAATCCAACGCTTCTGCGATCCGTCGCAAAGAAAGCGCGTGGTCCCGCCAAGGCCTGCGCCGACTTCTAGCACGTTGCAGCCAACAAACGGGCGCACCGCATGGCGAATGTAATTCTTCCAGTGGGTTGCCTGGGCGAAGAGTTCGAGTTCCTGCCCGACGTAAGGTGTGGTGTCGCTGGTCATCCAATTCTCCCTCTGCGTTGCGGCAGGCATCAATCCGCAGCGCATCTGGTAATGCTATCGATCATCGGGCGTATACCAATCGAGTCATTCTCATCACACTGAATGGCAAATCGCAGCGGGCCCGCGCATACCCGGTTCGATGTTGGCACACTGAAACGCGCAAGGCAAATGGAAGACGGTTTGTGGCGACAATTCAATCTGAGCGAACACGTTTAACCGAATCGAACCAAAGGCGTTTGCAGGTTTGTTGCTTCCGATATCCTTTGCGTGCACGGGGCGAAAACAGCCCCTTTTCTCGGAGTATAACCACATGATTTATGCGTCACTGAAGGCGATCGGTCGCTGTTGTCCGGATCACTGGCGACCCTTTTTTCGAACCGCGTTTCACGCGCGGAGTTTTCGAACGGCTCGGTTGCTGCATACCGAGCGTCAGTTTGAGACGGCGGTCAAGCTGCCGGGGTTTCCAGGTACGCTGGGCCTGAGGACGGGGACATCCGACGCGGAATTCGTGCGGATGCTGGCCAACGGGTACGACTTTCCCGAATACCGCATTCCGGTTCCGGTGAATCCGAAGGTCATTTTGGACTTCGGCGCCAACATCGGTGCGTCGGCGATTCTTTTGGCGCGGCGCTATCCGCAGGCGCAAATCTTCGCGTTTGAACCCAGGCCCGACAATGTCACGTTTCTTGAAAAGAACGTCGCAGCATACAAGAACATCACCGTCGTGCCGTATGGCGTCGGCCGGCGGACGGAAGAGCTGGATTATTACTTCTCGTGCCTGCCATCGAGTAACACCGGTGGTTTCTACAACGACGGCAGTCTCTCTTGGGCGAAGGACGGACCACACTCACAAGTGATGAAATTGCCCGTGTTGGCGGTGGATGAAGCATTCGAGCGCTATGGCATCACCCGGGCTGACATCATCAAGATCGATTGCGAAGGCGCGGAGTTCGACATCCTCGAATCGATTCCCGAATCCGTCCTCAACACCGTCAAAGTCATCGTGGGCGAGTTTCACGGAACGCACAACGACGACATCAAAGCCTTCCTTGAGAAACGCTTCAACGTGAATTGGGAGCAGACCCACGAGCGGTCAGCCGAACCCGACGGCGGCGGCATCGGCGTGTTCCAAGCCGTCCGCAAAGCACAAGAGGACAAGGCCCACTCCTGCCAGAGCTGCGAGTTGGTCGGCGTCTGATTGAAACGCTGAGGAAGTTTGAATCATGGCAAAACAAATGCAGCCACAATCGAGCGACGCTGTCGAACCCGTTGCGCCGAATGAGTTGGTTGATCGACCGGCGATGACGTCTGCAGTCAGCACGCTCTCGCAGCCCCACCCATTCTGGCGAGTTGCTGGTGCAGCCGCTGCTGCGTTACTGTTCTTTTGGGCCATGACTTCCGGGCAGAACAACTTCAACATGTTCGTTGACTTTCCATCGCTCGCCGTTGTTTTTGGATGCACGGTGCCGATATTGCTTTGCGCGTTTGGATGGGGTGGATGCGTCCGACCGTTTCGATCGCTTTTTGCAGGGAGCGATACATCCGCGCAACAGGACGATGCCGTAGTGTTCTTTCGGTTGGCTGCCGGGCTTGCACTTTCTGCGGGGTTTCTTGGGGCAGTGGTCGGATTCGTTAAGATGCTCGCCAACATGGACGATCCGAGCAAAGTCGGGGCGGGGATGGCGGTTTGTTTGCTAACGCAGATGTACGGCGTCGTCCTGGCGATCGGGTGTTGTGTTGCGTCGATCATCGTCGCCCGCCGAAGCCACACAAGCCAGACTGCAATGACGGTCGCCTCCAATGCACTGTACGCAGCAAGCGGTTTAGCGGTGATGGGATTTGTTGTTCCACCTTTCGCGATGGCGATCATACTCTATAGCTTCAATCTCGCCTGATGTAATCGTACATGCGGTGCAAGAATCGCGTTGCGTCGCCTGTCGGCTGACGTGTATCATGCTGGGGCGATGCCATCACCATACGCCCATCAAGATCGCATGCAGCAGTTCAACAACATCGCCTTTGCGTTAATCATCACCGCGATCATTTTCGTTTTGATGCGCGACGATTCTCCGCCCGTCGGGCCGGGCAGCTCGGTGGTTCCGTCGAACGTAAGTACAAAGGGATTTGACGGCTCGTATCATTTGGTTATGGGTGAGTCGTTTCTTGAGACACGTCGGCTCATTGCGACCAACGATCACCAGATCGCCAAACAGATCATGACTCGGGGGCTTCCCGATCCTGATTTGCTCATGCAGAACGCCTACTTGATTTGGTCGTTGGAAGATTCGGCCAACGCGTGCGCCAATTTCAGAATCAATGCGGGCGTGATCCGATCCGGCCAAACGATGAAGTGGGAACTATCCTTGACCAGTGCGACGGTCACCGACAGCACGCTGGTGGGAACCGCACTGCTGCATGAAGACATCTACGATCCAGGCGATTGTCAAAGTGTCGGCGTCAGGCTGGAGCGCGACGGCGATCGCCTCAAGTTCAGCTACTACGAGTTGGGCGGTCAACCTGGCGAACCCGTCGTTCTGCAAAGAACGCAACCCTAGCCGCGTGCTCACCGGTTTCGCGGCCACCCCTCATCGCAGCAATGCCCCCCATCGGCATTGCAGCTCCCAACGACAGTCTGGAGTCGAGAATCAGTTAAGCCGCGG
>JAUIEW010000130.1 GCA_030429365.1 Phycisphaerae bacterium
ATGAATCCGGACAGTGGTACCGGGCGCACGGCAATGAACAGTGGGAGTTCGCCGACAACGGCCTGATGCGGCGGCGGGATGCCAGCATCAATGACGTGCCGATCGCCGAGCACGAGCGACGCTACCGCGGTGCCAGTTAAATCCAATCGATGCGTTTGCATCAAGAACAGACCCATTGAGCTAGCAAGAGGAGACAAAGCAATGAAATTGAATATCGATAAAGTGATTCTGAGTGCGACTTTCGTCGCAGGCGTTTGGACCCCGGCGTTGGCGCAATTGCCTGATCCGGGATTTGAGATTGAGGCTGGCCGGACTGCGCTGGTGGTGACCGATCCGCAGAATGATTTTCTCAGCCCCGATGGCGTGACGTGGGGGGTGGTCGGCAAGAACGTGACCGAGAATCGGACGGTCGAGAACATTGAGGCGCTATTCAAAGCTGCGAAAGCCAACGACATACCTGTGTTTGTGTCGCCACATTACTACTACAAACACGATCACCAATGGAAGTTTGAAGGGGCGTTGGAAGCACTGATGCACAAGATCGGCATGTTCGATCGAAAAGGTGCGCTGAACATCGACGGTTTTGCAGGTTCCGGCGCCGATTGGTTGAAGCAGTACAAACCCTACATTGAGGATGGCGAAACTGTCGTGGTTAGTCCGCACAAAGTTTACGGACCGGAATCGAACGATTTGGTCCTGCAACTTCGCAAGCGCGGCATCGATAAGGTGATCCTTGCCGGCATGTCTGCAAACCTCTGCACCGAGTCGCACATGCGGGAGTTGGTGGAGCAGGGGTTTGAAGTTGCGGTTGTTAGCGACGCGTCGGCTGCTGCAATCGTGCCCGGTTATGATGGATACCAAGCCGCCTTGGTGAACTTCCGCATGATCGCCAGCCATGTCTGGAAGACCGATGAAGCTGTCAAGGCATTGACAAGCACACCGGCGAGTCCACCGCACGCCAGTGCACCCGTACCGGATTCGCAAGAGAAGCCTGCGGCGGTCGAGCAAGTCCACGCGATGAAAACGCCCTCCGTTCGCTCGGCTGCGAATGAGCGACATTCGGGCAAGAGTCAGTCGGTTCAAAAGTCCAACTAGGGAACAATGGCGTGGACCGATGGTTGTTTCATCTACCGTCGGTCCGCGCCATTCGACTTGGGAGAATCTGCCATGACACGCCCTGTCAGTGATATTGCATTCACGCCATCGGTCAAAGCCGTCCAAGAGCGACTTGGTTCGCGCAGCAGTTATGCCTCGATGGAGCAGCGGGGTGGTTGGAGCGACGCCATCACGCCGGAACTCGCGGAATTCATCGCCGAGCGTGATTCGTTTTTCATCGCGACGGCAAACGCCGAAGGTCAACCTTACGTGCAGCATCGAGGCGGCCCACTCGGATTTCTCAAGGTCATCGATGCAAAGACGTTGGGTTTTGCCGACTTCAGCGGCAACCGCCAATACATCACAGTGGGGAATCTCAACGACAATCCCAAGGCGTTCATCTTCCTGATAGACCATGCGAATCGGCGGCGTGTGAAGATCTGGGGGCGGGCTGAGGTCGTCGAAAGCGACTCGGTGTCACGCGACAAACTCGTCGATTCCGACTATGGAAGTGAGCCAGAACGATTGATTCTATTCCACATCGATGCATGGGACGTCAATTGCCCAAAACATATCAAAGCGCGATTCACAGCCGACGAAATCGAGGAGACGGTCCGAACCCTGCGCTTGCGGATCAAGGAGTTGGAAGCGCAAGTGCGTAGCTGATTTTGCGAGATGGTATGGGTAGGCCACACGCACTACGACCGTAGACCACGTCAATCCGCGCGAGGGGATGTATCGTTGATCACCAGGTGCACTTCGCGCAAGCGATCGCCGATTCGCGTGGATGACGCAATTCGTTTGCCAGTCATCATTGCCTAAAGCCTTGGATGGCATCGTTGGATACTCGAATGACGCTGCCGGCGTGCGCTCTGTGAGTTACACCGATTGAAGCGGAATCTGTTGACTGACATTTCGACGATGGACCGATTGACAAGGGCAGCGTCCAAAGATGGATGGCGCGATCGTTCGCCCTATTGATCATGGCTTCGCATCACCAGAATGGTGGCCAAGCAGACGCAACGATTCGCCCCAATCGCCTCTCCGACTTATCTGCAATCTTCGTCCTAAATTCACAGGTGTGCAGTCGAATTCACCCCGGGAAGCCCCGCTCAACTTAATCAAATCTTAACGAGTCGTTCATACGCGGAGAACAGATGATGGCCACCATTCCAAGCCTCTCGTGGCGGCTTACTTTTGTTGGCTTGCCCGTCGAATGGATCTTTCATTGGAGGTGGAAAAGACATGCGGAAGGCACAACTTGGAATCATGGCAATTGCGGCTGGCTTTGCAATTGCGCCGTCGGCGATGGCGGCGATCGATTTGCAGATCACCGAAACCTGGACCGGTCTCTCGGGTGAAGACGGAACGGCGGACTGGATCGAAGTCACGAACTTCGGCACGACCCCGGCTGACACCGGCAACTACTGGTACGACGACAACGGCCCGAACATCGGTGACGGCGGCAACTTGGATTCATTCGTTTTGAATCAGGGCGAGACGGCAATCTTCTTGCTCGATACCGCACCGGCAGATGACGTCACCTACACGACCGCAGTTGAAGAATTCACGGCGATCTGGGGTTCGGTTGCAAACGTTGGTCACACCAA
The DNA here is from genome assembly GCA_030429365.1 of Phycisphaerae bacterium. Taxonomy (GTDB): domain Bacteria; phylum Planctomycetota; class Phycisphaerae; order UBA1845; family UBA1845; genus UBA1845. The sequence continues at coordinate 2,706 of JAUIEW010000130.1, forward strand.
TGGCGGTGGTGGCCTGGGACAGGGCGGTGACAGTGCCAACCTGATGCTCGGTGATGGCACGGTCATCGATACGCTGGCTTATGCATCAAGCGGCGACTTTGAGACCTTTGAGAAGATCGGCGGCACGGTGCAGCTTTCAGTTGACGGTGTCAACGGTGCTTATGAATCGGCCCAGTTCTTCAACGACAACATCGGACCGAGCCCGGACTTCCTCGTGACCATGGTTGGTTCACCGGGCGCGGTTCCCGAGCCGGCATCGATTCTGCTGCTCTGTTCGGGTGCGGCATGCATCATGATGCGTCGTCGTCAGTCATAGGTATTTGCGAATTGTTCAATACGGGTTGGGCTTTGAAACCGCGCGGTCAACGATGTTGACGTTTCAAAGCCGACTCTTCGCAGTCTGAATTGAATAAGCATAGGCCCTCAGGCTCCGGGGAATGTACATCCCGGGCCTGCGGGCTCGCTGGCGTTTGAGATGTCAGCGATTCGACAAGTTCATGCCGCATCGAATTGTGGCACACGGTCGGGTTGAATCAACTGGAGTTTGCAACATGGATCGTTGTTTGGTGTACCGTTTCAGAAGCAACAAGCGTTCGGCGTTCACACTCGTTGAACTTCTCGTGGTTGTTTCTGTCATAGCCCTGCTCATCTCAATCCTTTTGCCTTCACTGCGCAACGCCCGCGAACAAGCGAAAGAAGTCGTGTGCGCGTCGCATCTCGCGGGTTTGGGAAAGGCTTTTTACACGTATGCCGGAAGCAACAATGATTACTTCTGCAGCGGTGCGTTCGATCCTGATGTAGACAACGGCCGCGACGGTCCAGTGGACAGAATTGGCTGGATCGCAGACATGGTCAACGGCGAGTACGCATACCCGAACGAAATGCTCTGTCCGACCAACCGCTCAAAAGTGAACCAGAAACTCGGCGCCGGTCCGACGGCTGGCGGTCCCGCCGGTTTCTATACCACCGAGGAAGCAGACGACCTGATTCGCCGCGGTTACAACTCCAATTACACGCAATCCTGGTACATGGCTCGGATGCAGGCGGATTGGCCGTCTTCGTCGGGCGACATCAATTGGAAACGCGTCGAGACCACACTTGGGCCGCTGCGGGTGACATCGATGCGCAATGTGCCAGCCGCCAACGTGCCGTTGCTTGGTGACGGTGCGCCGAAGATCGACGACCAATACCGCGGCAGTATTTTCTCCGAGCGAAAAACGGTCAGAACGATGACGGATGGACCATACGGCGGTGGGCCCTTCGGGGTTCAAAGCTATACGGACTTTGGCCCGACGCACGGATTCGGCAAGACGTATCGCTTTGACGACGGCGGCGCGAGCAACCGCATTCGTGCTGAGATCCTCTTCGCCGACGCTCATGTCGGTAAATTCGTCGACAAAATTCGAGACGGAAAATTCAAATTGACAGTGACCTCAACCAATCCACTGGAGCATGTGCAGGACGATCTGGACAACCAGGTTTTTGACGGCGTGATCGGTCTCGGACGTCGTTCGAAGGCGGAATGGGAATTGAAATAAGCAGTTCAAAAGAAACAACCGTTCTAACGGTCTTACTGAAATTACACGAGAAGGGGAAACTCAATGACAAAGAAGTCTATTGCGCTGGGTTGGGCGGTTGCGATGTTCGCGGCGCCGACGTTTGGCGCTGTCTTTATCAACGAAATCTTCATCAATCCTCCGGGTGGAACAGATGAAGCCGAAGAGTACATCGAATTGATGGGCACGCCCGGCATGAAGCTTGACGGTTATGCGATTGCCAACCTCGACGGAACCGAGCAGAAATTCTTCCCGTTGGGCAGCATTCCCCCGTTGCCCGGCGTGACGCCTGAAATCGATGAGTTCTTCAGCCTCGATGGTCTTCGACTTGGCGACAACGGAATTCTGGTGATCGGTTCGGGCCTGGCTGGGAATTACCCGGAGATTTTGCCGGACAGCACCTTTCGGCGGTGGCGACACACCAATGACACCACGCAGAAAGACGGTATCTGGAACGGGCTCCTCGACAATCCGGGCGGACTGCAAAACGATGGCTCCAAGACGATCATGCTCATTCGCAATCGTCCCGGTAACACCGAAGCCGACCCAACCAACCCCATCGGTTTGCGTTGGGGCAAGGATATCAAGCACGATACGGAACTCGTCACCCCGGTGCTCGACAACAATGACGGGATGATGAAAGACCAGTATGGCGACGGCAACATCGATCGCGGTGACCCCAACAACCTCGGTGGCGACACGCTTGACCTGAAAGGCGCGAGCACGCCGGGCGATGTGTCTGACGACCTCGAAGTTGTGGACGAAGTGAGCTACGAGAATGGTCGCGGTTGGGAATATGATCTCGACGATCGGACTTCCGACGTGGGTAGTGTTGACGGAGGTTTGCCGCAGCGCAGCGTTCACGCCCTCGAAGACCCCAACGGTTTCAATCCGGATGCGCTGACCCGCGTTGACTACCGCACCAAGGGCGACGGATGGGCACCGGTTGCAGGCGGCACGGGCGAAATGACCAACGGCAACAACTGGCAGGACACCGCCACCGAGCAGTGGATTCGCGGCGAGACCGGCGTGACCGCACTCATGGGCGTCGTTCCGGGCCCGAACAACTTCTACACCAATGCTGCCAACCCCGATCCCGATGCGATTCAGCCGTTTGAGGTGATCGTCCCATTATGGCTCGATGATGGTATGGGGGCTGACTACGACTTCACCATGACGATGACTTACCAGCTCATGCCCGGTCGCATCAACCCGCTGGCCGTTCCGTTCATTCCGGGTGACAGCGACCGCGACGGCGATTGTGATGCGGACGATATTGCCAAGATCGCGGCTGTCTTCGGTAACGACGATTGGATTTTCAGCAATTCATATGACGCGGCTCCTGAAGGCGACGAAGGTGATCCCGCGACGCAGACGCGACCCTGGGATGTGGATGCAACCGGCACCAATGGTATTGAAGCCAGCGACCTGCAGTGGACGCTGAATTTCCAAGGCAACACCACTGGACAAGTAAACGGCATCACCTATGACAGCACCACGCCGTCGGCCACTGGCGTAACGCTCAATTCAAATGCAGGCGTCGATATCGCGATCACCGCGTCAACCGTTGTGCCGAGCGGCCGCCCACTCTCGGCCCTTGAATTCGGCGACTTTGTTGAAGTCACCGTCAGCGGCGAGGTGACCAGCGGTGCGAATTTGACTGGTGGCGAAGAGAACGGCGTCATGCAGTATGTTCACGATGTCCTGATTGACTCGGGCAATGTGTTGCGCGTCGAGTCGATTGATGCGATGGGTTCGTTCAGCACGACGCGCAGTTCGTTGGAGTCGCCAGTCGGCGTCGGTGGCGACCTGGGCGTGGAAAATGTCAATGGCTACACGACGAGTTTCACGGAAGGACTTTCAGGCGTAACCGCGATGTACCGCGTGACCTTGCGGGCGATTGGCGATGGATCGGCCAACGTTGACGTTCAAGCGGCTGCCATGGCCAAGTTCACATCGAGCACGCCCGAAGGCGTCAAGGTGGGGCATACCGACGAGAACGGTAACCCGGCATCGTCGACGTATCCGGCAGCGATCTCGGCGACCGTGCTTCCTGTGGTAGACGATGAATTCATCGATTGCGTGACCGGACCGGGCGGCGGAATTCTCTCGGGTTGCGACCAATTTGACTATGATCAGGACGCGGACGTCGATACGGAAGACTATCACTTCTTCCAGACGGCGTTTAACTAGACGCAGTCAACATTGAATTGACAGGGTGCATTACACCGCCGTATGACTTTGAATGTCTACGTCAGTCAATGTACTCGGTGGAGATAGGGGGACGAGCACACGGATGCTCGTCCCCTCATTTATTGCGCTCTTGAGTTCAAGTCGCCCGCCCATCTGTTCAACCGCGTGCCGAACGATGGAAAGCCCCAAGCCCGTACCCCGCTTGACGCCGCTGCGGGCTCGCGTGACTTGATAGAAGCGTTCAAAAATGCGGGACTGATCCTCCGGCGGAATCCCGACGCCCGTATCGCTGACAGAAAACGAGTATTCGTTTTCGAGACGGGTGGCTAGCACGCTGATTGAACCGCCGCTGGGGGTGAACTTAATGGCGTTATCCACGAGATTGTTCAACACCATGTTCAAGAGTCTGACGTCGGTTTGCAGTTCGCGATTATCCGCGGCGTGCTCGTCTTTGATGACGGTGTTCCAATTGATTTTCTGCGCGGAGAGACGATCTGCGAAGCGCTCGCCGAGATCGACAAGCAATTCCTGAGGATCGACAGCAGAGGGGGTGACCCGCGTCGTCCCGGATTCCAACCAGGAAAGGTCCAGGAGGTCGGCGACCATCATCCCAAGTCGTTCGCTGTGGCGGTCAATGATATCCAGCAGCGGGGCGTCTTCGGTGGCGCCACGCTCTGTGTTCATTGAAATGAGCGTTTCAATCGCCGCCCGAATGGCGGTCAATGGCGTACGCAACTCGTGCGAAGCGTTTGCCACGAAGTCGGCTTTGATCTGCGTTGCCCGCGTCAATTCGGTCACATCGGTCAGGACGAGAATGCGGCCGTCCTTCGTCGTGGCGACGTCAGCCGACTGGGTGTAATCGGGCAGTGAAATTCTCGACACCCGCGCCAGCAGGATGGATAGCGATTCGCCTTCGCCGATGGTGATGCGGCGTTCGATTCGTCCCTTGTATTCTTGGCTGTCATCGGGCGTGAGAAATTCCCGAAGTGCTTCCGGTAGCGCCTCAATCGGTGGTGGTTCGTCCGATGACGTGGTTGGTTCTGAAACCTGCAGCAGTTTCCAAGCGGCAGGGTTGGCCAGGATAACGACGCCATCGGAGTTGGCGACGACAACGCCTTCATCCAAACGTGTCAGCATGTATTGAAGCGTGCGGCGCTGCCGGTCGATCATGTTCAACTGCGTGGACAAGCTCCCGCGCATGCGATTCACGGAGCGAGCGAGCATCGCGATTTCGTCACGGCCTTCGACGTCGATGTCGCTCGAAAGCTCACCGCGCGAAATTAGTCGCGCCGCCGACGTGACTCGCTCGATGCGGCGACTCCACATGAGCGTCAACCCCAAGGCCAATCCAACCGCCACGAAGAGTGCAACAGCCGCCACCTGCCAGATCAGCGCCTGGGCCAACTCCAGTCGTGCGGCGATGCTTCGCATTGGAAGAGCCACACGCACCACGCCCTGCAGTCCATTCTGGTCGATGACAGGAAGCGCCACGTATTTCATGTGCTGCTTGACCGTGTCCGACCAGCGGGTGCTTTCACCGAATCCGGACAATGTCGCGGCGAGTACTTCTTCGCGGTTGGCGTGCGATTCCATGGTCGCTGGGTCGGCCAACGTGTCGCCGAGAACCGTGCCGTCCGCGAGGATGAACGTCGTCCGCAATTCGTGGACGCCGTTGGTCTTGGCCAGGTTGTCCAGTTGATCCATGTGGTCTGCGTCGAATCGGCCAGCCGATCGTTCCCGTAGCAGCGTGGCGTATCCGCGAAGGTGTTCGGTCAATTCCGATTCGTAGAATTGATCGACCTCGTCGATGATCAGCCAGACGCAGACAACCAGCGCACCTGTAAGCAGGACAACATGTCCCACAAACAGCTTCCAGAAGAACCGACTTCGATGTTGTCTCATGATGGTCGTCGCGAATCGTTCAAGAAATTCGGCTCACGGATCGAGTCGGAATCCGGCGCGCCAGAAGCTGCCAAGGATTTCGTAGCCGATTGTAACAGCAGGCGGGGATTAGTTCGATGATGGTTCACGGAAAGTGTAACCCACGCCACGCACCGTTTGCAGCCATTTGGCGGCGTTTCCGAGTTTCTTGCGGAGCGCGGTGACGTGGACATCGATCGTTCGGTCGGTGACGATGACGTTTTCACCGAATGCCTGGTTCAAGAGTTGGCTGCGGCTGAACACACGCCCTTTCCCGCGCAAGAGGGCTGCGAGAATTCGGAACTCCGTCGCGGTGGGGGATATCTTCTTGCCGTTGATCGTGACTTCGTAGCGCGTGACGTTGAGCGCGACCGGGCCGGCTTTGATCACAGTGTCGTCTTCGGACGGTTGCTTCGGGCGTCGAACAACAGCCGCCACCCTGGCGAGGAGCACTTTCATTGAGAAGGGCTTGGTAACGTAATCGTCGGCGCCGAATGCGAAACCGACAAGTTGATCGTCTTCTTCGGCTTTGGCGGTGAGCATGATGACTGGGATGTGCGCGGTTTTCGGTTCGCGCCGCAAGGTCATGATGACATCGTCACCGGTCAGTCCCGGAAGCATGCGATCAAGAAGGACGAGGTTCGGTGGGTTTTCACGAATGTACTCCAGCGCCTTGTCGCCGGAGTTGGCCACCGTGCAACCGTAACCGTCGCGCTCCAGATTGAACTGAAGCATCTTGGCCAGATCGTCTTCATCCTCTACGACAAGAATCGACGCTCGGTTACTCAACGTTGCGGAAGCTTTCTTGCTGTCGGTCGCGGCCATGCCGTTCATTCCTCACCCCAAGATGACAAGTGCAAATGAAGGATCAACTTCATCAACGGAACCACAGTATATCAAGTGTCAAATCGCGCAAAAGACGAATGTGCTCCGGATGATTCGCGACAGTTGGTTGCTAGGTCGGCAATGTCCTATATGTCGTTTGCGGAAGCGGATTTTCAAAGTCAAATGTTCCAAGCCAGCGTCGAATTGATGCAATCCCATCACGGTGTTTTTTCGCAATCGCAGTGTCAAAAATGAGGATGTCGAAGTTCTCTGAAGCGGCGCGAGGCAATCGACTGCGAATTCTGGAACCCTCGAAGTCTGCGATTGTGTGCGAATTCTTTCGCGTTTGATGCAGCGATTTTTAGCGCATTCTTAATGCCCATATTGGGCACGAATTGAGGGGAATCGATTGATCCGTTCATGACTTGATTTGCGTTTCGTTCATGTTGACGGCTGGCGTGATGGACGTGACCAACCGCTGCGGACGACGGCAGAGCGATCGACCAACCACTCTGTGTGAACAAGTCATGGAAGACCCGGCATCGGCAAGCGCGCAAGAATCCTAGTGGTGCCGCCCGCCGCATCGATTGGCTCAATTGTGATACGGTCTTGGAATGCGAGGACATCGTTGGAAGGAACGGAGAGGGGGGGATTCGAACCCCCGGTACCGGCTTTATACCAGTACGCCGGTTTAGCAAACCGGTGCTTTAAGCCGCTCAGCCACCTCTCCTTGGATTCCGAGACGGGATCCGTCTTTTCGTCCAAATTGTCGTCAAATACTGACGCGACGTGCTGCGAATTGTATTGCCTATTTCCGTTCCGTCGAGGGTCTTGGGGGTGGCAGTGCGGCCTTTTTCCAGATTTTTCGCCACCGCGATCCGTTTCTTGCGCACGCCAGCCGAGTCGCGTGCAGCTCCACCCTTGGGCGGCGTCCAAGCCGCCACGCCCGCAGCTTCTGCTTGCGGCAATCCAAGGTGGCAGCCTGAATGTTAAAATAGGGAAAGCGCGGTCGGCTCGCATTGCGATAGCAGCACTTGCCGCGTTCAGATTCTGGATCAATGGGACATGGCGCGACGGACACGCGAGAGCCGTTCGCAGTTGACCACTAGAATGTGAAACAGATTTGACACAACTTCGTTGACTTTGGTCCGATAGTTTAGGGATAATCGGCCTAGGTGAATTTAATCGCCAGCAGATTCACCAAGGGCGGGATTAAACAACTGAAACGTTTGCGACCATAGAGGGCTTCGCGAACAGGGATTGAGGGAGATATGCGCAGGGTGCGCGTATCTCTTTTTTTATTGCGCCGAATTTGGCGACTGAATCAACGGCCGCCAAGCCGAAGTTGCGCCAGTTGTTTCTTGCGAACCAATCGCTCCCAATCGGGTGCGTTTGCAATGTATCAGGAATGCGGGGCACTAGTCGTCATCCATAGCGCACCGCATCGATCGGAAATCGGACACGACAATTAGTTGCGAGGGACGAAGCATGTTGAATCTCTTCAAACGGAATTCGGATTCAAATCAGAATCGTGCGCGGAGGATCGCGGGAGTTTTCGCAATCATGGCCTTTGCCGTTGGCGCAAGCGTCACGCAGGGGCAGATTGCCACTTCGCTCGTCAACGAAGGCGACGAAGTGGATTCAAATGGTTTTCCTGGCGACAACGTTGGCACGATCAACAACGTTGCCGTCAACAGCATCGGTGGATGGGCGACCACGCTGAATGCGGGTACGTTGAGCCACATTTACGGATCGGTCGATGGCGTCTCGGCGCCGGGCGTCATCTTCACGGAAACGACCGAGGGTCCGCTGGTGCAGACGAGTTTTGAGTCACGATTTGGCTTAAGTGACTTCGGCGATGTCTGCTACAGCGCAAATGGGAGCGGAGGACCGGATGGCGGATTCGACTCTGCGTGGGTCAACACAATTGGATTTGCAGTCGAAGGTGTTGAGATCACAACCGGCCCGCTGGCGGGATTGTTTTGGTCCTTCGCGTCAGCGCCGACGATGGACGCCAATGGCCTTGGTCACTTTTCAGGCGGCACACGGACGACCGTTGGCGGCGGCACAAGTGCCCGCGGCATCTGGGCGACCGACAGCGAAACACCAATTCTGTATTCCGGTGATGAACTACCGGGTTTGCCGGGACCACTCGATGCCGGAAGCAGTATCGATTTCAGTTACAAGTTTTCGCGTTTCAGCAGTGCCTACATTCTAGACGGAATCATGGAGACCACAGGCACGGATGTGCCAAGTGCGGAAGACCATGCCGTGATCATGGACGGTGCCGGTCTATTCCTCGATGGTCAACTTGTTCAGGAAGGCAAAGTCGTTCCGGTCGCGATTGGTGGCGACGGTACCGAAGAATGGGGAACTGGTTTTGACTTCTTCGGCATCAGCGACATGGGTGAATACCTGTTCACCGGTGACACGACCGGGGCTACAGCCACGGACGAATATCTCGTTCTTAATGGCGTCATTCACCTGCGTGAAGGTGATTCCCTTGGAGCGGATACACTTAGCGGATCGATCGAAGCAGCCGACATGAACAACAATGGCGACTGGGCTGTTGTCTGGCAGCTAAGCCCGGGCGGCACATGCCTGGTATACAACGATCAAGTCCTGCTACGTCTTGACGATCTTGTTGACTTCAATGGCGACGGCGTCATTGACGGCGCTGACAACGGTGCAACGGTTGACGACTTTGAAGTCTTCACGAACGCCATGGTCGTGGGCGACCGCGATGCGGCAGGAAACGTCTCTATTTACCTTCCGCTCGATGTTGACCCTGATGGTGCTGGTGGTACGACCACGTTGGTTGAAGGTGTTTACAAAATCACCGTCACCGAGCCAGCCGGTCCTTCAGGTGATTTGGAACTGGTTGTCGTCGATGGCCCTGATCCTCAGGTTATGGTTCCCGGCGACGTGACCTACTCGGTCAAAGTCAGAAACAACAGCGATTCGCCAATTTCGGGCGTTGTTGTGACAAGTACATTGGACGGAGGTCTGACGTTTGATGCAGGTGCATCGGATGCCGTGGCTGTTCATGCAGCCGGAGTCGTGACGGCCAACCTTGGGACGATCGGCGCCAATGCTGTCAGGACGTACAAATTCGTCGCCAATGCGGCGACGGCTGGCATCTACACGACATCGTCAAGCGTGACCGGTGGGGCGGTTGACAGCGTTCCCGGCAACAACGATGCCGTGAATGAGACGGAAGTCGGCAAGAAGACGGATCTCTCTATCACGGTCAGTGACAGCCCCGATCCGCTGACGGTTCCGGGCGGTGCAATCATTTACACGCTCGACGTTCACAATGCTGGACCTTCCAGTGCGACGAACGTCGTTGTCACCATGAACCTCGACCCAACCACAACATTCAATGCCGGTTTGTCAGATCCGGCGGCGAATCACGCAGCCGGTGTGGTGACGATCAATGTCGGTACGCTGCCCAACAACGGGGATGCCAGCTTTGCCGTCGCGGCGAACGTCACAGTTCAGGGGGTCATCAATGTTGATGCGTCCGTCACGGGAACTGAGACTGATGAAGAACTCGGCAACAACTCGAATACCGAAGATACGCTCTTCCAGTTGACGACTGATCTGGTGATGACCATTTCCGACGCGCCCGATCCGGTGCTTCCGGTCGGTGGTCAGATTACCTACGAAGTCAGCGTGGATAACGACGGACCATCGGATGCGACTGGCGTCAGTGCAAGCGTGACGCTTGACGACAGCGTCAGTGTTGCTTCCGTTGGCGCTCCAGGCGTTCACGACGGTTCACCGTTTGGAGGCGTTGTGACGTATGCGATTGGGAGCGTTCCGGCTGGTAGCAATGGCTTGATGACCACGATCGTCGTGGACACCAACGAGGCCGGCCGACCTGTTTGCCACGGTTCGGTTAGTGGTGGCGGTTTTGAAACCGACCCTGATCCGGTCAACAACAATGCTTTGGTCAATACTTTGGTGATTGACGATGCAGCCGGGTTGGCTGTTGGCGTGTTCTCCAACATTGTAAGCAGCCCAACGTCAGATGTTCCCGGACTGGCTGGAGCGAAGTTTGGCTCAGGTGTTGATCGTCCTTATCGCAGCCCGGATGGCAAGACCTGGGTTTTGTCGGCCGACACGGACTTGGGTACGGCGGTGGATGAAGTCATTATCGTCGGCAGCCTCTGTTCCAGCGAAGTAAAGATTCAGGAAGGTGTGACGACGCTTGATGCGAGCGACCAGGTCGGCGCAATTGATCAGGAGTTGTCGATTAATGACAGCGGACAGTTTGCATTTGCGACGAACACCAACAACTCAACCAGTGCCGACGAAGTTGTCGTTCGTTCCGACGGCACGACGCATGTGGTCATCGCCCGCGAGGGCAATGTTTCGCCGGCGACCGGTGGAAACTTTGGTTCATCGTTGGCCGCTGTGAACATCGTCTCAGACAATACGATCTGGTTTGATGCGGATACGACCCTGTCGTCGTCGATGGACCGATTCCTGCTGAGCAAGAACGGTGTCATCATCGAGGCACAGGAGGAGGTCACGGTGCCAACCGGCCAACTTGGCGGCGGAACCGATCCAATCAAGGGCTTCGTGACTGGCAGTCTGCGCGTCGATGCAACCGGAACCAACTACGCGTACATTGGTGATACAACTGGCGACATCGCGACCGACGAGATGATCGTGGTGAACAATCAGGTTGTGGTCCAGGAAGGTGTGGTGATCGCCGGTTCAGGATTCGCGTCACCGGCTGACATTGGCA
>JAUIEW010000419.1 GCA_030429365.1 Phycisphaerae bacterium
GGCACGAAGAAGTTGAAGGCACGATGGGCCATGCCCCCGACCACATCACGCTGGTCGAGGATGTCGAGCAAGCCGGTACGGTTGAACTGCCGTCCGACAAAAAGCTGATGGTCCTGATGCAGACGACGCTAAGCGTGGATGACACGAAGGTTGTGGTCAACGCACTTCGCGAGCGCTTTCCGCATCTGGAGTTGCCGCCGACGGAAGACATCTGCTACGCCACGCAGAATCGACAGGACGCGGTTAAGGAAATGTGCGAGACGGGCATCGGCTTGTTGCTGGTGGTTGGTTCGCACAATTCGAGCAATGCAGCGCGGCTTGTGGAAGTGGCGCAGCGTCGCGGGGTGCCGGGTTATCGAATTGATAATGCGAGCGAGTTAAACCCCGATTGGTTGAATGGCGTCGAGTTGGTCGGGCTGACTGGTGGGGCGAGTACCCCGGACGAAGTGGTGCAGTCGGTGATCGTGCGATTGAAGGAACTGGGCGCAGACAATGTTCGCATGTGCACCACCGCCGAAGAAAACGTCGTGTTTCAACTTCCGCTCGTTCTCAAAGAAGCCGAGTCGAAGTTTCCGAAACGTCAGCCGGCTACAAAATAACGTTGGATTTTCGATAGCGTTGGATTGGCGGCGCGGTGATCCGGGCGTGAGGATCAACCGTTACCGCTGCAAGCTGACCTCAATAAACCTGCAAGACAGTCACTGGAAAACAAGACAGCCACTGGAAAAACTGTTGTGCTTACCATACCCACAACTCACCCGCGTGCTGCATCCGCATTGACGAGCCCGCGTGGTTTCTGGACGGGTGATCCCGGCGCGATCAAGTTTGGCGACCCCGAGCTGACCGCACTGATTCATCAATCGGATCAGCCGATATTCATCGTTGATGTCGATGGGCAAATCGGCGCGTCCAACACCGGATCCGCCACGTTGGGCAGCGATGCCGACAAGACTGCCCACCCGGTTCTCGCGTACGTTCCGCCCGTAGCCGCTGACCAGCTTGGCGACGCGAGTTTTCGCGATGAGATGGGCGTTCGCTTTGCCTACGTGTCTGGTGCGATGGCCAACGGTATCGCTTCGGAGCGTTTGGTGATCGCGATGGCCCGCGCGGGGATGATGGGTTTCTTCGGAGCGGCTGGCCTCAGTCCGCAGCGCGTTGAGCAGGCGATCAGGACGATTCAAAGCGAAGTCGGCGACCTGCCATACGGTTTCAATTTGATCCACAGCCCAGACGATGCCGCCCTCGAGTCAGCCGTCGTTGATCTTTATCTCAAATACGGCGTGCGATGTGTCAGTGCGGCTGCATTTCTCGGTTTGACGTTGCCCTTGGTTCGGTATCGTCTCTCGGGCATTTCGCGTGATGAAGATGGCACGGTGATCACGCCGAATCGCGTTGTCGCGAAGGTGTCGCGCGTTGAGGTGGCCAAGCGTTTCCTCGCACCACCGCCCGATGACATGCTCGCGAAGCTCATCGCCAGCGGCGACCTGACGGAAACGCAGGCGCAGATGGCCCGCGAGATTCCCGTCGCCAGCGACATCACTGCCGAAGCGGACAGTGGTGGGCATACCGACAATCGACCCGCCCTCGCGCTTTTGCCAACGATGCTCGCACTTCGCGACACGATGCAAAGTCAATACGGTTATCGCCAAGCCCTTCGCGTCGGAGCGGCTGGCGGAATCGCGACGCCGTCATCGGTGGCCGCCGCTTTTGCGATGGGCGCGTCATATGTCCTGACTGGTTCGATCAATCAGGCGTGCATCGAATCCGGAACGTGCGATCTCGTGCGAAAGATGCTCGCCGACGCAAGCCAAGCCGACGTCATCATGGCGCCGGCGGCTGACATGTTTGAGATGGGCGTGCAGGTGCAGGTGCTTAAGCGCGGCACGATGTTCGCGATGCGGGCAAAGAAGTTGTACGAGTGGTACCGCGCGTATCCAAACCTCGACGAACTGCCGGCTGCCCATCGTCAATCGCTCGAACGCGATTACCTTCGCTGCACGATTGACGAAGCGTGGCAGAGCACCAGCGCCTATTTCGCGACGCGCGATCCCGCGCAGATTCAAAAAGCAGAACGCGATCCCAAGCACAAGATGGCCCTCGTGTTCCGTTCCTATCTCGGGCAATCCTCGAACTGGGCAAACTCGGGCGATGCATCACGCCAAGCCGACTTTCAAGTCTGGTGCGGTCCGTCGATGGGGGCGTTTAACGAGTGGGTACGCGGGACGGAATTGGAAAAACCTGAGAATCGCGATGCCGTCACTGTCGCGAAGAACTTATTGAATGGGGCAACGGTCTTGACCCGGGCGAACATGCTTCGCGCCCAGGGGGTGGCTGTCCCCGCAGAAGCAACGCAGTACAAACCGCGACTTGCGGTTTGAGAGATGATGGCGGTCTAAG